>JBPCJQ010000058.1:0-37239 GCA_051005135.1 Acidimicrobiales bacterium
TCGAACATCCGGACCCCCGACTCGAGAAGCTTGGCGTAGGAGCGCTGCCCGGCCCGACGGGCGACCTCCTTGTCGACTCGTCGTCGTTGACCAGGATGCGCACGTCGATGCCGCGCCGCCCAGCGTCACAGAGGAGGTCCTCGAACGCCCTGTCCGGCGCGAAGTAGCAGTCGTGAGCCACAGACGCTTTCGGGCTCCGGCGGTCGCCGAATAGAAGAGCTGGGTGGCGCCGTCCACCACCAGGATGCGCCGGTGCATGCGGTTGTTGAGCTTCTTGAGGGTGTACCAGCGCAGGGGCCGGAAGATGGCGACGTGCACGCCGGCGCGCTGCCGGCCGCGTCATTCACCACGCCCGCCGGGTGATCCTGCGTCTCAGCCCGACACATCGGCGGGGACCTTCCTCTCGGCCTGGGCGGCACGAGCCGCGCTGCCCTCCGCGTTGCCCTGACGCGTCGGTGTCGAACGGCCGCCGCAGCCTCGCTCCGGCCGGGGCCATGACGCAACACAATGCGGTCCTGATCGAGCGCGGGCCTGAGGGTCATCTCGCCCTCGCCGTCAGCCCGCAGACCCTGGTCGCTCCGATCCCCCCCCTCTTCAGGCCCGCCCGCACGGCAACACGCGGATCTAGGTCAGATACACCTCATTCGACAGGGAGCAGTCAAGCGCTCGGGTTCGGTTCGTGGCGTTGGGGCTCACGGGTCGGGGTACATTACGGATTGAGATGTCGACCTCGGGCCCCGACCATGAGGCGATTCGGGATCTGCTCGGGGCCTACGCCTTGGGCGCGGTCGAAGACGACGAGCGGCGTGCGATAGAGGCGCATCTCCAATCGTGTGCCAGCTGTCGGGACGAGCTCGCTCGCCATGCCATCGCCGTCGCCGGTCTGGTCAGGGTGGCGTCCGAGCTGGGACCGGACCCAGCCGCGCACCTCATGGATGCGGTCGGTACGGGTCGCTCTGGCCGGCATGAGCGACCGTCGCCGGCGACGCGGCCGTCCCGTCGCGGTGGCGCGTTGGTGGGGCTCGGCGTCGCCGCTCTGCTGGTCCTTCTGGTCTCGGCTACCACCTTCTTCGTCCTCACCCGCCAGAGGCTCAACCGGGTCGAAGGCCGACTGGCCCGTGCCGAGCAGATCGAGCAGGTGGTCACCCAGGCGACCAACTCGGATACCCGCACCGCCCATCTGTCGACGGCCGTCGAGGGTGTCTCCGTGGACATCGTCGTGCTCGCCGATGGAAAGGCCATGGTCTGGAAGAACCGACTCCCGGCTCCCGCTCCTCAGCGCTCGTACTTCCTGTGGGCAGTGGTGACCGGCCAGCGGGTGCCGATCGGGCGTCTGGATCGCCAAGAGAAGCCCCAAGTCGTGCAGGTCCCCTCGGGTGCAGGCGGACTCGTTGTGACCGAGGAGGGGTCAAGCGGCCCGCCGGAGGGAACTCGCGTCGTGGTCGCGGGCGGGTTGGGTGGGGCGTAGCATGCGGCTTTGGCTTCGCCAGGTCAGGCTCCGGTGATCGACCGCTGGGGTACCGACGCTGAGTTCGCGGTTGACCTTCGGGTGCGAGACAGCGACGCGTGGGCGCTCGCCTACATGCGTTTCTTGGCGCCCATGCGCGGCGTGGCCCAGCGCTTCGGCCCCGTCGGTCAGGCCGATGACATCGTCCATGAGGTCTTCGCCAAATTCTGGGATCGACCCGAGCTCTTCGATCCGGAGCGAGGAAGTCTGCGGGGCTACCTCTTGGCAATGACCCGCAGTCGCAGCATCGACGTCTATCGGGAAGACGCAGCACGGCGCCGGCGGGAGACGAGGGACCTCGACGATGGGCGATTGAGCCCAGCGGCCTCGGTCGAGGCGGACGCCATCGCCGGCATCACGACGGACGAGCTCATCATGATCATTCGGATGCTGCCTCGCGGTGAGCGGGAGGCCATCGGCCTGGCCTTTTTTCGACACCTGTCCTACCAGGAGGTCGCCGCGACGCTGGGCGTGCCTGAGGGCACGGTGAAGAGTCGGATTCGGGCGGGCCTGCTGCGCATGCGGACCGCCCTCGGCGAGCTGGACCTAGTCGAGCGCCCGCTCCCCGAGGAGATCGTCCCATATGGGACTGGCGCGACCACTGACCACTGACGCTGACCGCTGAGCAGCCAGCGGTGCGGGCGAAAATCGGACGCTCGGTTCCACGACCCCAAATCGGACACTGTCGAGCGATGAGTCATCTGAGCACCGTGGCGACGAACGGGGCCGCCGGCTCAGCTCGGCGGTCGTCGCTGCCTCTTCGCCCAGTGAGACTGAGCTCGCGGGTGAGGGCGGCCTCAGCCCGTGATGAGCGAGGGCTGGGGGTCAGCCGGGGCGAAGTCAACATTGGCGAGGCCGTTGGCGTTCTTCGTCGGGCCGCTGCCCACCGGGTAGAGCCCGAGCACGTAGCGCAGGATGGCCTGGTGCTCCGGTGTCGGTGGCCACCTTCTCGAGGGTGGCGGCGAGATCGACGACCTTGGCCGGGGTGGTCAGGCCGGGTGCGGCCGCCGTCACCGTGGCCAGGAACTTGGGGTTGGGTGACTCCTGGACCTTGCCGCCCAGCGTGGTCGTCTGGGCCTGGAAGGCCTTTTTGTGCTCGGTGTGCTGGCGACGGGTCTCGGTGGGGCGAACGCCGCGACCGTGGCCTTGGCGCTGGCCGTCGTGATCCCGACCACGGCCATGGCGGCCGGGGCGGTGGCCTTGTCGGGGCCCTCCCCGAGAGCGATGCTGTAGGTGGCGATGGCCAACGCCTCCAGCGACGAGGCCGTCTGGAGGACCTGAACGTCGAGGGCCGTGTCAGCCCGGGCTGGAGTGGCCAGCAGACCGGCGAAGAGGCCGCCGAAGCCGCCCGCGAGCAGCGTCCGGGCGGCAATGCCGCCGGCGCCCAGGCCCATCTTGGCCAGGACCCCTCGACGGGCTTCGTTGAAGCGGTCGATCTCGTCGGTGTTGACCTCGCCCTTGCGCTCCTCGCGGATCTGGGCCAACTCCGGCAGGGAATCCTCAGCGATCCTCATGGCGTCGACGTGGAGGTCCTGGGACTCCTCCATCAGCGTCGCCAGTGTCGTCGTGTCGATCTTGGATCCGTCTTCGATCCTCACTCGATCGGCTCTCCTTCTCGCGGGCAGTATGGTCACCGAGAAGGTCTTGGTGCTCGACGCGAAGCGGCCGGTGTCGAACGACTTGTCGGCGGCCGTCAACAGCGCTTCGCCGTCGCGGCCGTTGACATGCAGGACCCAGGCGTAGGCGTCGTCCAGTGTTCAGGATCCCCTGGTCTTGATGCCGGCTTCGGCCGCTTTTGAGCACGCCACGGGATCACCATGGTCGGCGAAGGAGATCCATCTCTTTGTCGTCGACTCCACGTTGGTCGTTCTCGTGGGTCGCCATGGAACCCTCCTACAGGCCTAACCGCCATGGTCTCTCGGCATCCTCTAACGGCCGTTAGTAGCTGCATTCCTTGTTAGTTAGCAGGGTGCAGGATGCGAACGTAGGCGGGGTAACCCTGTGGGAGCACGGCACCTACCGGTGTCCCTTCCTTTGCTCCCCACGGCAGGAGGCGAGGGGACAGCCAGGCGCCCGGGGACGTGTCGTCAACCAGATCCAGAGACTCGGGCCAGAGGGCCAACCGCGCCGCTAGCCGAAGATGGAGTTGATCAGAGAGTCGGCCAGGCCAAAGCCGGCGCCCATGCCGACGCCCTGGGTCATGGCCTGGCCGAAGTTGCCGCCCAGAAAGCGAGAGAGGGTGCCGCCGCTGGGCGCTTGCGCCTGAGGTGCAGCCTGTAGGGACGCGACCTGCGGAGACTGCTGGGCCTGTTGCATGCTGTTCACCGCCAGACCGTGCAGTGCCTGCAGCAGAGCCTGCATCTGGAGCTGCTCCTGCTGTATCTGCAATGCGATGCCCTTGAGGTCGAGCATCCATTCTTTGGCCTGAGGCGTGCCCGCATCGCCGGCCGCCTGCAGCTTGGCAGCCAGGTTCTGGATGGTCTGGGCCACCTGCTGGGACTCCTGCTCGAGCATCTGGTACTGCTGATCGACCATCTCGACGTTCACCGCTGCCCCTTCCAAGATCTCGGTGGCCCGTATTCTGCCGAAGTCTATAGCTGCTCATCTGCCAGCCACCGAACCGAAATGCGCTCCTCGGGCCTGGGTCTCGTAGCATGTAGCCGTGTCCGCCAGTGAGCAGCCGGAGCGACGACCTCTTCGTTCCTTCACGGTCGACGACGACGGTCTGGCCGGAGCCCTACCAACGCTTGGCCCCGACGACTTCGCCGTCGACGACGTCACGGACGAGGAGTGGGACGCGTTCCATGCTGCCATCGCCGACGCGTGACGGCCCGGCTCAACCGAGCCACCCATGTGGGTGCTCGACACCGACGCCACCAGTTGGCTTCTCGACCCTCGCCCCTTGCCGCGCGCAGAGAACACCCGTGCCCTCGTCGGCACACGAGCCCGGGTGGTGTCTTCGTCACGGTGACCGAGCTTCGCTTCGGGGCTCTGCGTGCTGGGTGGGGCGAGCTCCGCCTGCGTCGGCTGGAGCGCTCGCTCGCCGGCCTCGACGTCATCCAGACCAGCGAGACCCTGATCGAGCGTTGCGCCGAGTTGCGCGACGAGGCCGGTCGGACCGGTCACCCCCTGCACCAGAAGGTGCACGAGGCCGACCGCTGGGTCGCGGCCACGGCGTTGGTGCTGGGCCTTGAGCTGGTTGCCGGCGATGCGATCTTCGAGGGCGTTCTCGGGCTCACGCTTCACCGTGTACAACCGCCGTGATCCGTACGCAGCGCTGATGAGGTCATGGCCGTTGAGCTGCACTTAAGGCCTAGTCGTACTCGGACCAGTCTTCGGGGTTGTCCTCAGTGAACTGGGCCAGCACCTCGCCGTCGACACCGTCGACGAGCACCAGGCCCCGTCGGGTAGGCGGTTCGTCACCCGAGTAGAGCAGGATCCGCCACGTGGGACGGCTGCGCAACCCTCGCCATCCGAGCTGGGCCGAGGCGTGGCCCACGGGGAAGCCCACCGCGGCGGCGGCCGCCACGAGGGCGTCAGTGTCGCACACGACAAGAGGCCAAGCGGTCGCGAGGTGGTAACAACCGATGGCGGCCAGGACGATGCCCACGCCCAGGATCCCATTGTTCACCAGCACCCGGGTACCGCCTCGATGGGTGGCCCACAGCACCAGGCAGGCGATCGCCACAACCAGGTAGAGAAGGCCAGGCGCCCGCCGGCGACGGATGTCGGGAAAGGTGTAGCGCCCGACGTAGGCGGTGACGTCGAGGTCGGCGGGAAGCTCGTCGCCCTCGTCGAGATCGCGATCGCCGGCCACGCTAAGACCGGGGCCAGGCGGCTCGGAGCCGGGCGAAGCTCGACGGCAGCGCCTCGGGGAGCACGCGGGTCTCGGCCAGCGTCGTCATGAAATTGGTGTCGCCGTTCCATCGGGGCAAACAGTGCACGTGGAAGTGGTCGGGCACCCCGGCGCCGGCAGCCCTGCCCATGTTGGCGCCCACGTTCAGGCCCTCTGGGGAGTAGGCGTTCCGAAGCCCAACAACAGCCTCGGTGACGACCTCCCAGAGCCGGGCTGCCTCGTCGGCGGAGAGGTCCACCAGATCACCGGCGTGGCGCACGGGCATGACCATGAGGTGGCCGCTCGTGTAGGGGAAGGCGTTGAGCACGACCGCGCACTGCTTGTCACGCCACACCACGTAGGTCTCCTCGGCAGGCTCGGGGCTGTCCAGGATGCGACAGAACACGCACTGCTCCGTCTCCTCCCCCTCGGCGGTGGACGCCTCGAGATAGGGAAGTCGCCAGCCTGCCCACAGCCGGGCCAGCCGGTCTGGGACCCCTAGTGAGCCGGTGCTCACGAGCGGGCGGCCACCTCGGTGGCCAGCCGTCCGACGAAGGCGTCGACAGCCACGTCGCGCTCCACCTCGCCGCCCCGCGGGTTCACACCAACGGTGCCTGCCGCGACGTCACGATCGCCCGCCACCAGCACGTAGGGAAGCTTGTCGAGCTTGGCTCGCCGGATACGGCTGCCGAGGGGCTCGTCACCTGAAGTGGTGTCAGCCCGGAAGCCGGCGGCACGAAGGCGGGCGGCCACGTCGGCCACGTAGGGGTCGTGGTCGGACCTCACGCCGAGGACCCGAACCTGGGTCGGCGCCAGCCAGGCCGGGAAGGCGCCCGCGTAGTGCTCCACCAGGATCCCGAAGAAGCGCTCGATGGAGCCGAACAGGGCTCGGTGGATCATGATCGGGGAGTGGCGGGCGTTGTCAGCTCCGATGTAGGTGAGGCCGAAGAGCTTGGCCATCTGGAAGTCGACCTGAAGGGTGGAGAGCTGCCAGGGCCGACCGATGGCGTCGCGCACGTGGATGTCGATCTTGGGCCCGTAGAACGCGCCCTCACCCACGGCGACGGTATGAGAGAGGCCCGACCTGGCGATGGCCTCGAACAGCGCCTCGGTGGCCATGGTCCAGTCGTCGTCGGAGCCCACCGACTTGTCGACCGGCCGGGTGGAGACCTCAGCGGTGAACTCCTCGAAGCCGAAGACGCGCAGCATGCGCGTCACGAAGCCGATGAGCGAGGTGAGCTCGGGCACGATCTGTTCGGGCGTGCAGAAGATGTGGCTGTCGTCCTGGGTGAAGCCGCGGGTGCGCAGCAGGCCGTGCAGCACGCCTGAGCGCTCGAAGCGGTAGACGGTGCCGAGCTCAAACAGCCGTAGCGGCAGCTCCTTGTAGGAGCGCAGCGAGCTGCGGTACACGAGCAGGTGGAACGGGCAGTTCATGGGCTTGGGGTAGTACTGCGCCCCCTCGAGCTCCATGGGCGGGTACATGGCATCGGCGTAGAAGCCGAGATGGCCGCTCGTCTCCCACAGAGTCGATCGGGCCAGGTGAGGGCTGTAGACCAACTGGTACCCGCCCTTCTCGTGCTCGGCGCGAGAGAACTCCTCCATGACCCGGCGCACCATGGCCCCGTTGGGGTGCCACACGGCCAGCCCCGCTCCCAGCTCCTCGGGGAAGGAGAACAGGTTGAGCTCGGCGCCGAGAAGGCGGTGGTCGCGCCGCTCGGCCTCCACCAGACGCTGCAGGTGCTCGGCCAGCGCCTTGTCGGACTCCCACGCCGTGCCGTAGATGCGCTGGAGCATGGGGCGGCGTTCGTCGCCCCGCCAGTAGGCGCCGGCCACGTGCATGAGCTTGAACGAGCCCAGCCGAGACGTGGACGGCACGTGCGGCCCGCGGCACAGGTCGACCCAACCGTCGTTGCGGTAGGTGCTCACCACCGAGCCGGCGCCGCCCTCGGTGGAGTCGACACCCTCGATGATCTCCAGCTTGAAGGGCTGGTCGGCAAAGCGGGCCAACCCCTCCTCCGCCGAGAGCTCCTCGCGGACGAAGGGCTGGTCTTCTTCCACAATCTCGCGCATGCGCGCTTCGATGCGGGCCAGGTCGTCGTCGGTGAAGCGGGCCCCGTCGGGCAGGTCGAAGTCGTAGTAGAAGCCGTCCTCCACGGGGGGCCCGATGGCGTAGCGGGCGCCGGGCCAGAGATCGCACACGGCCTGGGCGAGCACGTGTGCGGTCGAGTGGCGCAGGACGTAACGGCCGTCATCGGAGTCGGCGGTGACGATGGCCACGCGGGCACCGTCGGCAAGAGGAGTGCCGAGGTCGACGTCGACCCCTTCCACTCGGGCCGCCACCGCGGCACGGGCCAGGCCCCGACCGACGGAGGCGGCCAGATCGGCGGCGGTGGAGCCCTCGGGCAGACGCCGGGCCGAGCCGTCGGGAAGGGTCACCTCGATGTCGGCCATGTCGGATGCGAGACTATCTGGGGCATGGGTGACCGCTTCGAGCTGCGCCACGTGCGTGTCGACGGCGACGAAGGCCCGATCCTGGCCGACTTCTGCGCCCGCATCCCCGCCGACGGCCTCACCGCGGTAGTAGGGCCCTCGGGATCGGGCAAGACGACCCTGCTGCGCCTGCTGAACCGCCTCGACGACCCCGATGGCGGCGAGATCCTTCTCGACGGCCGCGAGCTGCGCACCTACGAAGTGCTGGAGCTGCGGCGCCGCGTCCAGCATGTTGGCCAGGTTCCCGTGACGTTTCCGGGATCCGTGGCCGACAACGTGGGCCCCGGCTGGGAGGCCCTCCTGCCCCGTGTGCACCTCGACCCCGGGCTGGGCGCACGGGAGGCTGACGTGTTGTCGGTGGGCGAGGCCCAGCGCATGTGCCTGGCCCGGGCGCTAGCCCGTCGCCCCGACTGCCTCTTGCTCGACGAGCCCACCTCGGCGCTCGACATGGGCTCCAAGGGGGAGGTCGAACACCTGGTGCGGTCGCTGGCCGACGACGGCCTCACCGTGGTGCTCGTCACCCACGACCCCCGCCAGGCGGCGGAGTTGGCCGACCGCACCATCGAGGTCCGGCCCTCGTGAGAGATCTCAGCGGCAGCATCTCGTTCGCCGACGTGGCCTTGGCCCTGAGTCTGGTGGCCGTGGCGGTGGTGATCTCCCGGGTGCGACGGACCGACCTGGAGACCGACATCGTGGTGGCGACGGTGCGCTCGTTCACCCAGTTGCTGGCCGTTGGCTACGTGCTCGACTACGTGTTCGCCAGCCACGGAGGGCTCACCCCCGTCGTTTTGGCGGTGATGGTGGCCACGGCCACCCTCACCTCGGGCTCCCGTGCCCGACGAGTGCCGGGGGCGCGCCTGATCGCCGCCATCGCCCTGGCGGTGGCCACCGGTGGCACCCTCGGCCTCCTGCTGGTGTTGGGCATCGTGCCTTCGGTGCCCAGGGCCGCCATCCCTCTCGGGTCAATGATCATCTCCAACGCCATGAACACCACCTCGCTGGTGATGGTGCGCCTGCACGACGACCTGGCCGGCCACCGCCGCGAGGTCGAGGCTCGCCTCAGCCTGGGCCAGACCTCGGCCGAGGCGGCCGGCCCCTGGCACCGCTCGGCGCTGCGCACCGGCATGCTGCCGGTTGTCGACAACACCAAGGTGGTGGGGCTGGTGGCCCTGCCCGGGGCCATGACCGGCATGCTGCTGGCCGGCGCCTCCCCCACCGCCGCCATCCGCCTGCAGCTGGTGGTGATGTACATGCTCCTGGCCGGCAACGCGTTCGCCGCCTTGGTGGCGGGGCGGCTCACCGTGGGCCGGTTGTTCACCGCCGACCACCAGCTCATCCGGTCGCTACGGCGGGTTCCCACCTGAGCGAGACGGGGTATCTACCATGGCGCGGCGCTGCTCGAGCAGGCCTCGCTCGGCGACGTTGGCCGTGAGGGCGAGGGCTCGGTGCTTCATCTCGCCATCTCCCTTCAGACCGGCACCATGCCAGCCTCTCACCACCTACACGAAGGACAGAGGCCCAGATCGACGAATCGCAGTAGGTGCTCTGATCATCCATTGCGACCTGTCTTGCGTGGTGGCACCGTGAGGCTCCGGCCAGCTCCGAGGAGGCGACGATGGCGGATCACCCGGAGACGGGTCGCAGGCCCTCTCCTTCGACCCCTGCGCTGCCCTCCGGCGCCCTGCAGCCGATCGGTGGACGACCGCCCCGCTTCGGCGTGGCACGCGAGCTGGAGCTGATGCAAACAGCGTCGGCGCCGTCCCCACTGGGGCCAACCACGACGCCGCCGCCCACCGCGGGCAGATGGGATCGCCTGCGCACGTGGTGGGCGTGCCGAGAGTCGACCCCGATCGACGCGTGGCATCGGCTGCTGTGCCGGTTCGGCCGTCACGACGTCCGGGGAGGCCAGCGCGTCCAGGTCGGCGGCCGCTATGTCAACACCCAGCGCTGCTGCGTGCGGTGCCGGGTCACCCCCAGCCTCTAACCGCTCACCACTCGGGGGTCAGGGCTCCATCACGACCCATCCTCGGCGCTGCAGCTCCGCCGCGAGCTGATGGGCGGGCAGGCGGCGCAGCGTCTGCTCGGTCGGCGACAGGCGCGTCACCGGCTCGACCGGGCGACCGGGGCCGGCGCTGGTCGCGGCCTCCTGCAGGCGGTCGATGAACACCGTGGCCTCTTCACGGGTGAACTTGCCGGCTGCCTGGCGCTGGGTGAAGCCCATGGGACCCCGGGCATCGCGAAAATCGACATGGCCGGCTTCATGCAGGAGTGCCAGCAACTCTCGGATCTGGCTGGCGGACGCGGGCGGGCCCGACTGCTGACCAAAGGCCATGACCGACTATATGGTCGGGCATAGGATGTCGCCCGGTGACCATCGAACGCACCTGGGTGCGGCTTCTGCTCAGCTCGCCGTGGCGCATCCTGGTGCTCGGCATCGTGCTGTTCCTGATGATCGTCGCCGCCCCCCTGGTGCTCGTCCTCGTGGGGCTGTACCTCGTGGGCCTGCTGGTGCTCGCCCTCGGGGTGGCCGCAGTGATGGCCCTGGTGCTGGCCCTCTATCCCGGCCGCCACTAGCAGCCCGCTAGAGGCGCACGCCGAGCAGGGCGGCGGACTCGCCCACCCTTGTCCCCGCGGCTGCCGCCCGGTCGACGGCGCGCAACGCCGCGGGCAGGTCGAGGTCGTCGTCCAGGGCGTCGCCCACCTCGGCTAGGGTGGCCCGAGACGGCCCGGCGCCGGCCGACGCGGCGCGCCAGCGAGCCAGGCGATCGACGGCGGCGGGGAGCAGGCCGTCGTGCCATTCCCACGGCTGGCGCCACTGGTGGTCGAGCAGCGCCAGGCGCACGGCCATGGGCTCCCAGTCCTTGACCAGCTCGCTCACGAACACCAGGTTGCCGAGCGACTTCGACATCTTCTGGCCGTGGTAGCGCACCATGGGAGCGTGCATCCAGTGGCGCACGAATGCCTCCCCCGTCGCCGCCTCCGACTGCGCCGCTTCACACTCGTGGTGGGGGAAGATCAAGTCGGTGCCGCCGCCGTGCAGGTCGATGGTGGTCCCCAGCTCCCGCAAGGCAAGGGCCGAGCACTCCACGTGCCAACCTGGCCTGCCTGGACCCCACAGCGACGGCCAGGAGGGCTCGTCCGGCGCCGACGGCTGCCACAGCACAAAATCGAGGGAATCCCGCTTAGCCGGGTCGCCGGGGTTGCCCCCGTGCTCGGCGGCCAAGGCGAGCATGGCGCCGCGCCCCAGGTGGCTGACCTGGCCGAAGCGCTCGGAGCTCGACACGCTGAAGTAGACGCCGCCGCCGGACTGGTAGGCGTGGCCCCGGTCGAGGACCATACCGATGAAGCCCAGAATGTCGTGGATGGCCGACGTGGCCGTCGGCTCGCTGAACACGGGCAGCACCTCGAGGGCCCGCATGTCGGCCTGGAAGCGTGCCGTCTCCTCGGTAGCCAGGTCGAGGTAGTGCACGCCGAGCTGGCGGGCCCGCCGCAGGATGTCGTCGTCGACGTCGGTGACGTTGCGTACGCACCGGGTCTGGTGGCCGAGGTCACGCAGCCGGCGCTGGAGCACGTCGTAGAGTACGTAGGTGGCGGCATGGCCCACGTGGGTGGAGTCGTAGGGAGTGATGCCGCACGTGTAGAGGCTGACCAGGGGCCCAGGCGAGAAGTCGACGACCTCGCGCCGGGCGCTGTCGTACAGGCGCATGGCCGTCACTCGGGGATGCCGGTGAGGCGCATCACCGCCCGGGCCCGGTAGCGGCGATTCACCCCGAGCAGGACGGCGGTGAAGGCCTCCACCGGGGCGGCACCGGCCAGGGACCCGCCGTGCAGGGGCCGGAGGTCGGGGATCCGCCTGACCAGGTCCGCAGTGGCGTCGAAGGCCGACTGGTGGTCGGAACACACGATGACATCACCGGTGATCGGGTTGTCCAGATCGCCCAGGCTGCGAGCGGGGATGTGCTGGAAGGCGGCCGCCACAAGAGCCTCGGGGGCGGCCTCCTGGACGCCGGCGGCCACCGACCCGCCCGGTGGGCTCACGGCCACCAGCTCGTCGCCCTGCTTCTCCAGGGCGTTGCCCATGGAGATCACCACCTTGCCGGCCAGGTCGGTGCCAACTGATGCCACGGTGTCGGCGGCCGCGTCCCAGACAGTGGCCACCACCACTACCGCGGCCCGAGCGGCGGCGGGGTTGTCTCCGGGTTCCAGCCACAGGTGGCGGTCGGGCCATTTCCGGTGGATCTCCTCGCAGACAGAGGAGGCCTTGTCGGTCGACCGCGACCCGATAACCACGTCCATGCCGACCGCAGCCAGCCGGGCGGCCAGGGCCTGACCCGCCGGTCCCGTCCCTCCGAGAATCCCTACGCGCACGGCGACACCTTCTCACGCCGGGGCGGGAGGCCGAAACGCCGGGTCGCCGAGGTAGGCGGCGGCCAGGGTGTCGGGGCGGGCCGCCAGGTCGGCGGCCCGCGCACTTACCGCTACACGGCCCCGGTGCAGCACCACCGCCCGGTCGGCCACGGACAGGGCGAGCGGCGCGAACTGCTCGACGAGGAGCACGCCGACCCCGTCGTCGTCGGCCAGCGACCTCATGACGCCGAGGCATTCTGTGACCAGGCTCGGCGACAGGCCCAGGCTCAGCTCGTCGACCAACAGCAGCCTGGGTCGGGCGGCCACCGCTCGGGCCAGCGACAGCTGTTGCTGCTCGCCCCCCGACAACAGGCCGGCCCGCCTGCTGAGCAGCCGTTGCAGGGCCGGGAAGCGCTCCAGGGCATCGGCAACCGCGGTCTGCCCCCCGAGGCCGGGATTGGCGGCCAGCCGGAGCTGCTCGGCCACGGTGAGGCCGGGGAGGAGGCCGCGGTCCTGGCAGGCGTGAGCCACGCCGCGCCGGGCGACCCTGTCGATCCCGCCGCTCACCGGTTGGCCGGCGACCAGAACCGTTCCGCCCAGGGGCCGCAGGGCTCCCGAGGCGGCGAGCAGAGTGGTGGTCTTGCCCGCCCCGTTGGCTCCCAGCAGGGCGACGACCTCACCCGCCGTCACGTTGAGATCCAGCTCGTGGACGACGGCCGCCCCGTCCCAGCCCGCCGAGAGCCCGCGGAGCTCGAGCAGGGCCGGGCCCGAGCGGCCCTATGCGCGGGGGGCTGGGCCCGAGGAAGGCGTCACCGGGCCCAGCCAGGCGGCGGCCACGCGGGAATCACCGCGCAGCTCCTGCGGTGACCCCGAGGCCACCACCCGACCACCGTCGAGGACGACTACCCGGTCGCTCGCCTCGGAAACGAGCTGCACGTCGTGGTCGATGAGCACGACTGCCATGCCCCCGGCGGCAAGAGAGCCGAGGGTCGCCACCAGGGCCCGGCGCTCTTCCCCGTCGAGCCCGGCCGCCGGCTCGTCGAGGAGAAGGACCGAAGGGTCGGCGGCCAGCGCCCGGGCCAGGGCCACTCCCTTGCGCTGGCCGAGGGACAACCGCTTGGGGATGGCTTCGAGCAGGTCACCCACTCTGGCCGCGTCGGCCGCCCGCGCGATCGTCTCGACCAACTGGCGACGGTGGCCTGCCGCGTGCCCTGCCTGCCGCCGACGCCCGGCCGCCTCCGCGCCCTTCTGTCGGCGCTGCTGCGCCTCCGCTCCCTTCTGTCGGCGCTGCTGCGCCTCCGCGGCCACGGCCAGGTTCTCGCCCACGGTGAGATCGTCGAACAGCTCGAGGGACTGGAAGGTGCGGGCCAGCCCCAGCGCGGCCCGCCGATGCGGCCGAAGGTGCTCGACCCGCCGGCCGTTCACGACGACGGTGCCCGAGGCCGGCACGAACCCGGTGACGCCGTCCACAAACGTCGTCTTGCCAGCGCCGTTGGGGCCCACCAGGCCCAGCACCTGGCCGCGGGCGACCTCCAAGCAGACTCCCCTCACCACCTCGCTGCCCCCGAGGCCGACGGTGAGGTCGGCCACCTCGAGGGCGGCGCTCATTGCATCCCCTCGACTGAGCCGCTGGCCCTGGGCCGGTGCGTCCATACCGCCAGGCCATCGGGGCGCAGCACCGCCGCCAGCACGAGGCCCAGCCCGACGACCAGCGGTTGGTAGCGGCCCCAGTCACCCAGGTGGCCGAGGAGAGAGAACACCACGCCCCCGCTCACCAGCGCGCCTCCCACCAGCGCGCCGGCTACGGTCCCGATACCACCCACGTAGGCTGCGGCCAGCAACGACAGCGACACGAACACGCCGAACGAGCCGTACGACAACTGGTTCTGGGAGTAGCCGAGGAGAGCGCCGCCGAGACCAGCGATGAAGGCCGAGACCGTGAAGGCGGCCAGCTTCACGCCCACCACGTCGACGCCGGCGGCGGCGGCCCCCCGCTCGTTGGCCCTCATTGCCAGGAGCCGCCGGCCCGAACGCCCGCGGCGCACCGCCACCAGGCCGAGGGTGAGACCGGCCAACACGGCCAGCACGACAAGCCCGAAAACCGGGCTGGGATAGTCACCGCCCCTGCCGATGCCCAGGTCGAGCCCGAGCAAAGAGGGTGACGGCACCGCACTGGCACCGAAGCCCCCGGTGAGGCTGGGGTTGCGGAAAATAAGCTCCTCGACTGCCACACCGCCGGCCAAGGTGACCACCGCCAGGTTGACGTCGCGCACCCGCAAGGCGGGAAGGCCCAGAGCCAGGCCGGCCACCGCGGCCAGAGCGGCGGCCAGCAGAGGCGCAAGGGGGAAGGGGACGCCGAGGCCGAACTTGGAGAGCCCGAAGCCGGCCACGCCGGCGAAGGCCATCTGGGCCAGGGAGATCTGGCCGGCCCAGCCGGTGAGCAAGACCAGCGAGAGGCACAGGACAGCGCCGATGAGGCTGATGATCAATCCCAGGCGGTCATCGGGGCCGAAGGTGAACAGGGCGATGACGACAGCGACGGTTGCGGCCACCGCCGGTAGCAAGACCCGTCGCGGTCGAGGCACGGCCGGCAACCGCCGTACGAGCGCTTCCGACCGGTCGGGGACGGCCCGCCCGGCGGCGCCCATCGCAATCACGATGACCAGCAGCGGCAGGCCCTCTCGCAGGCCCACGCTGGGCAACCAGCGGAAGCGGTCCTGGAGGTTGACCAGCTCCGACTGCGCCATTCCCAGCCCCAGGGCGGCAGCCGTCGTCACCCAGAACGACGACAAGCGTCCAACGAGTGCGGCGGCCAACGCCGGCACCACCAGCAAGGTGTAGGTGCCAGGGTCGAGGGCGGTGATGGGGGCGACGAGGATGCCCCCCACGCCGCCCAACACGCTGGCCACCACCCAGTTGGTAGCCGCCAGGCGCCCGGTGGGCTGGCCCATCATGGCTGTGGTGACAGGGTCGTCGGCCATGGCCCGGCTGGCCAGGCCGAAGCGAGTGAACCGGTAGACCACCCACACGGCCGCGGTGACAGCCACGACCACTGCCGCCAGCAACAGCCGGTCGCGGGGCAGCACCGCACCGGCGACGGTGACGGGGCCGTTGGGCAGCACGGGGGCCACGGGGCGGTTGCCGGGACCGAAGCGCACGACAACCACGGCCTGAAGCGCGACCAGCACGCCCACCGAGGCCACCACCCGAGCCAGGGCAGGCGCGGTCCGCAGGGGACGGAACACCAGGGCGTGCACCACCAGCCCCAGGGCTCCGGCCGCAACCGCGGCCACGGCCAGGCTGGGCCAGAACGACAGCCGATCGGCGAGGTGAAGGCGCGCTGGAAGCCCCACGACCGGGAGCACCAGGTCGCCGCTGGTTCGCAGCTCGACGAAGACGTAGGTCGAATAGGCGGCCATGGCGCCGTGGGCGAAGTTGACCACGCCCGACACCCGGTGCTCGAGCACCAGCCCCAACGCCAGGGTGGCGTAGACCGCGCCGGCCCCCAGCCCCAACACTGCGAACACGAGGTAGGTTCTGATGCTCGTCTCCCTTTCCGGCCCGTCGGAGGCTAGCGATGGGCCTTCCCAATGGAGGAGCATGCCGATCCTCGGTACCCGCCACCGCCTCCATCGCCTCCGCCTGCTCGCCGGGCTCGTCGTCGTAGCGCTGCTCCTGGCCGCCTGCTCCGGGGGCAGTGGCTCCAAGGCATCAGGCAAGAGGGCGTCCGGGCCGCCGATCGTGGTGGGGCTGATCAATCAGGAGAACGCCGCCATCGGTTCCTTCCCCGAGGTGCGCACCGACGCCGAGGCCGCCGTCCGTTACGTGAACGCCGAGCTGGACGGTATCGGCGGCCATCCGGTGCGGCTCGAGACGTGCACCACCGACGGCACCCCCGAGTCCTCCCAGGCTTGCGCCAACCGCTTGCGCCAGAAGAACCCGGTTGCCGTGCTGGGCGGCATCGACCTGGGCGCGGCGGACTCCCTGCCCGTCCTCAACAGCGCCCACATCCCCTACGTGGGCGCCTCCCCGTCACTCGGCGACGAGCTCACCGACTCCAACGCCTTCATGCTCACCGCCGGCGCGGCCGGCGACCTCCTCGGCCAGGCCGCCTACCTCACCGACATGCTGCACGCGAAGAGGGTGACGGTGCTCTACATCAACCTCCCCGGCCTGCTGTCCACCGCGGTAGAAGCAGCCAAGTCGGTGCTGTCGAAAAAGGGGGTCACCGACGTGAAACTGGTGGCGGAGAAGGCCGACACTCCCGACTTCACCCCCGCCCTGAACAGCATCAAGCGCGACAACCCCGACGCCATCGTCTCGGTGTTCCCCGCCCAGGGATGCGCCCGCATCATGCAAGCGGCCAAGGCGCTCGGCGTCGGGGCCAAGTTGCTCTTTCCCGGCGCGTGCGCGGCCCGCAGCGTGATCGATGCCTCCGGGGGAGGAGCCGACGGCGCCTACTTCGCGTCGGCCTTCTTGCCCTACGACGGCAACGACCCCGACGTGGCCACCTACCTGGCCAAACGTAAGGCTTACGGCGCCACGGACCCACCGTCGGTCCTCGCCCAGGCCGGCTTTGGTGAGGTGCTCGACCTGCGCCAGGTCCTAGCCGAGGTGCAAGGACCCATCACGCCCGACGCGCTCATCGCCAAGCTGCGCACCACCAAGGACCAGCCCGGCTTCATGAGCCACGCCTTCACCTGCGACCACCAGCAGGTATTGCTGCTGGGTGCGGTATGCAACGCCAACGTGCGCCTCCTCCAGTACTCCGGCGGCCGCTTCAATGACGTGGTCGGCAACTGGGTGAGCGGCGCCGACCTCATCCGCCTGGCCATAGGCTGAGCACCAGCGCGCTACCCCCACAGTCCCATGCGGACCAGATGGTACCGGCCGAGCCTCAGGACAGCGCGGGGCGCACAGCGCTACTGAGCGCGCCCGATGTGAGCTCGGCGATGGTTAGGCAGCGGGCGCCCATTGCCGTCGCCAGCTCGGCGGCCAGGCCGAGGCGGGTGGGGCCCTCCTCGGCGTCGACCACCACCGCCGCCACCCCCCGGCTGCGCACCTCCCCTGCCGCCTCCAAGGCGGCAGCCAGTGGGTCGACGCCGGGCGGCCCCGCGGTGGCCCGCCCGTCAGAGACGACCACCAACAGCGGCCGAGGCCCGTCCTCTTGGTGGTCGGCACCCAACGCCACCTCGAGGGCGGCACGGATGCCCGCGGCCAGTGGTGTGCGACCCCCGGTGGGCAGGTCGGCCAGGCGGGCCCTGGCCACCTCCACGCTGCCGGTCGGCCGCAGGACGACCGTTGCCCCCTCGCCCCTGAACGTCACCATGGCCACCCGGTCGCGCCGCTGGTAGGCGTCGAGCAGCAGGCTCACCACTGCCCCCTTGGCCGCCTCCATGCGCTGGGCCGCGCCCATCGACCCCGAGGCGTCCACCGCCACCACCACCAGGTTGGCCACCTTGTGGTCGCGGACTGCCTCCCGCACGTCGGTGGACACCACTACCGGAGGTCCGCCCGCGCTCCGCGCCGCGGCGGCGCGAACCGTCGCCGCCACCGCCACCGAGCCCACCGGACCGTCCGGCACCCGATCGCCCACCAGCCGCCCCAGCGCCCCTCCGCCCGACGACCGGCGACCCTGCGGCCCCGACGGTGCCCGCGGGGTCGCCAAAGTGATGACCGAGCCCTCGGGCCCGGGAGGAGCGGCGGGTCGGTCGGGGCCGTCGGAGCGCTCCGGCGGCGTCGAGTGTGCAAGAGAGTCGCCTGGACCGACCTTTTTGCACACTGACGGCTCCCGGTCAGCGAGGGCCTGGTCCACCTCACCGGGATCGAGGCCGGGCTGCTCGAAGGGCTGGCGGCGCCGGCGGTGGGCCAGGGCGAGGGGGGCCACGCGCCGCACGTCGTCGACGCCGGCCTGTTCCCGGCCTTCGAAGCCGGCCAGGGCGGCGGCCGCCCGGCACGTCACCAGGTCGCCACGAAGGCTCTCGACGCCGAGGGTGGCGCACAGGGCGCTCACCGAGCGGGCCAGCTCCCGGCCCACCACGGCTGGCCGGCTGTCGGCCACCCGGCCGCGTAAGGCGTCCTGCTCGGCCGCCCACTGCGAGATGGCAGCGCCAGGGTCGGAATCGAAGCCCAGGCGGCGGGTCACCGCCTCAGCCCGCCGGTCGGGGTCGGTCTCGGCTACTACGTCAACGGACAAGCCGAAGCGGTCGAGGAGCTGGGGGCGCAGCTCGCCCTCCTCGGGGTTCATGGAGCCGACCAGCACGAACCGGCTGGCGTGGCTGTGGGCTACTCCCTCGCGCTCGACCCGGTTCATCCCCGAGGTGGCTACGTCGAGCAGGACGTCGACCAGGTGATCGGCCAGCAGGTTGACCTCGTCGACGTAGAGCACCCCGCCGTGGGCCGCCGCCAGCAGGCCTGGCGCGAAGCGCACGCCCTCGCCCGTCAGGGCGGCGGCGAGGTCGATCGAGCCGATCACCCGGTCCTCGGTGGCGCCCAGTGGCAGCTCCACGAAGGGAGCGTCACCGGGGAGGAGGTCGGCCAGTCCGCGAGCCAGAGTGGTCTTGGCCGAGCCCTTGGCCCCCCGCAACAGCACCCCCCCGATTTTGGGGTCGAGGGCGGCCAGCAGCAACCCCAGCTTGGCGTCGTCCTGGCCCACGACGGCGGCGAACGGGAACTGGTCAGGTTTGACATCGTCAGGACGATGCCAAACCTGACCAGAACGGCTGGGGGGGGTGCTCACCGGCCCTCCTCCCATCCCTCGGCCTCCAGCAGCGCCGAGCGGAGGGTGGCCAGCGCCTGGTCGGACGCGTCCCATAGGCCCCGCTCGTTAGCCTCCAGCAGGCGCTCGGCGATCGAGCGCAAGGCCCAGGGGTTGGAGCGCTCGAAGAACTTGCGCACCTCGGGATCGGCCACGTAGGCCTCGGTCACCCGCTCGTACATCCAGTCCTGCACCACCCGGGCGGTGGCGTCGTAGCCGTATAAGTAGTCAACTGTCGCGGCCATCTCGAACGCCCCCTTGTAGCCGTGGCGGGCCATGGCGGCGATCCACTTCGGGTTCACCACCCGGGTGCGCACCACCCGGGCCGCCTCCTCGGCCAGGGTGCGCACCCTCGGCCGACTCGGGTCGGCGGAGTCGCCGAAGAACGCCTGGGGTTGGCGGCCGGTGAGAGCCCGCACCGTGGCCACCATGCCACCGTGGTCCTGCAGGTAATCGTCGGAGTCGAAGATGTCGTGCTCGCGGTTGTCCTGGTTCTTCATGGCCACGTCGATGGCGGCGAAGCGCCGGCGCATGGCATCGGGGGCGGCAACACCCATGCCCGCCCGGCCGTAGGCGAACCCGCCCCAGGCCATGTACACCGAGGCCAGGTCGTCGTCGGACCGCCAGTCGCGCGACTCGAGCAGGGACAGGATCCCCGACCCGTAGGCACCGGGCTTGGCCCCGAAGATGCGGGGGTCGCCGGCGCCGTGGGCCCTCACCAGGTTGTCCTCGCCGGACTCTTCGAGGGCGGCCACCATGGCCACCGCGTCGTCGAGGAGGTGGACCAGGTTGGGGAAGGCGTCGCGGAAGAACCCCGAGATGCGCACGGTGACGTCGACGCGTGGGCGGCCCAGCTCGGCCAGGGGCACCACCTCCACGCCGGTGACCCGTCCCGACTCGGTGGCCCACACCGGCCGGGCGCCCAGCAGGGCCAGGGCGCACGCCACGTCGTCGCCGGACGTGCGCATGGCCGAGGTGCCCCACACGACCAAGCCGACCGACTCGGGGGGCCTGCCCGCCTCGGCGATGTGGCGCTCGACGATGCCATCAGCCAGCCGGCAGCCCACCTCCCAGGCCAACCGCGACGGAAGGGCCTTGGGGTCGACCGAGTAGAAGTTGCGACCGGTGGGCAGCACGTGGGCCATGCCCCGGCTGGGCGCCCCGCTCGGGCCGGCGGGCACATAGCGGCCGTCGAGGGCGGCGAGGGTGTTGGTGATCTCGTCGGTGGTGGCGGCCAGGGCGGGATGCAGACGCTCGGCCACCCAGACCAGGGTGGGGTCGTCGCCCTGATAGACCCACCCGTCAGCGGCCAGGGCCTCCACCCGATGGCGGCACTCGGCCTCAACCGCGTCGGTACCGTGGCGGTCGTCGCCCAAGCCCAGCTCGGCCGCCACCGTCGCTCGCAGCGACGGCACGGGACCCTGAGGTAGCCGGGTGAGGGCCAGCACCATCTCCACGTCGGCGACACCTTCAGGGGGACGGCCCAGCACGTGCAGGCCGCCGCGGATCTGGGCGTCCTTCAGCTCGCACAGGTATCCGTCGACGTGGAGCACCAGGTCGTCGAAGGCGTCGCCCTCGGGGGCCTCGGCCACGCCAAGGTCGCGGTGCATCTCCGCCGTCACCAGCAGGTCCCACACTTCGCCCCTGATGGCGGAGAGCTTGGCCGGGTCGAGGGCGGCGACTTGGGCGTAGGTGTCGAGCAGTGACTCGAGGCGGGCCAGGTCGTCGTAGGTGTCGGCCCGCGTGAGGGGTGGCACCAGGTGGTCGACGACCACGGCGTGGGCCCGACGTTTGGCCTGGGTGCCCTCCCCGGGGTCGTTGACGACGAACGGGTAGACGAGGGGGAGGTCACCCAGGGCGGCGTCGGGGGCGCAGGCGGCGGAAAGCCCGACCCCCTTGCCGGGAAGCCACTCCAGCGTCCCGTGCTTGCCCACGTGGACGACGGCATCGGCCCCCCAACCCACATCCAGCCAGCGGTAGAACGCCAGGTAGTGGTGGGTGGGGGCCAGGTCAGGCGAATGGTAGACGGCGATGGGGTTCTCGCCGAATCCCCGGGGCGGCTGAACTGCCACCAGGACGTTGTCGAGATCCAGCCCCGGGAAGACCAGGTCGTCACCGTCGCGGTACACGTTGCCGGGCGGCGGCCCCCACGCCTCGGTCACGCCGCTGGCAAGGGCGTCGGGGACAGTGTCGAACCACGCCGAGTAGGCGGCGCCCCCCCAGCGCCCTGCCGCCCGCTCCAGCTGTGTGGGCGACATGGCGTCGTCGTCGTAGGTGAGGGCGTCGGCCAGCTCGGCCATGAGGGCGTCGCCGTCGGGCGGTATGCGCTCGACCTGGTAGCCCGCTGCCGCCATGGCATGCAGCAAGTCGATCACCGAAGCGGGAGTATCGAGGCCCACGGCGTTGCCGATGCGGCTGCGCTTGGTGGGGTAGGCGGAAAGCACCAGGGCCACTCTCTTCTCGCGGTTCGGCCGGTGGCGCAGGGCGGCCAGGCGCATGGCCACGCCGGCCACCCGGTCCACCCTGTCGGGGGCGCTGCGATAGGCGGTGACAGGGGCACCCAGCTCGTCGCCGTCGTCGACCACCTCCTTGAAGGAGAACGGGGGTCCCACGATGCGGCCGTCGAACTCGGGAATGGCCACGCTCATGGCCACGTCGAGGGGGCCGAGGCCGGCCGTGCTCGCCTCCCACGCGCCGCGTGACGACGTGGCCGCTACCGCCTGCACGACCGGCACTCCCAGAGCGGCGAGGGCCGACGCGTCCCAGTCGTCGTCGGAGGCCGAGCCCATGGCCAACACGGTGGTGATGACGACGTCGACCCCCCGCTCGGCCAGCAGCTCGAGGGCGGGAACCCGCCCGTCGGGGTCGGGGCGCAGCGAGTAGCACCACACCGGCACCGCGTCGCCGCCCCGGGCCTCGACCGCGGCGCAGAGGTCGGTGACGAACTGGGTGTTCCCCGACAGCACATGGGCCCGGTAGAAGACGATGCCTATTACCGGCCGGCGCCCCATCCCCGGCCGGGGGGTGCCAGCCGGGGCCCCATCCCCGGTGTCACGGCCGTCGCCTATGGCCGGTGCATTGGGGGGGCCCGTGGCGCGGTCGCCCAGCACGCCGTGGGCGGGCACCTCCACGGGTGGGTCGAATCCGAAGCCGCCGAGAAGCCCGAAGCCGCCGAGAAGCACGGCGTCTGCCACGAAGCGCACCAGGTTCTCGGTGTTGGCCAGCCCCCCATGGGCCAGGTATTCGAACGCCTGGGCGACGGTTGCCGAGGCAACGGTGGACAGGGCAGTCAGCTCGGCGTCGGGCGCCGCCTCGCCCCCGAAGGCCAACAGCGGCACTCCCCGTGCCACGCAGGCGGCACGCAGGTCGTCGAAGGGAACCTCCCATGCCCGGCGGCCGCCGAGCAGGCGCACCAGCACCAGGTCGACGCCTTCGAGCGACGGTGCCTCTTCCAGCATGGAGGGGTTGGCCGCCCGAACCAGCGGGAAGCCCTCGGGCAGGGCCTCCACCACCGACCGTAGGGCGAGGATCTCGGTGTCGGCGTTGGTGAGAACCAGGATCACCCGGCCGCCCCCTCCTGTGTCTCCTGGTCGGCCGGCAGGGAGCCGGCCTCAGTGATGAGCGCCTCCACCGCGCCCATGTCGAGATGGGATTCGACCACGTCGGCCAGGCGGTCGATCTGGGCCTCGCGAGCGGCGGCAAAGCAGGTGCCCGCCGGTACGAAGGCTCGCCCTCGCAGGCGGGCCACCTCGACGAGGAAGGCCGTGCGGAAGCCGTCCTCGTCGAACAGGCCGTGGAGGGTGGTGCCGAGCACCAGGCCGTGGCCGTCGTCGCCAGTCGCCATCGCCCCCTCGCCCTCCTGCCCGTAGGCGTCGTCCAGGACGAGCCACGCCTTGGCTCCGGCCCCCCGGCTGACACGGCCATGGTGGATCTGGTAGCCGCTCACCCTCTGCGAGAGGGCCAGGCCCCGACGCTGGCGGGTGACCTTGGTGGCCCCGAACTCGGTGGCCACGTCGAGCCAACCCAGGCCTTCGACCTCACCCTGGCAAGACTCGTGGTCGTCGACGATGACCCTGCCGAGCATCTGATAGCCGCCGCACACGCCGAGTATCACGCTGCCCCGTGAGCGGGCCGCCGTCAGCGGGCGCTCGAACCCTCTGCCCCGTAGCCACTCGAGGTCGGCCACGGTTGCCTTGGTGCCACCCAGCACCACCAGGTCGGGGTCGCCCAGCTGGCCGGGGTGCTCCACCAGACGCACACCGACGCCCGGCTCGGTGGCCAGGGCGTCGAGGTCGGTGAAGTTGGCGATGCGCGGGAAGCGGATTGCCGCCACGTCCAGGCTCTCGCCCCGTGCCGGGCCGGCCGCCGCCGGGCGCCGGCCGCCCAGGGCAAGGGAGTCCTCCGCATCAAGAGCCACGTCGTGCACGTAGGGCAGCACCCCCAGGGTGGGCACGCCGCAGCGGCGCTCGAGGTCGGCCAGTCCGTCGCCCAGCAGGGCGGGATCACCCCGGAACTTGTTGATCACGAACCCCCGCACCAGCGGGCGGAGGTCGTCGGGCAGCAGCGCCACCGTGCCGTACAGGGCGGCGAACACCCCTCCGCGGTCTATGTCACCCACCACCACGGCGGGAACGCCGGCGGTCGCAGCCAGGCGCAGGTTGACGATGTCGGTGGGCAGCAGGTTGATCTCGGCCGGGCTGCCTGCCCCTTCGAGGATCACCACGTCGAACCGCCGGCGGAGGTCTGCCAGGGCTTCCTCCACCACGGCGGACAGCCCCGGCTTGGCCGCCTGGTAGGCGGCGGCATCCAGGTGGCCCGTCTCTGCCTGGTCGAGGGGCCGGCCCATCACCATCACCTGGCTGGTGCGCTCGCCGGTGGGCTTGAGGAGCACCGGGTTCATGGCCACCTCGGCGTCGACCCCGGCAGCCCGGGCCTGCACTGCCTGGGCCCGGCCGATCTCGTAACCACCTGGCGTAACCGCCGAGTTGAGGGCCATGTTCTGAGCCTTGAACGGAGCCACCCGCACGCCCTGACGGTGCAGCGCACGGCAGAGGGCAGTGACCACGTGGGTCTTGCCCACGTCGCTGGCGGTGCCGCAAACCATCAGGGCGCCCTTCATGGGCCATCCTCGTCGATCGCCGCGACCGCCAGGGCGTCGGCCAGCCTGGCCAGGCCGGGTGGATCCGGCACGGCGATGCGACTGTGGGCGGGCAGGCCGAAGGACGCGCAGTCGCGCACCAGCACGCGCTGGCGGGCGAGTCGCGAGCGCAGCCCGGGGCTGTCGACGAGCACCCACGGGGCGTCGGCTGCCGCTACCACCAGGCCATGGGAGGCGAGCAGCGCCACCAGGCTGGCCCTCCAGCGCCTGATCTCCCCTGCCCACCCCACCAGGTCGGCGCTGTCCAGGAGGTCGGGCAGGGCCGAGGTGGCCAGACCGTTCACAGACCAGGCAGGCTGGATCGAGGCGACCCGTCGGGCGGTGGCAGGGTCGGGCGCTACCACGTAGCCCGCCCTCAGCCCCGGGCAGGCGAACACCTTGGTCAGCGAGCCCACCACCACCGCGCCGCCGTCGGAGTCGCCCCTCGTCCACCGGCCGGTGGCGAGCGGGTAGAACGCCTCGTCCCACACGCCGGCTTTTTCGGACGCAGGAGCCAGGCGACCGCTGGGGGTGTGGGGGTTGGACCGCCACAGTGGCCCACCGGACCGTGGGTAGAGCCCGAAGTCGGGCTCGTCGACTGTGCCCCCGAAGCGAGACGCCACCAGGGTGATGGCCTCGGACCCGCCGTTGGTCAGCACCACCCGGTCGGCGTCGACGCCGATGGCGGCCGCCAACGCCGCGGTGGCCGGCGCGGGGTCGGGGTAGCGGGCGACGGCGTCCAGGTGCTTGCCCACCACCCCGCCGGCGTCGGGGGCAGCGGGGTTGAGGCTGGCTGACAGGTCGAGCACCGCCGCCGGGTCGACACCGAGGGCAGTCGCCAGCCGGGCCCCGTCGCCGCCATGGTGGCCAGGCAGGGGGACGGTGAAGTCCTTCACCTCCTGCCCACCCGTTGGCACCACAGCCCCATGGCAGCCAGCCCACCAGCCAGGGCCAGGGAGACGTCGGTGGACAGGGCGATCGCCCGGCCGATGTCCGCGGCCTCGGGCGGCCGCCCCTGGCCTAGCGACGGCCGCAGCTCTCCGACTCCGCCGTAGGAGCTGGCCCCACCCAGGCACAGGCCGAGGGCGGCGGCGAAGGCGGCCTCGGCCACCCCGGCGTTGGGTGACGGATGGCGGGGGGCATCATCGGCGACGGCTCGCCATACCGCCGCCGCCGAGCGGGGCCGCACCGCCACCACCAGGGCGGCGGTGAGCCGGGCCGGCACGTAGCCAATCAGGTCGTCGACGCGCGCGCTGGCCCACCCGAACCGACGATAGCGATCACTTCGGTTGCCGACGATGGCGTCGAGGGTGTTGGCCGCCCGGTAGCCCAGGGCCCCCGGAGCGCCGGCGACGGCCGCCCACAGGGCGGGGGCGACGACAGCGTCAACGGTGTTCTCGGCCACCGACTCGACCACCGCACGAGCCATCTCCTTGTCGTCGAGCCCATAGGGATCGCGACCGACCAGGCCCGGGAGCAAGGCCCGCGCCACTTCGGTGTCGCCAGCGACCAGTGCCCTGGCAACTTCGCCGGCCGCCATGGCCAATGCCCGGCCTCCCACCGCCACGGTCGTCGCAATCGCCGTAGACCCCAACGCCGCCCCCGCGCCCACGCCCAGACCCATACCGGTGGCGGCGTAGGCCAGACCCGCCCCTCTCGTGTCCCGCCAGAGGGCTCGCTCCACCGCCCCCATGGCCGACCCGAAGGCCACCACCGGGTGGACGGCGGCAGGTGGTTCGCCCAGCACTCGGTCGGCGAGCACGCCTGCGGCAGCCCCCAAGGCTTGTTCTTGGCGCGAGAGGGTCACCATCGGGCGGCCGCCACCAGCAGGCCGGTGGTCTCGCCCACCAAGCCAGCCGCACCCAGGACATCGCCGGTAAAGCCGCCCAGCCGGCGCCAGGCCAGCCCCACCACCGCTGCCGCCCCCAGGGCGACCGCAGCAACCGCGGCCAACCCCCCCGGGCCGCTTCCGGCGCCGGCCAGGGCCAGGGCAGCGAGCGATCCGCCCGCCAGCACCATCGCCGGGCGCCGGCGGGGAGGGGTACCGCCAGGGATGAAGGCCGAGGCCAGTCCCGACGAGCGCGCATAGGGCACCGAGGCGGCGACCACGGCCATGGCGGTCCGGGAGGCGCACCACAACCCTCCGAGTACCCACGGATCAGGTCGCAGAGCGGCCACGGCCGTCCAGCGCAGGAGCAGCACCACCACCGCCGTGCCCACCCCGAACGCCCCTGCGCCGGGATCGGCCATCACGTCGAGGCGGCGTTGGCGGTCGAGCGGGGGCAGGAGGCCGTCGGCCGCGTCGACCAGGCCGTCCAGGTGCAAGAGCCCGGTGAGCCCGAGGTCGGTGGCCACCACCACGGCGGCGGCCACCGCGGGAGGCCAGATCTGGGCTGCGAGCCACCACAGGGCCCCCAGGGCGAGCCCGAGAAGCCCGCCCACCACCGGGAACCAGGCGAGGGACGCCGGCGACGGCGACCGGGCGCCACCCAGCGGCGTGAGGAAGGCGAGGGCACGCCGCATCAGGGCGTGGCCCCCCCAAGCCTCAGGATCCGTCCTGCCACCACCAGCAGCACCTCGTCGGCCACGGCCGCCACGGCCTGGTTCACCTCGCCTAGGGAGTCACGGAACCGCCGGCCCGCCTCCGAGGTGGGGTGCACTCCCAGGCCCACCTCCTCCGACACGACCACCGCGTCACCCTGGCGCTCGGCCAGGGCGCCGCACAGCTCGGTGCTGTCGACGACCAGGTCGGGGGCAGCCGCCACCCATGTGCCCAGCGAGTCCACCACCACCATCCCGGGCGTAGAGCGCAGGGCGGCCACCAGGCCGGCGCCGGCCTCCACGGTGGCCCACTCGGCAGGGCGGCGGCCCTGGTGGGCAGCAACCCGGGCGGCCATGTCGTCGTCCGCCACCACGGCCGTGGCCAGCACCGTCACCATGGTGCCGGCCCGGTCCGCGGCCATCTTCTCCGCCATGTCCGACTTGCCCGACCTGGCTCCTCCCAACACCAGGGCGATCACCTGCCGGCCTGCGTGGCCTGAACGCCGTGGCGGACTCCCGAGAGCACCGCGGCGTGCACGGCCCGGGCCAGCCGAGACCCCCACACCGAGCGGGGGCCGCCGAAGGAGTGGAGACGGCCGCCGTCGGGGCAGGCGACGGATATGGCGTCGGTGGCGGTGCCGGTTCCTTCGATACCAGCGTGCCAGAGGGCCTGGGCCTTGGCCTCGGCGGCGGTCGTCACCGCGTTCACCAAGGCGGCATCGGAGAGCCGTTCAGGTAGGAAACAGACGACGTTGATGGTGCCCACCAGGCTGGCCGGTCGGCCCTCGTCGGGGGCGGCCGCCCACGTCGGGTGGTCGATGCCGACGGTGGCCGCCGCCTCCACGCCCTCGTCGGTGGCCGAGCACACCCGGCGCACGTCGGCGGCGGTGAGCATGCCCACGCCCCGGCCGGCAAGGCCGAGGGACACGCCGAGCTTGGCCAGGTGGTGGTCGGGGTCGCGCCGGGCGTAGGACGCCGGCACCTGGGCGTTGACGACCCACCGCCGCAGGCCGAGCCCTCCCCCGTGGGGAGCGGTCGACACCACCCGGGTGGGCACGGCCCACCGCCACACGACCACGGGATAACTGCGACCGCCCTCCTGGCGAGAGCGGATCTGCATGTCCACGACGTCCACGCGTCCTTTCCGAGTGCAAACCCGGCAGGCAGGTTTCCTGGCTCCCGGATCGACGCTCCCCCCGGCCTTCCCGCCCTCTCGGGCCGTGGCCACGGCGTGGGTCTCGCTCCCCGGTGACAGTTGCGGGACAGCCCCGGACTCACACCGGGTTCCCTGCGCTGCGCCCGTCAGCATAGCCAACTGTCATCCGTCCCGGCCCGACGTAGGCTGGTGCCCCATGGCCAGCCCGGTCGCCGTCTGCTACTCCTACGAGGATCTCGACTGGCTCCGGGACAACCTCGGCATGGCCCACCTCGAGCTCGACCCGTGGGGGAGCCTGATCGTGTCACCCGCCACCGACGAGCACGACATCGCCCAAGCTGTTCTGGACAACCAGGCCGTCGACCAACTCCACCTTCCGGCCGGATGCGTCAGAGCCAACGGGTTCGCATGGATCGTTCCTGGCGGTAGCGGCTACCTCAACATGCCCGACCTGGCTGTGATCGCTCCCGGTTCACAACGTGTCGGCGGTTGGCATCTGGAGCCGCCCCCGCTTCTCGTGAGCGAGATCGCCTCCCCGTCCACGAGGAAGGCGGACCGGGGCCGCAAGCTGTCCGACTACCGTCTGGGTGGCGCCGGGCTGTACTTGCTGGTCGACCTTCCCGGACTGGCTCCGGTCGACGACGTGACCTTCGAGGCCCACGACTTCGGCACCAACCGCAAGTTCACCGCCACCGGTGCAATCGACCTCACGGTCGGTGGGAGGCCCGTCCGCTTCGACCTCAGGTCGCTCGAGTTCTGAGCGCCGCCGCCGCGCCCCCGAAATAGTCTCTCGGCCGTGCCCCGCGCCGAGTCGATAGTGCTGCTCAACACCGGGCACGGGAAGGGCAAGTCGTCGGCCGCCTTCGGCGTGATGGGGCGGGGATGGGCCCGGGGCTGGCGCGTCGGCGTGGTGCAGTTCGTGAAGAGCGGCAAGTGGAAGACGGGCGAGCGCAAGCTGGCCGACCATCTCGGCGTCGAGTGGCACACCCTGGGCGATGGCTTCACGTGGGAGTCGACCGACCTCGACGAGACGGCGGCCAAGGGCCGCCATGCCTGGGACGTCGCTCGCCAGAAGCTGGCCTCGGGCGACTACGACCTGTTGATCCTCGACGAGGTCACCTACGCGGTGAGCTACGGCTGGGTGCCCGTGGCCGACGTGGTCGCCGGGATAGCGCAGCGGGCGGCCCACACCAACGTGGTGATCACCGGCCGCGACGCGCCCGGCGAGCTGGTGGACGTGGCCGACACGGTTACCGAGATGCGCAAGGTCAAGCACGCCTATGACCGGGGCATCAAGGCCAAGAAGGGCATCGAGTACTGACTATCGTCTCCCTGGAGGTCCCGTGTCACCGTTCGCTCCGATCACCGTCCGCCAGCCCCAGCCCTTCGACATAGTCGACGACCCCGTCCGGGTGTGCGGCATCGGTACCGGATTCGAGGCCACGTTCAACGCCCGGGTCCGCGACGGCGCGGGCACCGAGCTGGCCAACGGTGCCATCAGCGCGGGGCTGGGCAACGGGGCCCTGGGCAACTTCCACGCCGAGCTGCCGTTGGGCACGGTTCCCCCCACCGCCTGGGGCACCGTCGAGGTCTTCGAGTCGTCGGCCGAGGACGGCAGCGAGCTCAACAAGGTGGTCGTCCCTGTCACCTTCGGCCGGGCCCTCGTCGACCCCTACGGCGGCTTCCTGCAGTACACGGTGGAGCCGGGCGACACCCTGGCCGCCATCGCCCGACAGTTCTACGGCGACACCGGCCTGTGGCCCCGCCTGTTCGAGGCCAACCGCAACCAGATCCACGACCCCGACCTGATCTTCGCCGGCCAGGTGCTCAGGGTTCCCCAGTAGCTCAGGGTTCCCAGTAGCTCAGGTTCCCCAGTAGCTCAGTGTTCCTCAGTAGCTCCGCATACCTCAGTGAGGCGCCGTCAGCCCTGGCGCTGGGCCCGGTCGAGCAGGTTCTGGAGGTCGGCAGCACGCACGCCGCCGAGCAGCTTGGAGACGATGATCCCCTGGGGGTTGACGAGGAACGACTCGGGCACACCCGACACGCCGTAGTCGAGGGCGATGCGGCCGTTGGGGTCGGACAACATGGGCCAATCGCCACCGTTGCGGGCCCTGAAGTCCTTGACTGCCGACGCCGAATCGCTGTAGACGACGCCGAGGATGCGGACGTCGCCGGCCGCCTTGTGGGCCTCGGAGAAGCGGACCAGCTCGGGGTGCTCCTTCACGCACGGCACGCACCAGGTGGCGAAGAAGTTGACGATGACCCACCGCCCGCTCGAGTCACCGAGGCTGGCGTGCCCCCCGTCGACGGTGGTGCCCTCGGCCGGGGGCGCGGGCTTGCCCAGCAGCGGTGACTCGACCGCCCGGCTCTGGGCCGAGGGCCGAGTGGCCAACACGAGTATGAGCATGACTACGGGAAGCGCCACCGCCACCGCTATCCACATCGCCCAGCGCGCCCTGCGCAGGCCCGACCTTGGCCGGGGCGGGCTCGGGTCAGGCTCGGGCTCGGGCTCGGGCGGCTCGGGCTCGGGCGGCTCGGAGGCGTCAGGGGCCATGGCCCCACCACCCTAGGTCTCGACCGCCCCGCTCCCCTCGCGGCCGGGCGGACAGGGTGCCATCATCTGGCGGTGCACTTCCTCGGCCCCCGCCTCGTCGTGGCCGGGACCCACTCGGGGGTGGGTAAGACCACCGTCGCGACAGGGTTGATGGCCGCTCTCGGCCGTCGAGGCCGGGTGGTGGCCGCCGCCAAGGTGGGCCCCGACTTCATAGATCCCGGCTACCACGCCCTGGCCACCGGTCGTCCCGGCCGCAACCTCGACATCTGGATGTGCGGCGCCGGTGCCGTAGGGCCCCTGGCCGCCCGGGCCGCAGCGGGAGCCGACCTTCTGGTGGTGGAGGGGGTCATGGGCCTGTTTGATGGCGCCGCCATGGCCGGGCCGCCCTCCAGCACGGCCGACGTGGCCGCCCTGCTCGGCGCGCCGGTGGTGCTGGTGGTAGACGCCGCCGGCCTCAGCGGGTCGGTGGCCGCTCTGGTCTCGGGTTACGCGCGATGGTGCACGGCTACCCGGGTGGCCGGCGTCGTGCTCAACCAGGTCGGCAGTGACAGCCACGAAACCATGCTGCGCGCCGCCCTGGAACCGGTCGGCATCCCTGTGCTGGGGGTCTTGCGACGCGACGACACCTTCGCCTGGCGCGACCGCCATCTGGGGCTGGTGCCGGTGGTGGAGGACCAGGCCGGCGTGCGACGCAGCCTCGACGCCCTGGCCGCCGCCATCGAGGCAGGGTGCGACCTCGACGCCCTCGAAGCCCTGGCCCGCTCAGCGCCCAGCCAGGCGGTGGCATCGCCACCTGAAGCCCTGCCCGCGGGCCGGGCCCGGGTGGCAGTGCTAGGGGGTAGGGGCTTCAGCTTCACCTACCCCGACAACCTCGAGCTGTTGGAGCAGGCTGGCGCCGAGCTGGTTGCCGTCGACCCCGAGAGCGACCGCCGTCTCCCCCCTGGCATTAACGCCCTCTACGCCGGGGGCGGGTTCCCCGAGGTCTTCGCCGCCGGCCTGGCCGCCAACCGGTCTCTTCTCGACGACGTGGGGAGGCAGGTTGGCGCCGGCCTGGTCACGTGGGCGGAGTGCGGTGGCCTGCTGTGGCTGGCCCGCTCGCTCGACGGCCATCCGATGGCCGGAGCGGTGCCCACCGACGCCCACCTGACCAGCCGCCTGACCCTGGGCTATCGGCGGGTCGTACCGGCCACCGACACTCCCCTGGGCCCCGCCGGCACCGAGCTGCGGGGCCACGAGTTCCACTACTCGCGCCTGGAGCCTGCGGGAATGGCCCTCGAGTGGTCGGGCCGGGAAGGCAAAGGGCGCTTCGGCTTCGCCTCACCGACGCTGTTCGCCTCCTACCTCCATGTCCACCTGGCGTCGGATCCCGCGGTCGCAGAGCGGTTCGTGGCTGGGGCGGGGGGCACTACCATCCCGGGCGCTGCCACGTTCGGGAAGCCGGTGTGAGTCCGGTGCGGCAACTGCCACTGTGACCGGGAGATCGCCGGGAGCCAGGCCCCGGATGCCAGCGCCAACCAACGACGTCGTCTCGGGAGACGGGATGGGCACGCTGATCGGCGTCGGGATGGGTCCCGGCGACCCGGAGCTGGTAACCGCCCGGGCCGTCCGCGTCCTGGGCCAGGTCGATCGGGTCTTCGCCCCCTCCACCGCCCTCGATGCCGTGGGCAGGGCGGAGTCGATCATGCGCCAGGCCTGCCCGGGAGTGGCCGTCGAGCGCCTGGCCTTCGAGATGAGCACCGGCCCAGGCCGCGACCATGCCCTGTCGGGGGCGGCCGCCCGGGTCGCCACCTGTCTCGATGCCGGCGGCGACGTGGCTTTCGTCACCCTGGGCGACCCCAACGTCTACAGCACCTTCCCCGCCCTGGCCGAGGCCGTGCGCCGGCTGCGGCCGGCCACACCCGTGGCGACCGTCCCCGGCATCACCGCCTTCCAGGACCTGGCGTCGCGCTCGGGCACCGTGCTGCTGGCCGGCACCGAGGCGCTCCGCCTGGTCACTGCCCTCGACGGCCCCCAGGCTCTCGACGGCGCCCTGGAAGACCCCTCGGCCGCGGTCGTCGTCTACAAGGGCGGGCGCCACCTGCCGGCGGTGGCCAAGCGCCTGGCCGACGCCGGCCGCCTCGACGGGGCGGTGGCGGGCGAGCTGCTGGGCCTGCCCGGTGAGCGGGTGGCACCGGCTGCCGACCTGGCCGCCGGCCCCGCCTCATACCTGGTGACGGTGATCGTGCCCCCAGCGGGGCGGGAGGGCAGGGCGTGATCTCGTTCGTTGGCGCCGGTCCCGGTGCGCCCGACCTGCTCACCCTGCGGGGGCGCGACCGCCTGGCGGCTGCCGACGTGGTGGTGTGGGCGTCGTCGCTGGTGCCCGAGGCGGTGCTGAGCCATGCCCGGCCGGGCGCCGAGATCCACGACTCGGCGGCCATGACCCTGGAAGACGTGCTGGACGTCTACGAGAGCCGCCCGGCGGGGGCGATCGTGCGCCTGCACTCGGGTGACCCGTCGGTCTATGGCGCCATCCAGGAGCAGATCGACTGGTGCGTCGACCACGGTCGGGAGTTCGAGGTGGTGCCGGGTGTGTCGTCGCTGGCGGCGGCCGCCGCCGCCGTCGGGCGCGAGCTCACCGGCCCCCGCGTGGCCCAGAGCGTCGTGCTCACCAGGCTCCCGGGGCGCACGTCGGCGTCCATGCCGCCCGGCCAGTCGCCCGCCGACTACGCCCCCCACGGCGCCACCCTGGCGGTGTTCCTTTCCGCCGCTCGCCCCGCCGAGCTGGAGGCCCAGCTCCTCGGTCCCGACAGTGGCTACGGGCCGAGCACTCCGGCGGCCATCGTGGTGCGAGCGTCGTGGCCCGACGAGGTGGTGGTGCGCACGACGGTCGGGCATCTGGCCGAAGAGCTGGCCGCCACCGGCGCCACGACCACCGTGCTGGTCATCGTGGGGCCGGCTCTCGCCGACGAGCCGGCGGTCCGCAGCCATCTCTACTCCCCCGCCTTCGCCCACCGCTTCCGCCGCCGTTCGTTGCCCGGCACCACCACGGGCAGAGCGGCCCACCCCCGCCAGAGTCCATGAGCAATCTCCCCGTCCCCTACGGATCACCGCGCTCGGGCCGCGCCGGCCGGGGGCGGCGCGAGGAGGTCGAAGAGCCCTTTGCCGAGCGCCGCGACAGTCGGGGCCTGCGCTTGGGCTGGACCACGGGAACCTGCGCCAGCGCCGCGGCCAAGGCGGCCGCCACAGGCTTGTTCCGGGGCACGCCTCCAGCGGCCATCGACGTGGCCATTCCCGACGGCAGCCGACACTGGTTCAACGTGGAGGCGGGGGGGGCCACCCGGGCGGTGGTGGTCAAGGACGCCGGTGACGACCCTGACTGCACCGACGGCGCCCGGGTGACCGCGGTGGTCAAGCTGGCTCGCGCCGACGAAGGCATCCGTCTGCTCGCCGGCAAGGGTGTGGGCACCGTCACCAAAGCCGGTCTGGGCCTGCCCGTGGGCGGCCCGTCCATCACGCCGATACCGCGGCGCATGATCTTGGAGGCCCTTGCCGAGGTCACCGAGCAACCCCTGATGGTCACCTTCTCGGTGCCCGACGGCGAAGCCATGGCGGCCCACACGTCCAATGGCCGCCTGGGCATCGTGGGGGGCATCTCCATCCTCGGCACCACCGGTGTGGTGAAGCCGTTCTCCACCGCGGCTTGGCGGGCTTCGATCGTTCAGCAGATCGAGGTGGCCTCCGCCCAGGGCGAATCGAGCATCATCTTGGCCACCGGCAGCCGCACCGACCGCCTGGCCATGGAGCTGCACCCAGGGCTCGACGAGGTCTGCTTCGTGGAGGTGGGCGACTACAGCGGCACCGCCCTACGCAAGGCCGCCGCCCTCGGCTTCGTTCACGTGGTGCTGGTGGGGATGGCGGGCAAGATCACCAAGCTGGCGTCGGGCACCATGATGACCCACTTCCGCCGCTCCCAGGTCGACGGCAAGCTCCTCGCCGCCGTGGCCCGCTCCGTCGGTGCCCCCAAGGAGGTGGTGTCGGCCGCCACCGCCACTGCCACCGCCCGACATTTTTTCGAGACGTGCATCGCCCATGGTGTGGTCGAGCCGCTGGTGAAGGTGTGCGAGATGGCCAAGGAGGCGTGCGAGGAGCACACCAAGGGCACCCTGGTCGTCGACGTGCTCATGGCCGACTTCGAGGGCCGCCGGATCGTGGCCCGTGCCTGAGCTGCCGGTGGCGGTGGTCGGCGTGGCCGGCGGGACGCTGGGCGGCCTCGGCTCCGGAGCCGCCCGCGCCCTCGACGGTGCCGACCTGGTGGTGGGCGCGGGCCGGCACCTCGACGCCCTGGCCCCTCCGGGGACCCGCCGCCTCGTGGTGGGCGCAGACCTCGGGCCCGTCGTCGAGGGAATCGCAAGCGAACCAGGCCGGGTGTGCGTGCTGGCGTCGGGGGACCCCGGCTTCTTCGGCATCGGCAGGGTCCTCGCCGAGGGGCTGGGGCCGGGCGCCCTCGACGTCCACCCCGCATTGTCGTCGGTGGCACTGGCCTTCGCCCGCCTAGGGCTGCCCTGGGACGATGCGACGGTGGTGTCGGCTCATGGTCGCCCGCTGGCCCACGCTGCCCGGCGGGCCGCCGCGGCCGCCAAGGCAGCGGTACTGACCTCGCCCGACAGCCCGCCCCAGGTTCTGGGGCGGGAGCTGGCCCGCCTCGGTGCTCGCCACAGGCGAGTGGTGGTGTGCAGCCACCTGGGCGATCCCGACGAAGCCGTGCTCGAGCTCGACGGGGTGCCTGCGCTGGCGGCCGGCACGTGGGACCCGTTGTCGGTCGTAGTGCTCCTCGACGGCCCAGCCGTGGCTCCGGCCGCGGCCCTAGCCTGGGGCCTGGCCGACGACGACTACGCCCACCGCCAGGGCATGATCACCAAGGCCGAGGTGCGGGCGGTGGCCTTGGGCAAGCTGGCGCTGCCGCCCTCCGGCGTGCTGTGGGACGTCGGTGCCGGGAGCGGCAGCGTGGCCGTGGAATGTGCACGGCTGGCACCCGCCCTTCGGGTGCTGGCCGTCGAGCGTGACCCCGACGGTGCTCGCCGGGTCAGGGAGAACGCGACTGCCCACGGCGCGACGGTGGAGCTGGTCGAGGGGAGCGCCCCGGGTTGCCTGGCCGCCCTGCCCGACCCCGACCGGGTCTTCGTAGGCGGCGGCGGCACGGCCGTGCTCGACGCCGTGCTCGCCCGCCTCACCCCCGGCGGCCGGGTGGTCGCCACCTGCGCTGCCCTCGACCGGGCCGTGGCCGCGGCCGAGCGCCTGGGCCAGATGGTGCAGGTACAGGTGAGCAGGGCCGAGCCGCTTCCTGACGGCGGATTGCGGCTGGCCGCCGCCAACCCCGTCTTCGTGGCGTGGGGGCCGCAGTGAACGTTCTGTCGGTGTCGGTCACCGAGCGGGGCCGGGCCATGGCGGCGCGCCTGCCCTTCCCGGCCGTGCACGGCCGCGCCGCGGCCACCGTGGCCGAGCACTGGGACCGTGTCGACGGCCTGGTCCTCTTCCTGACCACCGGCGCCGCGGTGCGCATCGTTGCCCCGCTGCTGCAGGCCAAGACCACCGACCCCGCCGTCGTTTGCGTCGACGAGGGGGGTCGCTTCGCGGTGTCCCTGTGCGGCGGGCATGCCCGGGGCGGAAACGACCTGGCGGCACGGGTCGCCGACATCCTGGGCGCCTCGCCCGTCATCACCACCGCCACCGACTCGGTGGGTGCTACCTCCCTCGACACCCTCCCCGACCTGGTGGCCGCGGGCGACGTGGCCGGGGTGACCACCGCCATGCTCGACGGGCGGCCGCCCACCCTCGTCAACGAGCTCGACTGGCCCCTCCCCCCCGCCCTCGACTCGCGCCATTGGCCCGCAGAGGGACCTCTTGCGCGGGCGACCCGCATCTTGGTCACCGACCGCACGGTGGCGCCCGCCTCCGGTCTTGTGACTCTGCACCCGGCCTCGCTGGTGGTGGGGGTGGGAGCGTCCACCGGCGCCCCGCCCGACGAGGTCGCCAACCTGGTGGCCGACGCCCTGGCGGGCGCGGGGCTGGCCCCTGCATCGGTGGGCGAGGTGGCCACCATCGACCTCCGCGCCGCCGATCCCGCGGTGGTAGGGCTCGGCCTGGCGGTGCGGGCCTACCCCGCCGACGCCCTGGCCGCGGTGCACGTCCCTTCCCCCAGCGCGGTCGTGGCGGCCGCGGTGGGCACGCCGAGCGTGGCCGAGGCCGCCGCCCTGCTCGCTGCCGGCGCCGGCGCCCGCCTCGTGGTGGCCAAGCAGGCGTCGAGCCACGCCACCGTGGCGGTGGCCCGGCGGCGCCGGCCCCGGGGGACGCTGGCCGTGGTCGGCCTGGGGCCTGGTGACGCCCGCCACCGCACACCGGCAGCCGAGGCGGCGGTGCGCGGCGCCGAGGTCGTGATCGGCTACGGGCCGTACCTCGACCAGTGCGCCGACCTCCTGGGCCCCCGCCAGGAGCTGGTCCGCAGCCCCATCGGCGACGAGGTGGTGCGGGCTAAGCAGTCACTGGTCGAGGCTTCCGCCGGGCGCCGGGTGGCGTTGGTGTCATCGGGCGACCCCGGCGTCTACGCCATGGCCACCGTGGTGTTGGAGCTGGCGCCAGATCACGATCCCGACCTGCACATCGACGTCGTACCGGGGGTCACCGCCGCCCAGGCCGCCGCCGCCCTGCTGGGCGCCCCGCTGGCCCACGATCACGTGGCCATCAGCCTGTCCGACCTGCTCACCCCCTGGGCCGCCATCGAGGCTCGGCTGCGGGCCGCGGCGGTCGTCGACCTGGCAGTAGCGCTCTACAACCCGCGCTCGCGGGGGCGGTCGTGGCAGCTCGACGCGGCGCGCCGCGTGCGGCTGGAGCACCGGTCGGGAGCCACGCCGGTGGGAGGGGTGACCGACGCTGCCCGCC
>JBPCJQ010000059.1:0-7254 GCA_051005135.1 Acidimicrobiales bacterium
CCTCCTCGCGCCGCGCTCCCCTCCCCGCTCCTCCCTCTCCCTCCCTCTCCTCTCCCCCCCCCCCCAAAGCTCCGTTCGAGGAGGGAGCTGCGGGCGTCGGACCATGACGACAGCAGGTGGGCCGTGAACCGGGCCTCCACGGCCATGAGGGCCCGGGCGCCGAAGACGATGTCGGCGAAGAGAGCCGGTTCGGCGGCAGCCAGGCCGCCCGCCATGCGGCCCGCGGCCACGACCGAATGGCGCACGTCGGCCTCGACGTGCACGTCGTAGAACCGGCGGGCGGCAGGGCCCAGCCGGTGGCGGGCCAGAGCCCGGCTGTAACGGCCCATCGGGGTCACCGACGTCATCTCGAACACGGCCAGGTGGCCGACGAGCGCCCCCCTCCGCCGGCGATGGAGGCCGAACATCGACACCAGGTTGACGGTGGCCAGAGTTGTGCCGGGCAGGAGGTCGAGGTAGGCGCCGTAGGTGGGGTCGAGGCCGAGGTCGGCCATGGTCTGGGCGAAGAGACTGGCGTGCATCTCCGCCTCCACGCCATTCCCGTACTCGTCGGCTTGGATCTCGACCATCGCCGCCTTGGGTGCGCCTGCCAACCGGGGGATGGCCCACGTGTGGGGGTCGGCTTCCTTCAACTGGTAGGCCGACCGGTGGATCGCAAGCTCCTCCAGCTCCCGGCGAGTGCCCACGTCGGCCATGTAGGTGGACAGCGACGGGCCACCCCCGCCACCGATCACGTGGTGCAGCTCGGCGGCTATGTCGCCGCCCTGGGGGCAGGTGCCCACCAGGGTCTCCACGGCCAACTCGAACGGGGCTTCGAGTTGGGCGCGTAGGGCGAGCAGGCTGGGTTCCCACTCCCAGGCGTCGTGGACGCCGGCGAAGGAGCGGTAGTGCAGCTCGTAGCAGACGTACAGGCCCAGGTGGAGCTCGTCGCCCGACAGGGGGTCGTCGTCGACGGCGGGCCAGGGCGGCAGGCGATGGGGCGGCAGCATCAGATGGTCGACCAGGAACCGGGTGAGGGGCCCGCGCGGGCAGGGAAGCGGCGGCCGCGGGTCGGTGAGAGCGATGTCGGCCACGGCATTAGCCTGCCAGTCCATGGAGCGGACCCTTGTAATCGCCAAGCCCGACGCCGTGGAGCGGCGGCTGGTAGGCGAGATCGTCGGCCGCCTCGAGGCCAAGGGCCTGCGCTTGGTGGCGGCCGAGCTGCGAACCATCGACGTCGCCACCGCCGAAGCCCACTACGCCGAGCACCGGAGCGAGCCCTTCTTCGCCGACCTGGTGTCTTTCGTCACCCGCAGCCCGGCGCTGCTCATGGTCGTCGAGGGGCCTGCCGGCACCATCGCCATGGTCCGCAAGCTGATGGGCGCCACCAACCCGGCCACCGCCGATCCCGGCACCATCCGCGGTGACTTGGCCACCGAGACCACCGAGAACCTGGTGCACGGCAGCGACAGCCCGCAGGCGGCAGTGCGAGAGATCACCCTTTTCTTCCCATCACTGTGATAGATGAACCGCCGGGAACCACCTGCAGGGTCCCGAGGCTCAATTCGGTGTTGATGGATCAACTACGCAGGTGGTTCCCGGTCGGTCCCTCGGGCGGGTTGTGGTAGGCGACTCCAGGGCCTAGCCTTGTCCCGACCACCTTCCCCCGGCGTGGAGCCTGCGCGTATGTCAGACAACTTCTTCGCCGCCTTCCTGGGCAGAGACATGGCGGTCGACCTGGGCACTGCCAACACCCTGGTCTACGTGCGCGGACGGGGCATCGTGTTGAACGAGCCGTCGGTGGTGGCCGTCAACGTCAAGGACGGCCGCCCCCTCGCCGTAGGCGCCGAGGCCAAGCGCATGATCGGACGCACGCCGAGCCACATCCAGGCCGTCCGCCCCCTCAAAGACGGTGTCATCAACAACTTCGAGATCACCGAGAAGATGCTGCGGTACTTCATCCACCGCGTGCACCAGCGGCGCTTCGCCAAGCCCCGCATGGTGATCTGCGTGCCGTCGGGCGTCACCGGGGTGGAGAAGAGGGCGGTGCAGGAGGCGGCCGAGTACGCCGGTGCCCGCAAGACGCCCTTCATCATCGAAGAGCCCATGGCCGCTGCCATCGGCGCCGGTCTCCCCGTGCACGAGCCCACCGGCAACATGGTGGTCGACATCGGTGGCGGCACCACCGAGGTGGCGGTGATCTCCCTCGGTGGCATCGTGGTGAGCCAGTCGGTGCGCATCGGCGGCGACGAGCTCGACCACTCGATTATCGGCTTCATCAAGAAGGAGTACTCCCTCGCCCTGGGCGAGCGCACCGCGGAGGAGATAAAGATCGCTCTCGGCTCGGCATTCCCCCTCGAAGAGGAGATGCGCGCCGAGATCAGGGGACGCGACCTGGTCACCGGGCTCCCCAAGACGATCGTCACCACCACCCAGGAGGTGCGCGAGGCACTGACCGAGCCGGTCAGTGCCATCGTCGACGCGGTGAAGACCACGCTCGACAAGACACCCCCCGAGCTGGCTGCCGACATCATGGAGCAGGGCATCGTCCTCACCGGGGGTGGGGCGTTGCTCCACGGCCTCGACGTGCGCCTCCAGCACGAGACCGGCATGCCGATCGTCATCGCCAAGAACCCCCTGCACTCGGTGGCCATCGGCTCGGGCCAGTGCCTCGAGGAGTTCAATGTTCTCCGGCAGGTTCTCGCCAACTCTGCCGAACGCTGATCTGTAGGCCCTGTGGCCGTGTACCGGCGATCCCGGCGGTCGCGGTTCGTCCTCGTCCTGCTCGTGCTCACGTCGGTCACCGTCATCACCCTCGACTTCAAGGGCCAGAGCAATGGCCTGCTCGACGGTGTGCGCAGCGGGGCTCGCGACGCCTTGGCCCCCGTGCAGTCCACTGCTGACAGGGTGCTCAACCCCGTCGGCAACCTCTTCGGCGGCCTGACCCGCTACGGCAAGGTCAAGGCGGAGAACGACCGGCTACGCCGCCAGCTCGCCGAAGCCCAGGCCGAGGGCCTACGCCAGGCGGGGTCACAACGCGAGCTGGACAACCTCCGGGCCCTGCAGAACCTGAGCTTCGCAGCCAACATCCCGACCACCGCGGCCAGGGTGGTGTCCACCGCCCCGTCCAACTTCCAGGTCACTGTCACCATCGACAAGGGCAGCGACCAGCAGGTGGCCACGGGGATGCCGGTGGTCACCGGCGCCGGGTTGGTGGGGCTGGTCGCCGACGTGTCCCGGACCCGGGCGACGGTGCTGCTCGTCACCGACCCCTCGTTCAATGTTGGCATCCGATTGCAGTCGTCTGGGGAGGTAGCCGTGGCTCGAGGCGACGGCGCCGACAAGCCCATGCCGGTCGACCTTGTGGGCCTGGGCGCCAAGGTGGGCCCAGGTGAGGCGGCCGTCACCAGCGGCCTCCAGGGAAGCGTGTTCCCTCCTGATGTGCCGGTGGGACGAGTGCGTTCGGCTCAGGCGCCGGCGGGGGCACTGTCCCAGCAGGTCACCCTCGACCCGGTGGCCGACCTCGACCGCCTCGAGTTCGTCAAGGTCCTGGTCTGGCGGTCGACGCCTTGACGTCGGACCCTCGCCTACGGGTCCCGCTCGTCGTGCTCACCGGGCTGGTGCTCCACCTCTCGGTGCTGAGCCGGATCCGCGTCCTGGGGGTCATGCCTGACCTCATGCTCCTGCTGGCGGTGGCCGCCGGGATCACCGGGGGACAGTCCCGCGGAGCGGTGGTGGGGTTCGGCTCCGGCATGGCCCTCGACCTGTTCTTGCGGACCCCCCTCGGGCTGTCCGCTCTCGTGTTCTGCCTCGTCGGTTACGGGGTGGGCACTGCCCAGACTGGCATCCTGCGCTCCTCGTGGTGGATCCCCGTGCTCACCGCCTTGGTGGCCAGCGCATTGGGCGAGCTGACTTTCGCGCTGGCAGGGGCGATGGTGGGCGAGACCCAGCTGGTGAACGCCCACCTGCTCCTCGTCATGGCGGTGGTGGGCGCCACCAACGCCGCCCTCGCGCCCCTTACGGTGCGCATCATGGGATGGGCGCTGGCCAATGACCGCAGCCGGGGCATGTACGTCGCATGACCGAGGACCCCGGCCTGCGTGACCAGACGCAGTGGCAAGCGCAGCGGCGGCCCGCAGCGACCAGAGGGCACGGTAGCGAGCGGTGAACCCCGACTCGGTGCGGCTGCGCATGGGCATCCTGGGTGTGGTCGTGCTCTCCCTGTTCGCGGCCATGCTGGCCCGGCTGTGGTACCTGCAGGTGCTGGCCGCACCCACGTTGTCGGTGGAGGCCCAGAACAACAGCGTGCGGCTGGTGGCCACCGAGGCACCTCGGGGGCGCATCCTCGACCGCAACGGCAAGGTGCTGGTCGACAACGAGGTGGTGGACGCCGTCACCCTCAGCCGCGACCAGGCCGACCGCACTCCCGCCATCCTCGCCCGTCTGTCGCCGGTTCTCGGCGTGTCCGTCGACGACCTGAAGAAGAGGGTGAACGACGACCGCTTCACCCGTTTCAAGCCCGTGCCTCTGGCTGAGGACGTGCCTAAGGAGAAGCTCATCTACATACGGGAGCACCAGGGCGAGTTCCCGGGCGTGGGGGGAGTGCAGCTCACCCGGCGCAGCTACCCCAACGGCACGCTGGCCGCCCACCTTCTCGGCTATGCCGGCCAGATCAACGACAGGGAGCTGGCCGCCCGCAAGGCGGCCGGGTCTGGCGACTACAAGGCCGGCGACACCATCGGCAAGTCGGGCGTGGAGCAGTCCTACGAGGCCGACCTGCGGGGCCAGCCCGAGGTCGAGAAGCTGGAGGTGGACTCCAAGGGCCATGTCCTGCGCACGCTCGGCGTGCAGCCCGCCGTGCAGGGCCACGACGTGCAGCTCAGCATCGACCTCGACGTGCAGCGGATGGCCGAGGAGTCGCTGCAGCAAGGCCTGGAGACCGCTCGCCTCGCCTACGACCCCAACACCGCCAAGCGGTTCCTCGCCCCCGGCGGGGCAGTGGTGGTGCTCGACCCCCGCGACGGCTCGCTGCTGGCCATGGCGTCGAACCCCACCTACAACCCCAAGGACTTCGTCGACGGCATCAGCCAGGCCGCGTTCGCCCAGTTCCAGGACCCTGCCAACTCCTTCCCGCTCAACAACCGGGTCCTCCAGGGTCTCTACGCCCCGGGATCCACCTTCAAGCTCCTCACCGCGATGGCCGCCCTCGAGAAGGGCGTCGTGAGGGCCAACGACGCCGTCGCCGATCCCGGGGTCATCACAGTCGGTGGCAGGCAATTCCGCAACGCCGGGAGCGCACAGCACGGCAGCATCAACATCACCAGGGCCGTCACCGTGTCGAGCGACGTGTTCTTCTACCGGATGGGTGAGTACTTCTGGGAGAACAAGGACCGTTTCGGCGCCACGGGCATCCAGGACGTGGCCCGCGCCTGGGGTCTCGGCGCGGCCACCGGGACGGATCTGCCGTACGAGGCCGACGGCAGGGTGCCCGACCCCGATAACCGCAAGAAGGCGTACGACGCCAACCCGGGCCTGTTCTCCACCCGCGACTGGTTCACCGGCGACAACATGAACATGGCGGTGGGCCAGGGCGACGTGGCCGTGTCGCCCATGCAGCTGGCTGACGCCTACGCCACGTTTGCCAACGGGGGCACGCTCTATGCCCCCCGGGCGGTCGACAAGGTGCTCGACCGCCAGGGCCACGTCCTGCGCCAGGTCGACCCGCGCACGACGCGCAAGGTCGACCTGCCCGCCTCGGTGAGGGCGCCGCTGCTGGCGGGCTTCGAAGGCGCGGTGGCCGACCCCGAGGGTACGGCCTACCCGGCTTTCACCGGCTTCCCGCTGTCCACCTTCCCGGTTGCCGGCAAGACGGGCACGGCCGAGGTGGCGGGCAAGCAGGACACTGCGGTCTTCAGCGCCTTCGCTCCCGCAAGCGCCCCTCGCTACGAGGTCACCGTGGTCATGGAACAGTCGGGCTTCGGAGCCGCCGCCGCCGCTCCGGTGGCCCGCCGCATCTTCGACGGCCTGGCCGGGCTGGCGCCTCGCGCCGTCACCCGGGTAGGGGGCAACGACTGATGGCGGCTGGCCGCCGGTCCCTCGATCCTTCCAACCCCTGGCGCCATGTCGACTGGGTGCTCGTCGCCACTGTCGGGGCCGTCACCGCCCTGGGACTGGTGATGATCTACTCGGCCACCCGCAACTACCAGGCGGTGACGGCCCTGGGCGGCACCTACTACCTGAAGCGCCAGGCCCTCTACGCCTGCATCGGGCTGGTCCTGCTGGTGGCGGTGGCGGCCTTCGACTACCGGTCGTACTCCGATGTGGCGCCCGCCCTCTACGTAGGCACGCTGGCCGTCTTGGTGCTGGTGGTCTCGCCCCTGGGCGTGAGCAAGCGCGGCGCCCAGGCCTGGTTCCAGCTGGGCAGCTTCCAGCTCGAGCCGTCGGAGCTGGCCAAGGCCACCCTCATCGTCTGCATAAGCGCCTACATCACCACCCACCGCGCAGAGCTCGACGGGCGCCGCCTCGCCGTCCTCCTCGGCCTGGTCGGGGTGCCCCTTGTGCTCATCTACCGCCAGCCCGACCTGGGCACGGCGATGGTGATCGCCGGGATCGTGCTGGCCATGTTGCTGGTGGGTGGGGCCAAGCCCCGGCACCTGGCCGCGCTGGCCCTGCTGGGAGCGGTGGGCGTGGGCGCGGTGTTCCAGCTCGGGGTGCTGAAGCGCTACCAGGTGGAGCGACTGTCGGCCTTCCTCGACCCCCAGGGTGACACCCAGCGCTCGGCCTACAACCTCCGCCAGTCCCAGATCGCCGTGGCCGCCGGCGGCCTGACCGGCAAGGGAGTCTTTCGGGGGTCGCAGACCAACCTGTCGTTCGTCCCCGAGCAGCACACCGATTTCATCTTCACGGCTGTGTCCGAGGAGCTGGGCTTTCTGGGCGCGGTGACCCTGCTCGGGCTGTTCGCCATCGTGGTGTGGCGCACGTGGCGAACAGCGGTGGTGGCCCGTGACCGTTTCGGGACCCTGATCTGTGTCGGTGTGCTGGGAATGATCGTCTTCCAGGTCTTCGAGAACGTGGGCATGACAATGGGCATAACACCCATCGCTGGCATACCGCTGCCGTTCATGTCCTACGGCGGGTCTTCGATGCTCGCCAGCTTCGCCGCCGTCGGCCTGGTGCTCAACGTGCACATGCGCCGCTTCGCCTAGGACCGGCCGGCGCCAGCGTCGGCTGGTGAGGTGTGTCCCGCTGGTGTCTTCGCGGCGCCCCCGCGGTGCA
>JBPCJQ010000060.1:0-5841 GCA_051005135.1 Acidimicrobiales bacterium
GGGTGTCGCTGCCGAGGCCGGGGTGGCTGGTGTGGCTGTGTTTTTGGTGGTGGCGGCCGCCACCGTCACGTCGGCCAGAGCCTGTTCCGACTCGTCAAACTGGCGGCGCAGGGTGTCGAGGTCGGCGAGCATGCCTCGAAGCCTCTCGTGATCGGCTTGTGCGGTGCGGGCGTCGCGCCGGGCGGCGTCGCGCGCCGCGTCGAGCGGTGTTATGCCGAGGAGCTGGAGTACCAGCTGGCGGCGCTCGGCCGGAGGGCGGCTGCTGAAGGCGGCCAGCTGCTTCTGCTCGGCGAACACCGACGCCCGGAAGGCAGCGTCGTCCATGCCGAGGATGGAGTGCACGTAGCGTGTGGTGTCGCGCACGCCTTCGGCCACCTGGGACCCGTCGGCATGGGCCGACGCCCGCACCGTGGCTGTGGCACCGGTGATGGTGCGGCGCACCAGATAGAGGTGGCCTTCGTGCTCGAACTCCACCTCGGCCACGCACTCGGCCTTGATGCCCGAGGTTCGCACGTCGTCGTTGGTGGTTCGCGACTTGCCGTACAGGGCGAATCGGATGCTCTCGATGAGCGCTGACTTGCCCCCGCCGTTGGGGCCGTAGACACCGACGAGCCCCGGTGGGATCTCGAGGTCGAGCTCGTCCTCGTAAACCCGGTAGTTGCGGAGGTAGATGCGCGTGACCCGCACTAGTCGAGCGCCTCCTCGACGGCCCGGGCCAGGTACTCGCTGCCGAGGTCGCGGATGCGGTCACGGTCGAAGCCCACCAGGTCGGCCTGGTCGTTCACGTAGCGCGCCCAGCGTGAGGGCATGGCATCGAGGTCGGGGAGCTGCACCTCGCTGGTGGTGGCGGCGAAGGTGGGCTCTACCTTCAGGAACAGGGCACTGTCGGCCACTGCGCGCACCGCCTCCAGGTCGATGAGCCGCCATGCCTCGGGGTCGACGCCTTCCACGTAGAGGCGGGCCACCGCCCCGTCGGGCACCGTTGACGCCCGCTCCAGCACCTGGCCGCCGACCTCGGCCGGTGACAGGCCTAGGGCATGGACGGTTTCGAGGGTGACCAGGAGGCGTTGCCCCTGGAGGGGGACGTGGTGAAAGTCGCCGGTGTCGGTGTCGAGCAAGGCGATGCCCTTGGCGATGTCGGGGTCGTCGGCGAAGGAGAACGTGTCGGTGGACCCCGCGTACCAGATGCCCTTGGCCACCTTGGTGTGGAAGTGGTAGTGGCCGAGGAGCACGAGGTCGCATCGGAGCAGGCCGGCGTCGACCTCGATCTCGTTGATGTCGGCATAGCGAGGCTCGACCTGGGGGATGCGGGGATGGGTGAGGAGAAGGTTGGTGCGATCCGCGCTACGAGACCTGTCGACCTCGACCAAGGCGTCGAGGGTGCCTGCCACGGTGAGCATCTGGGGCACGGCGTGGACCACCAGGCCGGGCAGCTCGAAGCGCTCGTAGGCCATGCGGTGAGCGAAGTGGAACTCGGCGAAGGTGTCGGCCAGTGCCGAGTACGGGCTGCCGGCGCCCGGGAGGCGCGGCGTGTCGTGGTTGCCGGTGATCACCACTGCCGGCACCCCGTGCTCCCGGATGCGGGTGAGGGCACGTTGGGCCACCCGGAACGACCGGTAGCTCGGGCGGGGATGGTCGAACACGTCGCCCAGCCACACGATGAGGTCGGGTGCCTGGGCCAGGGCCAGGTCGACGGCGGCGGTGAACGACTCCTCGAAGTCGAGCTCGCGGCGGTTGACCCCGTCGGGCGAGGTGAAGGCGTAGTACGACCGCCCGAGGTGGGCATCTCCCAGCGCGGCGACGCGCATCGCTAGTCCACAAAGGCACCGGCGTTGACCGGTGCGACGGGTCGGGGGGCGGGCGGGGCGGGGCAGTCGCGCACGACGTCGGCGTAGAGGCGGACCCGCGCCGGGATGGCGAACGGCGCTTCGAGGTTGGCCAGCAGGCACTCGCCGGGCATCAGGGTCTGGATCTCGGGGCCCAGGGCGGCGATATCCTGTTTGGACGAGCCCCGCAGGATGTTGCGGTCTTTCTCGTCGGCCAGGCCGAGGATGAAGAAGGTGTTGAACTGGCTGAGCAGCTCATCGTCGAGCAACTTGGGCTGCTGGGTGACGGCGCACAGGCCCACCTTGAACTTGCGGCCCTCGCGGGCCACCCGCGGGAACACGTTGGACTCCCGGTCCTTGGAGGCACCCAGCACGCGCTGCGCCTCCTCCAGCACGATGGCCACGACGGGCATGCGCAGGTGGGCCTCGGGGTCGTCGAGGTAGGCCGACGACCACTCGTCGAGCACGCGGCGGGTGAGGAACGACGCGACCAGCACCTCCTCGGTGGAGCCCAGGCCGCTCACGTCGACCAGCACCACCTTGCCCTCCCGCAGGTCGCGCAGCACTGCCGCGCCCACCGACACATGGGCGTCGGCGGCGATGCACGGCAGGTCCACGATGCGCCGGGCCCGCCGATGCACGACCTGGAGGGTGTTGAGGGCGACGCGCCCGGTGAGCTCGACCTCTCGGAACCCAGCGAGGTCGTCGACCTGGGCGAACTCGAGCAGCCACGACAGCCCCTCGCTGTGCGGCGAAGCCGCCGGGGATGCCGAGTAGTGGCGCTCCAGCTCGAACAGCGCCTCCTCCTGGGGACGGGTCCACTCGTAGGCGGTGCGCAGGTCGTCGACGCTCAGCTCGGACAACCCCACGCGCAGGCTCGAGGTGCCGGGCAGGGCGCGGGCGGCATAGGTGCGCAGGCGCTCGGCTGCCCAGGGATGGCGGGCCAGCTCGGCCCGGTACTCGCCATGGGGGTCGACCAGCAGGAGGCCGTAACGCCCGGCGGCGCGCAGCACGCCGGCGGCCACCACCTTCATGAGGTTGGACTTGCCCATGCCGGTGGTGGCGAACACGCCCACGTGGCTGGCCAGGCTGGCCCCCGGGATGCCGACCTCCACGTCGACCACCTCCTCGCCGGAGCGCAGCAAGCCCACCGGAAGGTCGCCCATGCGGGAGCGAAGAAAGGTGAAGTCGGAGGGCTCGGGGGCGACCACCCGGGAGAACTGGGCGGGCAGGCTCTTGGGCTTGCGGAACCCGGTGGCACCGGCGGCGTCGTCGGTCAGGTAGCCCAGGCAGCGGCAACTGGCCACCCGGTAGGTGCGGCGGCCCTGCTCGTAGAGGGTGTGGGCGCCGGTCTCCCCCCGAGAGTCGTCGGCCAGCAGGGTGCCGGCCACCCGCTCGGCCCACCCCGGCTCGCGGTGCTCGGTGCCGTAGGTGACGTCGACCACGCGGAACATGTAGCGGCGGCCATTAGCCTCGTCGACGGCCACCAGCAACTCCCCCAGGAACAGGTCCTCCTCGGGCCCGGCCCGGAAGACCCCTTCGAGCACGTTCTTCCCGAACAGCCGCCCCCGAGAGGTCCAGGGCTCGCTCATGCTCGCTCCATCAAGGCGTGGCGGTCGGCGAAGGCCCGGTCGCGAACGTCGAGGGGGACGCCGGCGGTGTCGAAGCACTCGTCGACGCGCAGCCACAGGTCGTGGCGGACCCAGGGGGGGCAGGCGGCCAGGCGGTCGGCCACGGTGAGGGGATAGGGGTAGCCGGGGAAGGCGGCGTCGTCGCACAGGGCGGCCAGGGCCCCGAGCACCGCCTCGGCGTCGGCCTCGGCCGGCAGGTCGACGCGAAAGGCGAACCGGGCATCGGGGTCGAGCCGGGCGGCCACCACCTGAAGGCCGTAGCCCACGTCGGGGCGAGTGCCGGCCACCGGCGCCCACCACAGCCCCCGGCCGCCCTCCTGGCCCTGGCCCTCCACCTCGAGCTGGCCTAGCAGCGGCGCGCCTCCTCGGGCCAACGACGAGCGCTTGGTGACGCCGGCCAGGGTGACCTGGCGCTCGCCGGCCCGGGCCAGCAGGCCGGCGATGTAGGCAGACGGGATGCGCCAATCGGGCTGGAGGTCGCCGTCGACCAGCACCACTGCGCCGGGCGCGGCCTCCTCCACCGACCGCTCCACCGCCTCCCACTCCCATCGGTCGCGCACCAGGTTGGCGTCGACCGGCGTGTCGCGCCCCAGTCCCAGGCCCAGCGAGGCCCGGGTGGCCGCCGCCTCCCCACCGCCCAGCAGGTGGGCTCGTAGCTCCCCCTCTTCCTCCACCACGCAGGCGCCGCCGACGAAACGCACCCGGGCGGCCCGAACCACGAGTAGTTGCAGGCAGCGAGCATCGGCTACCACCGCCTGGCCACCGTCGACTGCCCACACGTCGGCAGGCGGGGCGAGGCGAACCAGCGGACGCAGCCGCACCTCGGCCTCGAACTCGAGGCCCACCCCGGTGGGGTCGCTCAGGTTAGTGCCCCCGCCAGTGAGCAGGGTGGCCAGCCGGCCGGCAGCAACTTCCAGCGGGTCGAGCAGGGTCAGCGGCATATCTACAGCATGCCGAGCGGGTGTGACAGTTACAAGCCTGTCATTTCGGAGCTCTCCTTGCGGCTCCCGACAGCTCGGTAGCAGGCATACCTCGGGGCCCGGGCGCCAGCTCCTGATCGGCGAGCATGGCCGGGGTGTCGTGGCCGAGATCGCCCATCACCAGGCGCAAGGCGTCGTCGACGGCCCCCGCGAACTCGACGGGTCGCACCATCCAGGCGTTGTGGGCCCCCTCCACCTCGATGAGGCGTGCCCCGGAGATGGCCTCGGCCACCTGCCGTTGCTTGTCGGCGGCGATCAGGTGGTCGTGACTGGTGACCACCACCACGGTGGGCACGTCGATCGCCTCAGCCATGCCCCGGGCGTCGTAGGCCGTCAGCTCTCTCCCCGCAGCCGCAATGTCGGTGGCATCGCCCCTGCGGGCCTCGGCCTTGAGCCAGCTCCGGTAAGGGCCGAGGTCGGGTGACTGCTGGGCGGCATGGCGAAGGTAGCGGTCGGCGATGCACTGCGGCGCCCCGAAGCGCAGCACGTACTCCACTCCCGACATCGCCCTCCACAGCGCCCGCTCGTAGGCCGACGCACGCCACTGAAGGGCGTTCGAGGCGAGGACCAGCCCGGCTACGACGTCGGGGCGGGTGTGGGCCAGCAACAGGGCGACGGAGCTGCCCATGGAGTACCCCACCACGACCACTGGACCCAAGCCCAGCTCGGTGATCAACCCGGCCACGTCGTCAGCCGCCGCCTGCAGGGTGAAGGGCTCCTCGCTGCGCAGACCCCGGCCGTGGCCGCGCAGGTCAGGAGCGACCACGTGGCCATGACGGGCAGCCACCTCGTAGACGCCCGAGAACCAGTTGAGGTCGGCGGACAAGGCCCACCCGTGCAGCAGCATCACTGCCGGCCCTCCGCCGGGGCCCGGCGCCTCCCGCACGAACATCTCGCCTCGGTCTGCCACGTTGACCACCCGCCCGTCGGGAAGGGGCGGAGGCAGGGCTGGGGACCTGCGGTCGGCGGGCAGCCGGTGCAGGAAGTCGCCCACTTGGACCGCCCAGTCGGCGATCGTCTCCTTGCGGCCCATCCCTACTCTTCCAGGGCGGCTTGGTGGTCGCGGTGCTCGGCGAAGCGGTCAGCCGGGGACTGGCCCGAGTACTCCTCGTCGAAGGTCCAGTCGGGCTGCTTGGCGAGGTGATGCTCGTCGAAGGTGGCCTTGCCGTCGGAGATGTCGACCAGCTCGGCAATCAGGGCGGGCTCGACGTCGGCCGCCCTCCCGTCGACATGGGCGGCCACGTCGTCGGCGAAGCGCTCGAGGATGCTGGTGGCCACCGCCTCGTGCTGGGTGGCTAGGTAGCAGCGGGGGGGGGGAGGGGGGAACGAGAGGAAAAGACCGCCGCCCCCTTCCCCCCCCCCCACCTCCCCCCCCCCCCCCCCCACCCCCAAACCCCACCCCCA
>JBPCJQ010000061.1:0-9597 GCA_051005135.1 Acidimicrobiales bacterium
TCAACCGGTTGGTGAGGCGTCGGGGTGGCTTTTTTTTGGCGGGTTTTTGGCTGGCTCCCGCACAAACCCCCGCCACGAACCGACCGCCTACCGCTTGGCCGTGCCCATGGCCTTGGCGGGCGCCTTCTTGGGCTTGGCCCTGACCTTGGCCTTGCCATTGTTGGCCTTGCCTTTGGTCTTGGTCTTGCCCTTGGCGGCGCGGGCCCGGGGCTTGGCCGGTCCTAGGTCGCGCCGGTCTTGAAGCAACTCGGCGGCCCGTTCCAGGGTGATCTTGTCGACCGCGTCGCCGACCCGCAAGGAGGCGTTGGTGGTGCCGTCGGTGACGTAGGGTCCGAAGCGGCCTTCGCGCACGGTGACAGGCTCGCCCGAGGCAGGGTCGACGCCCAGCTCGCGCAGGGGCCCCTTGGGTGCGGACGCCCGGCCCCGCTTGGGCTGGGCCAGCACCGCCAGTGCCTCTTCGAGCGTCAGGGTGAAGATGCGCTCTTCGGTGTCGAGGCTCCGGCTCTCGGCTCCCTTGCGCACGTAGGGCCCGTAGCGTCCCGTCTGCACGGTGACCTCGGCGCCGTCGGCGGGGTCGACGCCAACCACCCGGGGCAGGCTCAGCAGCTTCAGGGCATCGTCGAGGGTGACGGTGTCGAGGCTCATGGTGGACAGCAGCGACGCGGTCCTAGGCTTTTCCCCTGAGCCATCGGTCTCACCCAGCTGCACGTAGGGCCCGTAGCGACCGGCCTTCGCCACCACCGAGAGGCCGGTGGCGAGATCGGTGCCGAGGGCGCGGTCACCGCTGGGCGACTCGAGCAGAGCCTCGGCCCGCTCCGCGGTGAGCTCGTCGGGTGCCATCTCGTCGGGGATGGCCGCCTTGTCGTCGCCGCGCTGCACGTAGGGCCCGTAGCGACCCACCCTCGCCACGATCTCCCGGCCTTCGCCGTCGGCGCCGATGGGGATGGAGTTGATCTCCCGGGCGTCGATGTCTTCCAGGCGCTCTTCGACCATGGCCTTCAGCCCCATGCGCCCATTGCCGAAGTAGAAGCGCGTCAACCAGGGCAGTGTCTCCTCGCTGCCGGCGGCGATGCCGTCGAGATCGTCTTCCATGCGGGCGGTGAACTCGTAGTCGACGAGGTCGGCGAAGTGACGCTCGAGCAGGGTGACGACGGCGAAGGCGGTGAACGACGGCACCAGCGCCGAGCCCTTCTTCCACACGTAGCCGCGGTCCTGGATGGTGGCGATGATGGAGGCGTAGGTCGACGGCCGGCCCACGCCCAGCTCCTCGAGGCGCTTCACCAACGACGCCTCGGTGAAACGAGCGGGAGGCGACGTGGTGTGGTCCTTGACCTCCAGGGCGTCCGCGGCCAGGGGGTCGCCGGCGGCGAGGGCAGGCAGGCGCACCTCCCGGTCCTCCAGGTCGCCCTGGGGGTCGTCGGAGCCCTCCACGTAGGCCCGCAGGAAGCCGGGGAACTCGATCACCTTGCCCGAGGCGCCCAGCTCGGCGTCCTCGCCCGAGGTGCTCGTTGCCCCCAGCCGCACCTGCACGCTCTGGCCCCGGGCGTCGGCCATCTGCGACGCGACGGTGCGCTTCCAGATGAGGTCGTACAGCGCCCGCTCGTCGGCACCCAGCTCGGGGGCCACCGAGTCGGGCGTGCGGAACATGTCGCCGGCGGGGCGGATGGCCTCGTGGGCCTCCTGGGCGTTCTTCACCTTCCGCGCGTAGCGGCGGGGTGTCTCGGGCACGTACTGCGGCCCGTACAGCTTGGCCGCCTGGGATCGCGCCGCCCTCACCGCGGCCTCCGCCAGGTTGGTGCTGTCGGTGCGCATGTAGGTGATGTAGCCGTTCTCGTAGAGGCGTTGGGCCACCGACATGGTGCGTTGGGAGCCGAAGCGCAGCTTGCGGCCCGCCTCCTGCTGCAGCGTCGAGGTCATGAACGGCGGGTAGGGCGAGCGCTTGTAGGGCTTGTCCTCCACCGAGCGCACCGCGAAGTCGGCGCCGGCCAGACGCTGCGCCAGGCCCTCGGCTGCGGCCCGGTCGAGCACCACCACGTCGGCCCCAGGAGCCAGCTCGCCCGTCTCGCCGAAGTCGCGGCCGGTGGCGACGCGGGTGCCGCCGAGGGATACGAGGGTAGCCCCGAAGGACTCGTCACCTCTGCTCTCAGAGAATGTTCCCTCCAGGCCGGCGTAGGACGCCGACCGGAAGCGCATGCGGGCCCGTTCCCGCTCCACCAAGATGCGAGTGGCCACGCTTTGCACCCGCCCTGCCGACAGCTTGGGGAGCACCTTCTTCCACAGCACGGGCGACACCTCGTAGCCGTAGAGGCGGTCGAGGATGCGCCGTGCCTCCTGGGCGTCGACCAGACGGCGGTCGAGGTCGCGGGTCTCCTCGACGGCCCGGCGGATGGCGGCGCCGGTGATCTCGTGGAAGACCATCCGCTTGACCGGCACCCGGGTCGGGGGCGACAGCACCTCCAGGAGGTGCCAGGCGATCGACTCGCCCTCGCGGTCCTCGTCGGTGGCGAGGTACAGCTCGTCTGCACCCTTCACCAGTTCCTTCAGCCTGCTGACCACCTGTTTCTTCTCCCGGGAGACGACGTACAAGGGCTTGAACCCGTTGTCGACGTCGACGCCGAGGCGGGCCCAGGCTTCGCCCTTGTGGGCGGCGGGAACGTCGGCGGCTCCCCGGGGCAGGTCGCGGATGTGGCCGACGGAGGATTCGACCACGAAATCGCGCCCGAGGAAGCGCCCTATGGTGCGGGCCTTGGCGGGGGACTCGACGATCACGAGAGGCTTGGCCACGACACGAGAGGTTGGGCAGGTCTCGACGCCGTTGTCAAACGACTGGCGGCTCTCGGTCATGCACAGGCGGCTACCCCCAACCATACATAAGCCGAACCGCACGGCAACGTTGGACGGCGGGCTTGGCGACTACCGTGGCCGACGTGTGCGCCGGGGCAGGGGTCAGCAAGGTGCGTTCTACAAGCTCCGAAGGCGCGGCATCGACATCGACGCTCCGAAACACAGAGTGGGACGGGCCAGATCACGGTCGGCGAAGCGATCGGCCGAGTCCCCGAGCGTTTGAAGCCCGACCAGCCGCTGCACGAGATCGTCAAGCGGTTCGCGAGCGAGCGAGCCGACTCGCTGCCGGTGACCGAGGACGACGGGTCGCTGATCGGCGTCATCGCTGTCGTCGACGTGGAGCGCGCCATGGCCACGGGACTCACCAGAGCGCCGGCGCCGTGACCCTGGGGCGCGACGTCGCCCGGTTACAAGCGTCCGATTCCCTCGAGGACGTCGTCCAAGCGATCCTTGCTCAGCGCGGCGAGAACGCCTCACACGCGGATCCTAACCAGTCCGACTACCTGCTCACCGTGCGGGTCAGTACACAGACCGCGTGGCGAACCCCAGATCCAACGTCGAAGGTAGCGACGCGACCCTTGGGTTTTCGGGATCAATCTGATGCGTCTGATGCTAGAATAACGACACCATGCGCACCACCATCACGTTGGACCACGACGTCGCGGCGCTGATCGACAGCGAGAGGGCTCGTACCGGCGAGTCGTTTCGTGCCGCGGTCAACCGGCTGGTCCGGCGTGGAGCGTTCGTCAGCTCGCCGTCGGCGCCACCCTCGCTGCCGGAGCTCCCAGGCTGTCCGGTGCTCGACGTGTCCGACGTGTCGGCGGTGCTCGGCGCCCTCGACGACGAGCGGCGCGCCCAACGCGGCATCACGTGACGCTCGTCGACACGAACCTGCTCGTCTACGCGACGTTCGCCGACGCGCCGGAGCACGACCCGGCTCGGGGGTGGCTGTCCGAGCGCCTCACCGACGGCGACGGAACCGTCGTGTTGTGCTGGCCGGTGCTCTACGCGTTCCTGCGACTGGTGACGAGCCCAAGGGTGTTCGGGCGCCACGCCGTCTCGGTCAGAGAAGGTTGGTCCACGATGGCGGCCTACCTCGGCCAGCCGGCCGTGCGACTCGTCGCCCCGACCAGGGGCCACCGGGCCATCGCCGCCGACTTGGCCGCAACTCCGGGCCTGCGCAGCGACGATGTCCCCGACATCGAGATCGCTGCGCTCGCCATCGAGCACGGGTTGGTGCTGGCTTCGCACGACCACGGCTTCCGCCGCTTCTCGGGACTACGGGTCGTCGATCCCCTCACTAACAACGCCGTATAGCGGGGGCTGGCCCTGCCCCTCCGGCCGGTGGGGGGCCGTGCCGACCCTCGGACCGGAAGGCGCCGTGGCCTCGCGTCATTGCCCCTGTGAGGGGGCCTTTGCGCGGGCGACGCTGTCTCCTCTACCGCTCGCCGGCGGCCTCCAGGGCCTTGGCCTCTGGGCCTGGGACGTCGGCGTCGAGGCCGGCGGTCTTGCGCTTGGAGAAGGCGATGGCCCCGGCCAGCACCGCCAGGGCGACGGCAGCGATGGCGTAGCGAGCGGGGTCGTTGTCACGCAGCTTGATTACGGCGGGCAGCATGAGCAGCGAGACCAGGTTCATCACTTTGATGAGGGGGTTGAGGGCGGGCCCGGCGGTGTCCTTGAAGGGGTCGCCGACGGTGTCGCCGATGACCGCCGCCTTGTGGGCCTCGGAGCCCTTGCCCCCCTCGTGGCCGTCCTCGATGTACTTCTTGGCGTTGTCCCAGGCCCCCCCGGCGTTGGACAGGAACACGGCCATGAGCTGGCCGGTGAGGATGACCGCGGCCAGGAAGGCGCCCAGGGCCAGATAACCCACCCCGAAGCCGATCACGACCGGCGTGAGCACGGCCAGGAGAGCCGGGGTGGCCAGCTCCCGAAGGGAGGCGGCGGTGCATATGTCGATCACCCGGCCGTACTCGGGGCGCTCGGTGCGGTCCATGATGCCGGGGTGCTCGCGGAACTGGCGGCGCACCTCCTGCACCACCGTGCCGGCGGTGCGGCCCACGGCCCGGATGGCCAGGGCCGAGAACATGAAGGCCACCGAACCCCCTATGAGCAGGCCGATGAAGGTCTTGGGGTCGGCCACGTTGATCTGGGTGGCGGGGTTGCGAAACAGGTCGACCTTGGGCAGGCCCAGCTCGTCGCCCACCGTCTCGATGAACGAGGCGAACAGGGCCACGGCGGCGATCACCGCCGAGCCGATGGCGAAGCCCTTGGTTATGGCCTTGGTGGTGTTGCCCACCGCGTCGAGGCTCACCATGATGCGCTCGGCCTCGCCGTCGAACTCCCCCGACATCTCGGCGATGCCCGCGGCGTTGTCGGCCACCGGACCGAAGGTGTCCTCGGACACGACCACCCCGGTGGTGGCCAGCATGCCCAGGCCTGTGAGGGCCACCAGGTAGAAGCTGAACTGGATGTTGCCTTGGCCCAGGCCTATGGCCACGCCCAGGGCGGCGGCGATGGCGATCACTGCGAACACGGTGGACTCCAGGCCCGAGCTGATGCCGGACAGGATGGTGGTGGCAGGCCCGGTGCGGGCCGCCTCGGCGATCTCGCGCACCGGCGACGTCTCCGTGGACGTGTAGTACTCGGTGAGGCGGCTCACCACCTGGGCCAGCACCAGGCCGGTGACGATGGCCCAGAAGACCCGCAGGTTGTGCACGTAGAACTGGGCAACGAGGAAGGTGCTGATCACGGTGAGCACCCCCGCGGTGAGAAAGCCCCGGTTGATGGGAGCCATGGCCGTCTTGTCACCCTCCTTGGCGCGCACCGCGTAGACGCCGATGATCGACGCCAGCACCCCCACGGCCCGGGCCACCACCGGGAAGATCACGCCCAGGGCGGGGTTGAGGCCGATGGACTTGAAGGCGGCGAAGCCCAGGATGATCGCGGCCACGAGGGTGACCTCGTAGGACTCGAACAGATCGGCGGCCATGCCCGCGCAGTCGCCCACGTTGTCGCCCACGTTGTCGGCGATGGTGGCGGCGTTGCGGGGGTCGTCCTCGGGGATGCCGGCTTCGACCTTGCCCACCAGGTCGGCGCCCACGTCGGCGGCCTTGGTGAAGATGCCGCCGCCCACCCGCATGAACAGGGCCAGCAGCGACCCGCCGAAACCGAAGCCCACCAGGATCGACGTGGCCGTGTTCTGGAACAACATGATGATGGTGGTGGCTCCCAGCAGGCCCAGGCCCACGGTGAACATGCCGGCCACGCCGCCGGTGCGGAAGGCCACCTTGAGTGCCCCGGGCAGCGACCCGGTGCGGGCTGCGGCCGCGGTGCGCACGTTGCCGCGCACGGCCAGGCTCATGCCGATGAAGCCGGTGAGGCCCGACATCGTGCAACCGGCGATGAAAGCCAGGGTGCGGAAGATGCCCGACTGCACGAATGTGAGGGCGGTGCCACCGCTGTCGTCGAGGATGCGCGTGGAGGTGAAGAACACCAGCACGGCGAGGGGCACGAGGATGACGGCGATGGTGCGGAACTGGCGGCGGAGATAGGCCATGGCCCCCTCCTGGATGGCCAGGGCGATTTCGCGCATGGTGGGCGTTCCCTGGTCGGCGGCCAGCACGCTGCGCATCAGGGCGTAGCCCACGGCCAGGGCGAGGAGGGCGGTGACGGCCGAGAACACCAGCCAGAACCACTCCGCCCCCCCGAGGTGGAACGACTGGTACCCACCCTCCGCCGCTACGAGCTGGTTCATACTGGCTGCTCCTCTCGGGATGGCGCACTGGGGCCGGCGTCGGGCTCGAGCTTCACGAATATCTGGCGGGCGACACGGTCGCCCACGGTGCGGTCGGTCTCTTCCACGCGGACCACCATGGGTCCGTCGAAGGGGTGCTTCTCGCGTACCTCCACCACGACGCCGGGCCGCAGGCCGAGGGTCTCGAGGAAGGCGACCAGGTCGGCGTCGGTGGAGCCCGGTAGCGCCACAACGGCCACGTCACCGGGCTCCAGGTCGTACAGAGGTGGGAGAGCGGGTATGTCGCGTCCCTCGGCCTCGGGGATCGGGAAGCCGTGGGGGCAAGACGTGGGCCGGTCGAGGGCGACGAACATGCGGTCCTCGACCTCGGCCGGCAGCTCGTGCTCGAAGGTGGCGGCCAGGCGGTCGGCCTCGTTCCACGGGTAGCCCAACATGTCGGACAGGAAGCGCTCGACGATGCGGTGCCGGCGGATGGCGGCGACGGCCGTGGCCCGGCCGGAATCGGTGAGCTCCACCCCCCGATAGAGCTTGTGGTCGACCAGGCCCCGTTCCGCCAACCGCTTCACCAGCGCGGTGGCCGTGCCGGGCGAGACCCCCAGGGCATCGGCCAGGGCCCCGGTGTGGGCGTCGCTGCCGTTGCGGTACAGGCGGTACAGCGCCTTGAGTGCTTCGCGCTCGGACTTGGTGAGGATCGGTTCCATGGCTTTGGTCGACGAGAACCTAGATTTCGTCGAGGACAAAGGTCAAGCGGTGGCTGCTGGGAATCTTGGAGCGCAGGTTCGATCCTCTGCGTCGACGAGGCGGTGGCCTCCAACTACTGCCGACTGGCCGCCGCAGTGGTAGCCGCCGGCCGCCAACCTCGAGCCCGCACCATGGACCCCCTGATCGCCGCCACCGCCCACGCCCACTCCGCTCGCCTCTATACCCGCAACGCAGCCGACCTGGCCGGGATCGATGGGCTGGTCGATATCGTCGCCGTCTGATTCCCTATGGAGGATCGGTTGTCAAGAGGCTCTTTTAGCCGAACTGGTGTTCGAGTGATTGACAGGGGCAGGACAAGAGGCCGACGATGCCGGGTGGGGAAGGTCGCCCCGTTCGCCTGCGCCTCGAGCGCCGGGCTTCGATCGTCCCGCAGGGACGTTCTTGGGGGCCTTCCCCGCCTTCTTGGATCGCCGACGGGCCCGGACGTCGGCGGGCACGGTCCAGTGCTCGGCGATGATGGCCTTGGCTTCGTCGGGGCCCACCGGACGGTCGTCGGTGTCGCAGATGACGTAGGGCATGGCCCGGTCCATCACCGCCCAGGCCCGCTCGGCCAGGTTGGCGGCCACCACGCAGAGGGCGCCAAGATGGTCCTTGCCCCGCTCGACCATCTGGCGGTAGTAGATGCGGGCCAGCTGGGGGTCCTGCTTGCGGGCGGTATCCGCGGCGCGCACCAGCGTCGTGCGCAGCAACGACGAGCCGGCCTTGGACATGGGCTGGCCTTTGCGGTCGGTGTCGCCGGTCTCGGATGCCTTGGGGGCCAGGCCGGTGAAGGACCGGAACTGGCGGCCTCGGCGGAACCGGGCTGGGTCACCCATGGCGGCGACGAGGGCGGGGCCTCCCACGTCGGCCAGGCCGGGCAGGGAACGGGCCAGGGCGCCGGGGTCGACCCAGCGGTAGCAGTCCTCCCGCTCGGCGGCGTGGGTGGCGAGCTCGGCCTGGGTGGCCCGCAGCAGGCGCACCTCGGTGGCCACCTCGGCGGCCAGGTCGGCGAACGCGACGGCGGGGTGCCCGGCGTAGAGCGCGATTGCAGCACGGGCGGCGTCGAGCCATTGCTCGGCTCGCTCGGCGCCCTGGTGGTTGTGCGACGCCTTGGCGATCACCGCGCTGATCCGCTTGGCACCCGCTTTGACCAGGGCGTTCGGGTCGGCCCAGTGTTCCAGCACCGCCAGGTCTGCCGCGCCCAGGTCACCGGTGAGCGGGGTCATGGGCATGAGTTGGCGGACCAGGTCTTTGATCCGGCGTTTGTGGTCGGCGCCGGCCATGGTGAGGCGGTCACAGGCCCGCACCCGACGGTCCAGCGCGGCGCGTTCTTCGCCCGGCAGGCGCAGCGGCTGCAGGCCGGCGGGGTCGAACAGCGGCAGGCGGGCCAGGGTATCGGCGTCGATGCCGTTGGTCTTGGTGTGGCGGGACAAGAACCGTCGGAGGTCGGCCGCTTTGGCCGAGCTCACCCGGTGCACGACGTGGCCCCGGGCGGCGAAGAACACCGCGATGGGCAGCCACGCCGGTCCCGTCGGCTCGATCACCACCTCCAGACGGGTGCTCGCCGGGCAGCCGGCCAGGGCGGCCGTTTCGACCTCGGTGAGGCTGTCGACGGTTGGCCACGCCTTGCGCTTGGCCACGGTGTTGCCCTCGCCGTCGAGCACTCGCACGGTGTGGGCGCTGGCGATGCCCAAGTCGATGCCGACCAGGCGCCTGTGGTTCATCTCGTCTCCTTCGCTCGTGTCGGTTCCACCGGCTCGCCCGCAGGGACGACGCACGTCTTGGCCACGGTCCCAAGGAGTCACGCCCAACCGACGGCTCCCACTCATGTGCTGCAAACGGCTCCGACCTCCAAGGATCCAGCCACTTCCCTCATCCGGGGCATCTGTGGCCGGGCCGGGTGTGGCAATCAGACGAACGAGGCCAGACCCTCACGGGCCTCCCTCAGACCGACTTTCAACGCCACCCCCCGGACCAGCCGGAATGACCATGCAACCCTGGGACCTCAGCTCCGTGGTGGATCCACGGCGCCGGTGTCCCTTACATGACCGCGACGCGTGACATTGAGCACTCGGTGCTCGGGTCCTACTGGACCATCTCGAGGCCACCCACGTTGGGTGGCACGGTGAATACTCCCCCGGCGACCCATGACTCGGCGGCCGGCGACACGGTCCCTTGCCGGTGTCTGGCGCCTGTCGATCGCGTTCACGATCACCCTGCTTCACCGGCAGGGCGAGCGAGCGATTGCCGTGCGGCAT
>JBPCJQ010000062.1:0-8429 GCA_051005135.1 Acidimicrobiales bacterium
GGTCGTGCGCCAGGTCAAGCTCTTTGCCACCGGGTCGGAGGCCACGATTTACATCCTATGGCCTCCGGGCACCCGAGCCGCGGCAATCTGGCCCTCGACCAGCAGAAACTTTACGAACAGTCTCTGAAGCCTCATTGGTATGGGGCTCGGGCGTCGCTCTCAAACCGGAACGAGCCGGGTGCGCGAAGCTAGCACGCGTGGTACGCCGCGCCCGTTCTTGTCGCGCTTTCTAACGTCTACTGTTGAAAAGCGCGCCAAGAATGAACGAGGCGCCCCCCACCTGGCGGTCGGTGCTGGCGGCCGCCGAGGGCGTTCTCGGCCCCGGCCAGGAGGCCCGCTGGGTCGTCGAGCGGGCATCGGGATGGGACGGCGCTGAGCTGGCCGTGCACCTCGACGACGCAGCGCCGGCCCGGGCGGTGGCGCTGGTCGACAAGATGGTCGCCCGCCGGGCGGCCGGCGAACCCCTGCAATACGTGCTCGGCCGTTGGGCGTTCCGCGGCCTCGATTTGTTCGTCGACAGGCGGGTGCTGATCCCCCGGCCCGAGACCGAGGTGGTGGCGGGGGCGGCGGTGGCCGAGGCCCAGCGTGGTCGCCGGTCCCAGCCGGTGGTGGTCGACCTGGGCACCGGCTCGGGGGCGATCGCCTTGGCGGTGGCGGCCGAGGTTGCTACCGCCGAGGTATGGGCCACCGACGTCTCGCCCGGCGCCCTGGCCGTCGCCAGGGCCAACCTGGCCGGACTGCCCAGCCTGGCTGCCGCCCGCGTCCGTCTGGCCCAGGGCTCGTGGTTCGACGCCCTGCCTGCAGAGCTGGCGGGGACCGCGCACGTGGTGGTCTCCAACCCGCCCTATGTGGCCGACGGCGAGGCGCTGCCACCCGAGGTGGCCGATTGGGAGCCCGACGGAGCGCTGCGGGCCGGCCCCACCGGCCTCGAGGCCTTGGAGGTGGTCATTGGCGGGGCGCCCGCCTGGCTTGCTCCCGGCGGCTCGGTCGTGGCCGAGATGGCTCCCTGCCAGGCCCAGCCGGCGACCGCCTTGGCCTGGCGGGCCGGGTTCGCCGACGTCGAGTTGCTGGCCGACCTCGCGGGGCGCCCCCGCGTCCTCGTGGGCCGCATCTGAGCCGCACCACCACTCGGGCCGGTGCCAAGATGAGGGCCGTGCCCGTCATGGCCGCCCACGGCGACCCTCCGCCGCCCGAAGCGGTGGGGGAGGCAGCCAGGGTGTTGGCCCGCGGCTGGCCGGTGGGCATCCCCACCGACACCGTCTACGGCCTGGCCGTCGACCCCTTCCGCCCTGGTGCCACCGATCGGGTCTTCGAAGCCAAGCGACGACCACGCCAGGTGAGCCTGCCGGTGCTGGTGACCGGCGTCGACCAGGCCCTCACCCTGGCCACCGCCGTGCCTGACAGCGCACTGGCGCTGATGGAGCGCTTCTGGCCCGGGCCCCTCACCATCGTGGTTCCGGCACGAGCTGACCTGGCCGCCGACCTGGGCGACGACGACCTCACCGTCGGGGTGCGCTGTGCGGCCCACCCGGTGCCGTTGGCCCTGTGCGCCGCTGCCGGCCCCCTGGCCGCCACCAGCGCCAACCTCCACGGCGGGCCCACCCTCTCCACTGCCGCCGAGGTGGCAGCCACCTTCGGGTCTGGCGTACCGGTGGTGCTCGATGGGGGCGAGTGCACGGGCAGCCCATCAACAGTGGTCGACTGCACCGGCCTGGTGCCCAAGCTGCTCCGTCCCGGCCGCCTCGCCTGGGAAGTGGTGGTGGCCTCCGTCGAGGCATGAGCAGCCTACGGGGGCGGCCCCGCGGCTACGGTCGCTGTGATGCATGTTCTCGTCACCGGCGGAGCCGGCTTCATCGGCTCGAACCTGGCCAGGGCCCTGGTCGCCGCCGGCCACCACACCCGGGTGCTCGACGACCTGTCCTCCGGCTTCGCCGACAACGTCCCGTCCGCGGCCGAGCTGGTGGTCGCCGATGTGGCCGATGCCGCCGCGGTGGCCCGAGCCGTCGACGGCGTCGACACCGTGTTCCACCTGGCCGCCCACCGCTCCGTCGGGCGATCGGTCGAAGACCCTCTTGCCACCGACCGGGCCAATACCCACGGCACCCTCACGGTGTTGAAGATGGCGGCCGACGCCGGTGTGCGCCGGGTCGTCTCGTCGTCGTCGAGCAGCGTGTACGGCGGTGTCGCCCCTCTTCCCACCGCCGAGTCCGCCCCCGTGCTGCCCCGTTCTCCCTACGCGGTGAGCAAGCTGGCCGGCGAGCACTACTGCCGGGTGGCGGCCGAGCTTTACGGGCTGGAGACGCTGTCGCTGCGCTACTTCAACGTGTTCGGGCCCCGCCAGCGCCCCGACTCCGCCTACGCCGCTGTCATTCCCCTGTTCATCGACGCCCTCAGCACCGGCCGGCCGCCCACCGTGCACGGCGACGGGCGCCAGAGCCGGTCGTTCGTGTACATCGACGACGCAGTGGCCGCCAACCTCGGCGCTGCCGCCGCCCCTGTGGAGGCGTGCCAGGGCCAGGCCTACAACGTGGCCGGGCGGCGCCGCATCGACCTGCTCGAGCTGCTCGCCATCCTCGCCAGCATCCTCGACGTCGACGTCGAGCCCGTCCACACCGCCCCCCGGCCCGGCGACGTGCGCCAGAGCGAGGGCGACATCTCCCTCGCCGCCCGGGCCCTGGGCTGGTCGCCTCGAGTCGCCCTGGAGGATGGCCTGGCCACCACCGTGGAGTGGTTCTCCGCACCCGTCATCCCGACCTGAGCCAGTTCACCGGCGGCTCCCTACCCGCAGCCCACCCTCACCACGCGGGCGTCGCCTCCCAACCCCTCTCGTCGTCGATCAGGCTGAGCTCCCCGTCGTCAAGGGGCGTGGCCTCATAGATTGCCGCGTCGCGTTCGCACGCCAGCCGGTACAGGTGCAGCTCGATGGCCCTGGGGGGTCCCGGAGTCATAGGACCTCGATGGCGCAACGAGGACCCGAGACCCTCGCCAGGCGGGCGTCGGAGGTGACGAGCGTGGCCTCCAGGACCTCTGCCAACGCCACATAGAAGCCGTCCCAGGCCCGAACCGATCCCCTCAGCTCCCAGACCCTGTCGAGGAGAGGCTGGTGGCCAAAGCGCTCCCCCGGCCAGTCGCGAAGGTCTTCGACTGCCTGAGCGGCCGAGGTGGCGTCCAGGCGACCCAGCAGGTGATCCCTGCGGATCACGCTGACCACCTCCACGTCGACGACACTCGGGGCCGCATGGTCGGGGTCAGAACCGAGCCGGGCTCGAACGTCGGTCGCCCGAGCCGTGTCGGCCACGACCTCGTACAGGCAGGATGCGTCAACTACCAACATCGGGCCACTCGCCGCGGGACTCGTCCAGCGCGGCGAGCACGTCACCCCGAGCGATCCCTGACGGCCGACGGCTCGTGCGAGCCAGCCACTCCTCGACGGTCGGGCGCGCCGCCAGCCGCGTTGCCTCCCTGCGCATCAGCTCCGGCACGCTCAGCCCAGCCTCCGAGGCCCGCCGCCGGAGCGCCTCGTAGACGTCGTCGTCGAGATCACGAACCTGAATCGTCTTGGGCATGCCCTCGAGGCTAACATGCAGCTCCGCATGATGTCATGCTGGCACGCATGGACCGCCGGCGCGGCAGTAGCCGACTAAGGCCCACCGTGGCTCGACGTCACGGCCCGAACATCACGCCGATGTGGTGTTGGCCGCTTTCTCCACCTGAGCGGCCCTGCGGATGGCGGCCCGGGCCGCGATCACCGACGACTCGGCGGGCCCCTTGGTGGGCCGGGGCCGTGAAGCCCGGCTGCGGGCCGCTCTCACCGCCGCAGCCATCCGGGCTTGCGACGACGGTGGTTCCGACGCCGGGGTGGGCTCGGGTGGGACCTTGGCAGCCGGCCGCGCCCGACTGGTGCGTCTCACCGACGAGACCGTGCGAGTCGAGCGCCGTGCCGTCGCCTTGGCAGGTGCCGCCACGACCCGCCCCGAGCCCCTGGCCTTCGTCGCCGAGCGCTTCGAAGCCGTCTTGGTGGTTGATGCACGCTTGGCCGCCTTGGCCGGCCCGGAGGAGGTGGCCTTGGTTGCCTTCGCCGCCTTGGTGACCTTCGCCGCCTTCGGGGCCGCCTTGGCCTGACGAGTGGTCGCCGGCTTGGCCGCCTTTGCTGCCCGAGCCTGGGCGGGGCGGGCCGGGGGAGCGGCGCGCTTGACCGTCGCTGTCGAGGCCTTCGCCGGTCGAGGCGCAGCGGCGGCGCCCGCCGCTGCCGGGGCGCCCTTCCCGTTGGCGGCAGCCGTCCGGGCGCCGGCGCGCACCGCCCGGGCTACCACCTTGTCCATGTGGTGGGTCAGCTCTTCCAGGCGGGCGTCGGACTGGGCCATGGCAGAGCCGAGCGCCGCCGGCAACTGGCTGGCCACCTCCGAGCGCATGGCCTGGGTGGCTGCCTGGGTAGCGATGAGGGCCACCACCGACGCGGTGTCGGGGTCGTTCTCCAGGAACGACCGCAGCTCGGCTGCCGCCTCCCCGGGGTCGCGCCGGGCGGCTTCGTCTCGGGCCGCCTGGGCCAGAGACAGCATTGCCGTCTGGCCAGCGTCCACCTTGGAGGCAACGGCGGCAACGGTCTCCTCCCGGCTCTGCTCCATCTCCCGGGCCACGGTGTCGGTGACGATCTGGGGCAGGCGCTCGGCTGCCTCCACGAGCTGGACGTCGGCGCCCCGGGCCTCCAGAAGCTGGGCCAGCATCGACTGCTGCTGGGTTATGCCGCTCACCAGTTCGGCCATGGTGGCGTTCTGCTGGTTGACGAAACCCCGCAGAGACTGCAGCTCGTTGCGCAACCCTGCGAACGCACCCTCGAGCCAACGCAGGGCAGCGGCACTGGCCGCGGGGGGGTTGGCAGCCGGCACCGTCGGCGAGTGGTTCGCCTCGGCGGGTGGCGAGTACGTACGCTCGGGCCAGGCGCCGGGCTCGGGCCCCGCCTCGGCATGAGGGGCCTGCTCGTCAATCGGAGAATCGACACGGGCGGCGTGAGCCCGGCGGCGGGAGCTGCCGTTGCTGAACGGGGCGACCGTGGTGAGGGCTACTTCCTCGGCGTCGATCTGCACTTCAGCCGGCGGCAGGCCTCGGGCCCACACATCGGGGCACCCTGCGAACCGTCCCCCGCAGATCACCCCGCACTCCGGGCACGAACAGGCGCTGTCATCCGCCTCCATGGGGTGCCCGCAGCCCTCGCGGATCTGGAGCCCGAACTCGTGGCACCGACCCATGGACCAATGCTAGACGCTGCCAGCCGTTATCCCTGCCAGCTTCTTGGCGCCATCGCTGTCGGGTATATCGTGGTGGGGTGAGTCTCTCTGCAGGCGGGAGAGAGCGGCGGTCCCTCGGCATCGTCGACCGCTTCGGCCCCACCCTGGCCCGCCGTCGGCTTCTCGTCCAGTGTGTCATCGACTGTACGGCTTGGGCCGTCGCTCTGGTAGGCGCCGATCTGTCGCGCTACGACTTCGACGTCAGGCGGCTAGTACCCGCAGACCTGCTGGCCGTGATCACTCTTGCGGCCCTGGCCCAGCTTGTCACCGGGATGAGCGCCGGGCTCTACACCGGGCGGTGGCGGTTCGGCAGCTTCGACGAGGTGGCGGCTCTCGTGCGCTCGACGGTGGCTACCACGACGGTGCTGTTCCTCGCCAATCTGTGGATCAGTCGCAGTCCGCTGCTCGTGCCCCGTAGCGTACCCGTCGGCGGAGGACTGGCCGCGTTAGTGCTGATGGGTGGCATGCGCTACGGCTGGCGCCTTGTCCTGGAGAAACGCCGGCGTCCGGCCGGCGAAGGCGTGGGTCGCATCCTCGTGTTCGGGGCGGGGGAGGGCGGTGCCCAGGTGATCACCGCCATGCTGCGCGACCCCAACAGCCCCTACGTGCCCGTTGCCCTGCTCGACGACGACCCCGCCAAGGGCAACCTGCGCATCATGGGCGTGCCCGTCGTCGGCGGCAGGTCACGCCTTGGCGCGGCAGCGGCCGAGGCAGGAGCCACGGCCGTGCTCGTGGCCATCCCCAGCGCCGGCGCTGCTCTTGTCACCGAGCTGGCCGACCTCGCGTCGCAGACCGATCTCGACTTGAAGGTGCTGCCGCCGGTCGGCGAGCTGTTCGGGGGCCGAGTGGGAGTCGACGACATCCGCGACGTCACCACCGCCGACCTCCTGGGCCGCCACGAGATCGAGACCGACGTGGCCAGCATCGCCGGCTACATCACCGGCCGCAGGGTGCTGGTCACCGGTGCCGGGGGTTCCATAGGATCTGAGCTGTGCCGCCAGATCTACCGCTTCGCACCCAACCGCCTAGTCATGGTCGACCGTGACGAGTCGGCCCTGCACGCGGTGCAGCTGTCCATCGACGGGCGGGCCTTGCTCGACTCGCCCAACCTGGTGCTCTGCGACCTGCGCGACCGCGACGCCCTCGACGAGGTGCTCGCCGCCTGTCTGCCCGAGGTGGTGTTCCACGCCGCCGCCCTGAAGCACCTGCCCCTGCTCGAGCGCCACCCCGCCGAGGCGGTGAAGACGAACGTGTGGGCCACTATGCACCTGTTGGACGCCTCGGTCCGCCACGGAGTCGATCGCTTCGTCAACATCTCCACCGACAAGGCTGCCGACCCCACCAGTGTCCTCGGTTACTCCAAGCGGCTGGCCGAGCGGCTCACCGCCCATGTGGCCCAGGACACCGGCAAGGCCTACCTCTCGGTGCGCTTCGGCAACGTGCTGGGCAGCCGGGGGTCAGTGCTCACAACCTTCGAAGCCCAGGTGCAGCGGGGTGGGCCGCTCACTGTCACCCACCCCGAGGTCACCCGGTACTTCATGACTGTGGAAGAGGCGGTGCAGTTGGTGATCCAGGCCGGAGCCATCGGCCGCCCGGGCGAGGCCCTGGTTCTCGACATGGGCCAGCCGGTGTGCATCGCCGAGGTAGCCGATCTGCTCGCGGCCCGGTCGTCACGCTCGATCACCATCGAGTACACCGGCCTGCGACCCGGCGAGAAGCTGCACGAGGTGCTCCTCGGCCACGACGAGGTCGACGCCCGTCCCACCCACCCGCTCATCTCCCAGGTCGACGTCCCGCCCCTCGACCCGAAGGTGGCCCAGGCCATCGACGTCTCGGGCGACGAGGCGACGGTGACAGGCGTTCTTGGCGCGCTTTGCCGCTCGGAAGCGCGTATGGCTGAACGCGAGAGATGAGAAGGCGAATGCACATTCGGCTAGGTTCCTGTGGTCGCCCTCGGGAGCGGGGCACGCTGCACTCTCCTTCTGTTGCATCACGTCCCTGCAGGAGGCGATCCCGGTCGTCGATGAGCGTTCCCGTCATGAGCTCTACCGTCGGTTGGAAGAAGTGCTGGGTTCAGACGCGGCTGACGATGTCGATGAGAACTGGGCCCCCGAGCGTGAGCGGGAGCTGCGGCGATCCGTGGGTCCGATGGCCTGGGCGGTGCTGGCCGATCTGTGCCTGGATGCCCGCCACGAGGAGGGCGGCGTCGTGGTCGCAGTCGCCAGCGCTCGGCAACTGGCGGCCAACGTTGGTATCGGCAAGGACACCGCCGCTCGGGCATTGCGTCGCCTCGCAGCTGCCCGGGTGCTGCGGCGCCGACCGCAGGCAACCGGTGCCGGGCGGTTCGGGTGCTGCACCTACGAGCTGCGCGACGTCATCGTGGCCGTGGCTCCCGGGCTGTATGGCCGGAACCTGTCGGAGCTGTCCACGGTGCGCCGCACCCTGGCCGATCCCGAGGCCGTTCCCCTGCTGCGGGTGGCCGGGGCCCACGATCGGCCCTACGCCACGGCCACCACCATCGCCCGCGAGCAGGCCATCGCCCGCTGCGTCGAATCCCAGGTCTCCCGCCTCGGCGCCCCGAAGGTGAGCCGGGATGCGGCTGATGCGGCGGTGGACCGGGCCGAGACAGCCCTGGGCCGGCCTCTCACCGTTGGCCAGCACGGCGCGGTGGACGAGATCCTGACGTCGGGCCGGGGGGTGGAACTTGTCGTCGGCGTGGCTGGTTCGGGAAAGACGACGGCGCTGGCCGCGGCACGCGACGGCTTCGAGGCCGCCGGTTACGAGCTGGTGGACACCTCGACGTCGGGTCAGGCGGCACGCTGGGCCGCGAAGCCGGCATCGAGCCCAGCCGCACCCTGGCCTCGCTCAATTGGCGCATCCAACACAACGCACTGCGCCTGACGCCCCGCCACGTCGCCGTTCTCGATGAAGCCGCTATGACTGACGATGCCGCGCTGCTGGGGTTCCTGGAGGCGGCCCGCACGGGCGGCGCCAAGGTGGTGGCCGTCGGCGACTATCGCCAGCTCTCCAACCCCCACAGGTTCGCTCGAACCTGTGGCAGGCAGCGCCTAAAGGTCACGGGTTCGGGAGGCGGATCTCGTCGACGATGTCAGCGAGGTAGTAGAGCGCCCCTTTGTGGCAGAT
>JBPCJQ010000063.1:0-6610 GCA_051005135.1 Acidimicrobiales bacterium
CTCGGGTAAACGCGACAGCGGCATGGTGTAGGTCCGTGGAGCGGTGGCGGGTCTTCCTCCGTCCTCGACGCACTCGTGCAGGAACACCGAGTTGAGCACATGGCGGGCCGGAGGGGTGAGCCCGAACGACACGTTGGACAGCCCCAGCACGGTGTGAACACCGGGCAGCTCGGCCTTGATGGCGCGGATGCCCTCGATCGTCTCGATGCCGTCGCGGCGGCTCTCCTCCATGCCGGTGGACAGGGGCAGGGCCAGGGCGTCGAACAGGAGGTCGGACGGCTCCATGCCGTAGCGGTCGACGGCCAGGTCACGGATGGCCCGCGCCGCCCCCAGCTTCCATTCGGCGGTGCGGGCCTGGCCCTCCTGGTCGATGCAGGTGCAGATCACCGCCGCGCCGTACTCGCGGGCCAAGGAGAAGAAGCGGTCGAAGCGCGTTCCGGGCGCGTCGCCGTCTTCCAGGTTGACCGAGTTGAGCACGGGCTTGCCGCCGATCCACTGGAGGCCCTGCTCGATGACGGCCGGCTCGGTGGAGTCGAGCACCAGGGGGATGCTGGAGGCGGTGGCGAAACGGCGGGCCACCTCGTCCATGTCGGCCACGCCGTCCTCGCCCGTGTAGTCGACGCACACGTCGAGGAGGTGGGCGCCTTCCTTCACCTGCTCGCCGGCCATGGCCACGCAGGTGTCCCAGTCATTGGCCAGCATGGCGTCGCGGAAGCGCTTCGAGCCGTTGGCGTTGGTGCGCTCGCCGATCACCAGGAACGAGGTGTCCTGCCGGAACGCCACGTGCGAGTAGATCGACGCCGCGCCCGGCTCGTGCACAGGCGAGCGTGGCGCGGGGCGCAGTCCCGCGCATCTGTCGATGACGGCCCGGAGGTGCTCGGGCGTGGTGCCACAGCAACCCCCGACCACTTGAACGCCGAGCTCGGTGATGAACCGGGCGTGGTAGTCGGCCAGCTGATCAGGAGTGAGGTCGTAGTGCATCTTTCCGTCGACGACCGAAGGCAGGCCGGCGTTGGGCAGGCACGAGATCGGCACCCGGCAGTGACGGGACAGGTGGCGAAGGTGCTCGTGCATCTCGCCAGGCCCGGTGGCGCAGTTGAGCCCAATGACGTCGGGGCGCATGGCCTCGAGGGCGGTGAGGGCGGCGGCGATCTCGGTGCCGGGCAGCATGCGCCCGGTGAGCTCCACGGTGGCCTGCACCTGTAGGGGTACCTGGCGGCCCACATCAGCCATGGCCCGGCGCGATCCGATGATGGCGGCCTTGGCCTGGAGCAGGTCGAAAACGGTCTCGACGATGAGCAGGTCGACGCCGCCCTCCAGCAGCCCCCGGGCCTGTTCCTCGTAGGCGTCGCGGAGCCCGGCGAAGCGGATCTGGCCCAGGGAGGGGAACTTGGTGCCCGGCCCGATCGAACCGGCCACCCACGGGCCGCCCTCGGGGCGGGCGTAGCTGTCGGCCACCTCGCGGGCGATGCGGGCCGCCTTGACGTTGAGCTCGTGGGCGCGCCCGGCGATGCCGTACTCGGCCAGGGTCACCGACAGGGCGCCGAAGCTGTCGGTCTCCACCACGTCGACACCCACGTCGAGGAACGATCGGTGGAGATCGGCGATCACGTCGGGGCGGGTGTCGACCAGGATCTCGTTGCAGCCCTCGAACGCCGCCCCCCCGAAGTCGTCGGTCGTGAGCTCTCGCAACTGGATGTTGGTGCCGGTGGCGCCGTCGTACACGACGACGCGCTCGGCCACGGCTTCCAAGTAGCTGCGCACACGCCAAGGCTACCGGCCCGGCTCGGCCCGGCGGCCCGAGATTCCCCGCCGCCGCTTGACGATCAGCCGATCGCGACAAGCTGAGGGAACGGCTGCGCGGTAAGCATCTCATCGAGGTTGGCAAGAGCGAACGCTCGGCCGTCACAGTCACGGACGACGGGGCCGAGCGTGTCGTTCACGCGAGTCCAACCCAGGCCTCCGAGTACTGCGAACAGTGGCGTCCCGTTCAGCCGGAGGGACTCCTGGCGGAGGGTGGCGAAGCGCAGCGCCTTGTCTCTAGCGGTTCCGCCGTCGTTGGCACCCTTGCACTCCAACATCGCCCGGAGGACGTCTGAATGGTCGTAGACGACAAAGTCGGGTGCCGGATGCACCGACACCTCAAACCGCTCTTCGATCTCAGCCTGGTTGTGTGCGCCCGTCCGGACGTAGCGGATGCCGTGGGCCTCGAACAGCTCCTCGACAGCGTCTTCGATGAGATTGCCTCTCTGGGTGGACGTCGCGTCGAGGAGCTGACGAAAGGCACCGCCGTAGTGCCGCTGGTGCAGGAACATGCCGAAGGGCACGCCGTCGCGCGCGCAGGCCTGGACGCTGGACCAGCCGTCAACCGTGTCCGGCTTGTCGAGCTTACGGCGTGGAGAGCCTGTCGGCTCCTCGAAAAGCTGCCCCGTCATGATCGAGTGCACGGTGAGGGCCGCTGTCTGGGCTGACTCCATGGAGGCCTGGACACCGGACTCCATGCTCTTGACCTTGCCGTTGGTCAGAACCGGCACGTCTTCCTCCTCGCCAAAAAGCTGCGTGCAAGCCGCGAGCTCCTGGGTTGTGAAGCCAAGCAGTAGCCGGAAGATTCTCAGCGTCGCCGGCTGACCGAGTATCACCCGCTCCAAGTCCTCAGGAGAGACCCTGGTGAACCCCTCCGTGCCTCTCGCCGCCAAGTCGTACGCGCCCATGAAGTCGGCTAGTTCGTAGTCCGATCGCCAGTGAACATACGCGAAGTCTGGTGCCAGGTTCGGCACGTAGAAGCGCTTCGCAACCGCTGCATAGAGGCTCGCGTGCTCGTCAGTTCCGTGCTTCTGCGGAATCTGGCGTATGCGGGCGATCCGGCTGTCCCAGTCCGGGGCTCCTGTGATGGCCTCGATCGTTTGGCTCACCGCCGTCACGCCAACGAACGTTACCGGCCCTTTTTCATCCGCTCAGACAGGACCACCGTGTAGCGCTCATCGATCTCACAGGTCAGCCACCGCCGGTCCAACTTCTCCGCTGCGACGGCGGTGGTGCAGGTGCCTCCGAAGGGGTCGAACACGAGCTGGCCTGGCTCGGTCAGAAGCTTTATGAAAAAGCTCGGAAGCTCAACCGGAAAGCGAGCGGGGTGCTCGGTGGGGTTGGGCAGGAACTCTGGCTCCATGTACAAGAGCGTGGAAGGACGCACCATCTCGGGCCCGGCCTGGACCCGCCTGCGCCCTTGGCCCGAGGGTTCGTTCACCCGGTCATAGTTGTGCGGCAGCTTCTTCCTGCGCTCCACGTCCTTGCGATCCCACCGAGCAGGACGGAGGCAGTGCTCGGGGAAGAACTGCCAATCAGCTGACTTGGCGAACTGGAAGCAGTACTCCACGCCATCCTTCAGGTGCCTCTTCCAGCGACCCGGCGGGGGAGACGGCTTGCCCCACACGAAATCATCGCAAAATTTGAAACCCTGGTCCCGAAGCCATAGCACCAGCTCGTACTGAAGTGTCCCTCGCTCGCCCTGGTGTCGCCTGGAGCGGTAGTTCAAAACGAAGCTGCCGTGTGGCTTCAGGGTGCGGAGCACCTCACCTGTGACCTTGAGGAACTTGTCTTCGTACCAGCCGCGCTCGTACCTCTCGCCATTGCCGTACTTTGGCTGCCCGTCGTACGGTGGCGATGTCATGACCAGATCGAACGTATTGTCCGGAACCTGACACAGGAGGCTCAGGCAGTCGTCAAGGATCAGGGCGCCGAGGTCGGTGCTGAAGGCGGCCGATGCAAGACTGCTCTCGGGAAGCGACCCCATCTGGTGACGATGGTAGGCGCCAGGCCGCCGGATCTGGGGGACCATGCCCGGCAGTGTGAGGGGCTGTTCTCCTGCTCCAAACATACGTTCGATGTTAGCACCAGGGTAGGACAACGATCTTCGCCATAGGCCCAAACCCCCGGTCAAACAGAAAAGCAGGAACCCATGACGCGGTGGTAGAAACTGTCACACAGTGGCTCGACCAACCGCTGGCCTGAAGGGCCGAACGGTATCTGGGTCGTCCCTCCAGGGGCGGAGGGGGCTGAGCTGGTGACGGCAGTTGTGCCTCTCGTCGCGATCTGGCTTCTCGTCCTTGTGCCCCAGGTAGTGCGCCATCGCCTCGAGCGGCGGCGGGAGATGGTCGAGAGCTTCCAGCAGTCGTTGCAGGCACTGGCGCGGGGCGAGCGGGGCGGCCCCGTCGTCGCCTGCCGCCGCTCCCCCACCCAGCGGCGGCGTGCCATTTTCAATGGCCTGCTCTTGTCCATGGCCCTCTCGCTGGCCACCGCTATTGTGCTGCCAAGTAAGTCGACCCTGGTGGTCCATCTGGCCGTCGACAACCTCTTCCTGGCGTACGTGGGCCTGCTCGTGCGCTGCCGGGATTCCGCCTCGCAGGCCGCGACCACGTCACGCCCCGCCGATCTGGTGGTCACCCCGAGGGTGGTGCAGCCCATCCTCGGCTGAGCCCCTACCGTGGGCTCGTGAGGATCTACACCCGCACCGGCGATGACGGCACCACCGGGCTGTTGTTCGGCGGGCGGGTCCGGAAGGACTCGCCGCCGCTCTCAGCCTGTGGCGACGTAGACGAGGCCCAGGCCGCCCTGGGACTGGCTCGCACTGTTGCCGTGCGGGGTTCGGAGCTCGACGAGCTGCTCGTAGAGCTGGCGCGCAACCTGTGGGTGCTCATGGCCGAGCTGGCTACCGCAACAGCGAACCGCTCCAAGCTGCGGCCGGGGGAGACCCTCGTGACCCAGGCGATGGTGGACAGGCTGGAGGCCCACATCGACGAACTGGGTGAGCGCTTCGGGGCTCCCTCCGAGTTCGTGGTTCCCGGCCAGAGCCCGGCCGCGGCCTTCCTCGATCTGGCCCGCACGGTCACCCGCCGGGCCGAGCGCCACGCTCTCGTCACCGCCGCGCCCGGCTCCATGGTCGTGCCGTACCTGAACCGCCTGTCCGACCTGCTCTGGACCATGGCCCGCGCCCAGGAGGACGAACCTCTCCCCGCCCGCCAGAAGGAGTGACCACCACCATGGCGATCCTGTTCCCCGTTGCCGCCGAACCTCCTGATGATGCCGCCATGCTCGGAGTCCCCGTGTTCGCCGACGGTGGCGAAGTCGAGGGCTCAGCCAACGAGGTCGACAAACAGTGGCTGGCCGACCGCCACTTCCAGGCCAAGCCCGGTGAGACCCTCGCCCTACCGGCCCGCGACGGCAAGACGGTGGTGGCCGTCGGCATGGGCCAAAAGGAGAAGGTGACGGCGGAGACGTTGCGACGGGGCGCTGCTGCCTTGGTGCGGGCGGCATGGCAAGACCGGGTCGCCGCCACCACGCTGCTGCAAGCTCGTCCCTCCTTGGTCGACGAGGCGGCCGCCGCCCAGGCGGTGGTCGAGGGAGCGGCGCTGGCCGCTTACCGGTTCACCAAGTACAAGAGCGACCCCCGGCCCTGCCGGCTGGAGTCGCTGACCGTGGTCGGAAGCGGGCCGGCCGTGGCTGGTGGCGTCGACCGCGGCACTCGGGTAGCGGCCGCCGTCACCCGAGCACGGGACCTGGTGAACGAGCCGGCCGGGGCCATGACCCCGACGCGCCTGGCCGAGGTGGCCGCCGAGGCCGCCGCCGGGGGGCGACTCGTGCTCACCGTTTGGGACGAAGCCGCCATCGCCAACGAGGGCCTGGGAGGCCTCCTCGGTGTGGCCCAGGGCTCCGACGAGCCCCCCCGGCTCATCATGGCCGCCTGGGAACCGCCCGACCCCCGTGCCCGCATCGCCCTGGTCGGCAAGGGCATCACGTTCGACTCGGGGGGCTTGTCCATCAAGACCGCCGAGGGCATGGAGACCATGAAGACCGACATGTCGGGCGCCGCCGCAGTGCTCGCCACCATGGCGGTCCTGCCCGACCTCGCTCCCGACGTGGCCGTGGTGGCCATCGTACCGACCACCGAGAACATGCCCGGGGGCCGGGCCGTCAAGCCTGGTGACGTGCTGAAGATCCGAAACGGCAAGACGGTCGAAGTGCTCAACACCGACGCCGAGGGGCGCCTGGTGCTGGCCGACGCGCTGTCGCTGGCGGTGGAGGCAGGCGTGGATGCCATCGTCGACCTGGCCACCCTCACCGGGGCCTGCAAGGTTGCCCTGGGCGCCAAGATCGCCGGGCTCATGGGCAACCACCAGGGTTGGGTTGACCAGGTGCGGTCCGCGGCCGAGGCGGCAGGTGAGTCGGTGTGGCCGCTTCCCCTTCCCGAGGAGTACCGCAAGTCGATCGACTCGGACGTGGCCGACGTCAAGAACATCGGCTCCGACCGCTTCGGCGGGGCTCTCACCGCCGGCCTCTTCCTGCGAGAGTTCGTGGGCGACGTTCCCTGGGCCCACCTCGACATCGCCGGACCCGCCCGCAGCGGTGAGGACGACGGCTACCTGCACAAGGGAGGCACCGGTTGGGGCGTGCGTACCCTCGTCCAGCTGGTGACGTCGCTGGAGAAGCCGGCCGCCAAAGGCTGAGGAGGAGGCAGCCACAGGGAGCCGCGCTTGGCGTGAGGCAGGGAGAGGAGGGGGGTGAGGGGGGGGGGGGGAGGAGAGGCCCCGGCGAGGGGGGAGGGCTCCGGAGGCAA
>JBPCJQ010000064.1:0-28397 GCA_051005135.1 Acidimicrobiales bacterium
GCTTCCTCTCCCGCCGCTTGGGCGGCCGGGCTGAGTGACCAATGGCGGGGGACGATTGGTTCTTTGGCGCTTTGGCCGCGTTGGGCGCGGCCACCGCGCCAAAGAACGGTCAGCTCTGGGCGTCGGCGTCGTCGTCGTAGCGGCGGTAGGTGCCGAAGCGTGACTTGACGTTGGCGGGTGTGGTGCCGAAGGACTGGGCCAGGTCGTCCCAGCTCGCCCCTTCGTCGAGGGCCTCGTCGACCAGCCGGCGGGTGAGGGCCTCGAGGAACTGCTGAGCGGCGATGGTGGCATGGATGCGCGATGCCGCCGGTGAGGCGTTGTCGGCGATCTGGTCGAGCAGGCTGCGCAAGGCGACGAACGCCTCGCCAGAGGTGTCGATGGGCACCGTGCCATGGTAGGGGACTGCCGCTACCGTTCCTCGCGTGGCTTGCCCGGGATCCACCGAGCTGGTGGCAGGCATCGACATGGCCACCGCCGAGGTACGGGTGAAAGTGGCCGACGCCACTGGCCACGTCGTGGTCCGGGGACGGGAGAGTCTCGGTCCTCCCGAGCGACTTGGGCCGGGATGGTCACAGGCCGATGCGAGCCGATGGTGGCCGGCCGCCGGGGCAGCCCTGCGGCAGGCCACCGCCGAGCTGGATGAGGGCAGCCGCATCGTGGCGGTGGCGGTGGCCGCCACCTCGGGGACAGTTCTGGTGGTCGACGCCGACGGCCAGGCCCTCGGCCCTGCCCTCATGTACGACGACCAGCGCGCCGGCGCCGAAGCGGAGACAGCCCGGCGCGCCGGAGCCGATCGCTGGGACGCACTGGGCTTCCGTCCCGGCGCCACGTCGGGGTTGGCCAAGTGGGCTTGGCTGCTGGCGCGCCCGGGCGTGGCCGAACGGGCGGCCCACACCTGGCATGCCTCCGACATGGTGGTCGGCCAGCTGATCGGTGCTCCTCCGCCCACCGACTGGAGCCACGCCCTCAAGAGTGGCTTCGACTCGGCCCAGGGGGAGTGGGCGTGGGAGGTGATGGACGCCCTGGGCATCCCGCCCCGTCTGCTGCCGGAGGTGCACCCGCCCACGGCCCTGGCCGGCACGGTGACTCCGGAGGCGGCGGCGGCCACTGGGCTTGCCGCCGGCTGCCATGTGGTGCTCGGCATGACCGACGGGTGCTCCGCCCAGATGGCCGCCGGCGCCGACCGCCCCGGGCGCTTCGTCACTGTCGTGGGCACGACGATGGTGGTCAAAGGGGCCAGTGCCGACCTGGCCCACGACCCGTCGGGTGCCGTCTACAGCCACCGCCATCCCGCCGGGTGGTGGTTGCCCGGAGGGGCCTCCAACACCGGCGGAGCCGCGGTCGATGTCGACCCCGCCGACCTCGGTGATCTCGACCGCCTGGCGGGGCAGAGAGGCCCGGCCGGCACCGTCGCCTATCCGTTGCGGGCTACCGGCGAGCGCTTCCCGTTCGTGGCTCCCGAAGCCGAGGGCTTCTGGCTCGGGGAGCCGGGTGACGAGATCGAGCGCCATCGTGCCGTGCTCGAGGGAGTCGGCTTCTTGGAGCGGCTGGCCTACGCCCATCTCGACGACCTGGGCGCGGTGGCCATTGGCGGGGTGCGCTCGGCCGGTGGCGGTGGTCGCAGCCGGGAGTGGGCGGCGATCCGCGCCACCATCTTGCACCGGCCCGTGCTCGTCACCCACGGTGCTGACTCCGCCCTGGGCGCGTGCATCCTGGCCGCGGCCGAGGCGCTTCATCCCGACCTGACCACTGCGGTCGAACACATGGTGACCGAGGGCGAGCAGGTGGCGCCCGTCGAATCCCAGATCGCCGACCTCGATCGCTCCTTCGCCCGCTTCGTGTCCGCCCTCGCTGACCGAGGATGGATCGACGATCGCCTGTCGCGTGCTGCCGGAGCGCAGCTGCACTGAGGTCAGCCCAGAAGGCGGTCGGCTACCAGTCGCAGGCGCTCGAGAGGTTGGACGGCGGCCACCCGCAGACGGTCGCGGCCCTGGGGGCCGTAGAGCTCACCCGGCGACACCACCACCCCACCCCGCCGGGCCAGGTCCTCGGCCGCCGCCCAGGCGTCGCCGCCGGGTGCCTTGGCCCACAAGTAGAAGCCGCCACCGGGAAGCGCAACCGGGTAACCCGCCTCGGTCAGCACCGCACCGAGATAGGCCAGTCGTTCGAGGTAGCGGGCCCGTTGCTGATCCACCGAGGCGTCGTCATCGAGGGCAACGGCGGCGGCCGCCTGCACCGGCCCGGGCATCATCATGCCCACGTGCTTGCGCACCTCGGCCAGGTAGCCCACGATCTCGGGGTCGCCGGTGTAGAAACCCGCCCGCAGGCCGGCCAGGTTGGACCGCTTCGACAGTGAGTGCACGGCCACAACGCCTTCGAACCCGCCGCCCAGGATGGTGCGACGGTTGCCCTCCCACGTGAGCTCGACGTAGCACTCGTCGCTGAACACCGGGATATCGTGGGCCCGGCCCCACGCCGCCACCGCGTCCAGGTCGTCGAGGGCGCCGGTGGGGTTGGACGGCGTGTTCACCCACAGGCACAGGGCACGAGCCGCGTCGGTGTCGTCGACCTGGGCCAGGTCGAGCTGCCACTTCTCGTCGACTGGAACAGGCACGGCTCGGCATCGGGCCAGCAAGGCGCCCATCTGGTATGTGGGATAGGACACTGCGGGGTACAGCACCGTGTCGCGCGACGGGTCGCGTAGGCGGAGCCACTGAGGGATGGTGGCAACGAGCTCCTTGGTGCCGACGCACCCGGCTACCGCGTCGACCGGCACATCGACCCCCAGGCGGCGGCTCATCCAACCCACCGCCGCTTGGCGCAGGGCGGCGGTGCCCACCGAGGGCGGGTACCCCCGCTCGGTGCCCGAGGTGGCCAGCGCAGCCACCACCGCTCCTGAGGGAGGATCGCAGGGAGTGCCGATGGAGAGATCCACCGCCCCTCCGGGTTGATCGGCGGCAAGCCGGTGGACGGGACCCAGGCGGTCGTACGGGTAGGGCGGTGGCGAGAAGCCGCCCGCCGCCGTCCCGCCGACGCCGCCGCCGCCCATCACCCGGCCCGGAACTGGTCGAAGCGCGAGACGTCGGCAGGGTCGAGGCGCACCCGCAGCCGGGTGGCATCGTCGCCGTGGATCTCGGCCAGCACCTCGCCGTAGCGGTGAAGGGCAGCCACCACGTCGCCCCGGTCATAGGGCACCACCAGCTCGACGACCCGGGTAAGGGCACGCAGCCGGTCAGCGATGGCGGCGAGGAGCTCTTCCACTCCGGTGCCGGTGTGGGCCGATATCAGGACCGATCCTGGATGGCGTTCGGCCAGGCGCGCCGCAGTTCCGTCGGCGTACGCGGTGCCGTCGGCTGACCAACGGTCGGCTGGGTCAGGGCCGGCCGTTGAGCGGTCGGCTGGGCTGTGGCCGTCCGTCAAGCGGTCGGATTTGTTGAAGGCCAGCAGCTCGGGCACGTCTTCGGCGCCCAGCTCGGCCAGCACTGTTCGCACCGCGTCGATCTGGGTGGCGTGGTCGGGAGCCGAGGCGTCGACCACGTGCACCAGCAGGTCGGCCTCGGCCACCTCCTCGAGAGTCGAGCGGAACGCCTCCACCAACTGGTGGGGGAGCTTGCGCACGAAGCCCACGGTGTCGCTCACCAATACCCGTTCGCCGCCGGGGAGGTCGAGGCGCCGGGTGGTGGGGTCGACGGTGGCGAAGAGCCGGTCTTCCACCACGACGTCGGCCCTCGTGAGGCGGTTCAACAGGGTGGACTTCCCGGCGTTGGTATAGCCCACCAGGGCGACCGTCGGCAGGCGGGAGCGGGCCCGGGCCTTGCGCTGGGTACGGCGGTTCTGGGTGAGCTCCCGCAGGTCGGCCTCGAGCTTGGTGGCCCGGCGCAGGAGGCGCCGCCGGTCGACCTCGAGCTGGGTCTCACCCGGCCCCCTGGTGCCGATGCCGCCAGCCTGCTGGCTGAACCCCTTGCCCCTTCCTCGTAGGCGGGGCAACCGGTAGCGCAGCAGGGCCAGCTCCACCTGGGCCTTGCCCTCCTGGGTGTGGGCGTGCTGGGCGAAGATGTCGAGTATCACTGCAGTGCGATCGATGGCGGTGCGCCCGAGGATCTTCTCCAGGTTGCGGCTCTGGGCGGGCGACAGCTCGTCGTCGAACACCACCGTGTCGGCGTCGGTGGCGTCGGAGATCTCCCGCAGCTCCTGGGCCTTGCCCCGCCCCACGAAGGTGGCGGGGTCGGGTGTGTCCCGCCGTTGCAGCACCCGATCGGCCTCGTCGGCCCCAGCGGTGTCGACGAGGGCAGCCAGCTCGTCGAGCGAGGTCTCGGCGACTTCCAATGACGTCGGCGGTATGGCCACTCCCACCAGCACGATCCGCTCGCGCCGGTGGCGCTCGATGAGGGTCATCTTGTGCCTTCTGGGAGTTCGACCACGCAGACGGACTGGGCGGGCCCAGTCAGCACGATCGTGTCACCGGCCAGGTCGACGACGACGTCGCCGCCGCGCTGGTGCACGACTGTCCGTTCGCCCACCAGGCCCCACCCGGCCGCGGCCGCCGCGGCCGCGCAAGCGCCGCTACCGCAAGCCTCGGTCTCACCGACGCCGCGCTCCCAGACCCGCATCGTGAGCTCGCCGGCTCCGGGGCCGGCCGTGATCAACTCGACGTTGGTAGTGGGATAGGTGCGGCCCAGGGCCTCCAGTTCCGAGGTGCCATCATCCAGTAGCACCAGGTGGGGGTTCCCCAGGTCGACAGCGACGCCAGCCTGGGCCCGAGCGGCCCCCTGAGCGGGAGACTGGGCCCGAGCGGCCCCCTGAGCGGGAGCCGAGAACTCGGCGGGCAAAGGCTCCACCCGCGCCACGCCCATCTCCACCGCCACCAGGTCGCCCTCGCCCAGGCTGGCCCGGCGGTGCCCGGCGTCGGTCGCTACGACCACCCATGGGCCGGCGACGACGCCAGCGTCGACCACGGCCCGGGCCACACAGCGCAAGCCGTTGCCGCTCGTCTCCGCCCGGCTGCCGTCGGCGTTGCGCAGCTCCATGGTGACGTCGGCCCCCTCAACGGCGGGGCCGCCGGCGGTGACCCGAATCAGGCCGTCGGCACCTGCGCCCTTGTGACGGTGGCACACGGCCCGTGCCAGGTCGGCGTCGATCGGCTGAGCCCCCTCGACGTCGAGCAGGATCAGAAAGTCGTTGCCGAGGGCTTGGTACTTCTGCAACCTCACGATGCCCAGTGTCCCAGCAGGGCGGGCAGCACGGCCACAGGGTTTCGCGCTGACGCCATCCAGGCGATGCGGGGGTCACGCCGGAACCAGGCTCGTTGGCGACGGGCGAACTGCCGGGTACGACGTACCGCCGCCTCGATCGCGTCGGTGAGGGTGCGTCGGCCCGCAAGGTGGTCGAGCAGCTCCCGGTAGCCGAGGGCCTGGCCGGCGGTGGGTGACAGGCCACCCGGGCCCCGCGCCGCCAGCGCCCGAACCTCGTCGAAAAAGCCGTCGGCCAACTGGTCGACGTAGCGGGCCGCGATCCGCTCGGCCACGACGGCCCTGGGCAACCACACCCCGGCCAGGCGGAAGCGATTAGCCGGGTACGCATCCAGACCAGGGCCGAAAGACGAGAAGGGGCGACCGCTGCCAAGCGTCACCTCCAGGGCGCGCACCACCCGCCGGGCGTTGGCGGGCTCCATCCGGGCCGCCCCTCGGGGGTCGATCTGGGCCAGGCGTCGGTGGAGGGCGCCGACGCCCGCGGGCCTGGCCGCCTCCTCGGCCAGCGACGCCCGCAGCTCGGGCCACTCGCCGGGAAGGACCAGGCCGTCGACCACTGCCTGCACGTACAGGCCAGTGCCGCCGACCAACAGGGCCCGGTGACCACGAGCCTCGATGGCGCTCAGCACCTCGGCGGCGGCGGCCTGGAACCGTGCCACTGAGAACTCCTCCTCCGGGTCGGCCAGGTCGATGAGGTGGCACGGCACCTCTGCCCGCGCTGCGGCCGTGGCCTTGGCGGTACCGATATCCATGCCCCGGTAGACCTGCATGGAGTCCACGGAGACGAGCTCCACATCGTCGAAGTGGCGGGCGACGGACATGGCCAGCGCCGACTTGCCCGATGCGGTGGGCCCGACGAGGGCCAGGTGGCGCGGGGGTGGTGCGGTCAGGAGCTGGCCACCGGGATGAGGCTGCGGTGCCGCGACCGGGCGGTGATCTCGACCAGCTCACCGCGCAGGTAGTGGGGCGCAGCACCGGTGACCGCCACGGTGGCGTAGCTGCCCGGGGTGGGCGCCAGCCCCCGCACTTCGAAGTGCACCAGCTTGTTCTGGCCGGTACGGCCGGTGGTGACAGTGATATCCCGCTTGCTAGGCCCCTCCACGAGGACCTCTTCGACCCGTCCCACCCGGGCCTGGTGGCGGCGCAGGGCCGAGCGCTCCACCACCACCCGCAGCCGCTCGAAGCGCTCGGCCGTCACCTCGGGAGGCACGAAGCGGTCGGTCATGGCTGCCGCCGCGGTGCCGGGGCGGGGCGAGAACACGAAGGTGTAGGCGCTGTCGTAGCCGGCCTCGGCCACGACCTCGAGGGTGCGCTCGAAGTCGTCGTCGGTCTCACCGGGGAACCCGACGATGAGGTCGGTGGTGACAGCGAGATCGGGCATGGCCGCCCGAGCCTCGGCCAGGCGGCCCAGGTAGCGCTCGGCGGTGTAGCCCCGGTGCATGGCGGCCAGGGTGCGGTTGCTGCCTGCCTGCAGGGGAAGGTGTAGGTGGTCGCAGATCGCCGGGGTGTCGGCCATGGCCTCGATGGTCTCGGGCCGCAGGTCCTTGGGGTGGGGACTGGTGAAGCGCACCCGGCGGATGCCGTCGACCGAGCCCACGGCCCGCAGCAGGTCGGCGAACAGCGGGCGGGCCCGGCGGTGAGCGGAGCCGCCATTCCGTTCGGGCACGGAGCCGGCATTCCGTTCGGGCACGGAGCCGGCCCACGCCGGGCCAGCGAGCTGGGCCGCTGCCGGGTCGTGAGGTTGGGCCCGCAACCGGGTGGTGATGTCACGCCCGTAGGAGTTGACGTTCTGGCCCAGCAGGGTGACCTCGGTGACGCCGGTGCGCGCCAGCGCCTCCACCTCGCCCACTACCTGGCCAAAGGGACGGCTGGCCTCGGGCCCACGGACGGCGGGCACGATACAGAAGGCGCAGGCGTTGTCGCAGCCCACCTGGATGGTGACCCACGCCGCGTAGGGCAAGTTGCGACGGGCGGGGAGAGCGGAGGGGAATGCCACCTCGTCGTCCGAAGAAGCGTCGAGGATCTCGGTCACCGGGCCCTCGGCGGCCGCCCGGCGCAGCAGCCCGGTGGCTGCGGCGAGGTTGTGCGTCCCGAAGACGGCATCGACCTGGGGCGCCCGCTCCCGCACGAGGGCACCGTCCTTCTGGGCCAGGCAGCCGCCCACCGCGATCTGCATGCCCGGGCGGCGCTCCTTGAGGGCCTTCAGGTGGCCGAGGTGGCCGTAGAGCCGATTGTCGGCGTTCTCGCGGATGCAGCAGGTGTTGAGCACCACCACGTCGGCGGCCTCGAGGTCGTCGGTGGCCTCCATGCCCTCGGCCACGAACTGGCCTGCCAGCCGCTCGGAGTCATGCTCGTTCATCTGGCACCCGAAGGTGCGGATGAGAAACTTCTGGCTCACGGCTCCAAGGTAGCGCCGGACGGAGCCCGGGCGGGCTGCTAGGCGAAGGCGGGCTTGACGGGCGGGAAGGCCGACACGGCGGTGATGGCCGGACCGGTGCCGCCCTCCTCGGGGCGGCGCCGGCTGCGGTCTTCCACGGCCAGGCGAATGGCGGTGCGGCCCTCACCGTCGATCTCGATGTCGGCGAAGGTCGGGATGCAGACCAGGTCGATGTTGGACGGGGCCACGAAGCCTCGGGCGATGGCGATGGCCTTCACCGCCTGGTTGAGGGCGCCGGCGCCCACCACCTGCACCTCGACCGCGCCCGACTGGCGTAGGACGCCTGCGAGGGCGCCGGCGACGGAGTTGGGATTGGAACGACTCGATACCTTCAGGACTTCGACCACGTCATCCCCCAAGCAGTAGCGGTAGGTGACTTGATCATCTAGTTCGACGGCGTCGCGGCCGGTTCCTGCCTGGACAGAGCCGACCCGGCTTCAGTCGAGCGAGATGGGCTGGTCGTCGGGATCAGCGACGGGTGCCTCCTCGCCCTTGGCGATGCCGATCTGCTTGCGGATGCGCTCGGAGATCTCCACCATGATCTCGGGGTTCTCGGAGAGGAACGTCTTGGCGTTCTCCCTGCCCTGGCCGAGCTGCTCGCCCTCGTAGGTGTACCAGGCCCCCGACTTCTTCACCAGAGCCAGGTCGACGCCCACGTCGAGCAGCGAGCCCTCCCGGCTGATGCCCTTGCCGTAGCCGATATCGAACTCGCACTGTTTGAATGGGGGCGAAACTTTGTTCTTCACGACCTTCACCCGGGTGCGGTTTCCCACCACCTCCACACCGTCCTTGATGGCCTCGATGCGGCGAATGTCGAGACGGACCGACGAGTAGAACTTCAGGGCCCTCCCCCCCGGGGTGGTCTCTGGTGAGTTGTGCACCATCACACCATCGACGAAGTAGTTGTGCGTGCCCTCTACCTCGAGGTCGAAGCGATGCATAGAACGGGTGTGGGGTTTGTCGGCGATGGCCACAACCGGCATGGGTACGAGCTCATAGCGCATGGGGGCAAACGCGGGCTCGACTGCAAAGCGACCCCTATAGCGAGGCAGCAGCTTGTACTCCATCGAAGGATGGACGAACCGAGCGATCAGGGCGTGGAGCTTGGCAGTCTCCTCCTTGGGGAAGATGAGTACGGCCTGCTTTGCCTTTCCGCTTTTTATCAGCACCGGCCGAATGTCCCAGGTATCGGCCAAATACTCGACGATCCTTGTTCTTGTGGTGGCTTCCATGGCCTCGACGCAGATCCCGACTCGACCGCTACCGTCTCGGGTGCGCTTTTGAAGACCCTTTGAGCGGTTAGCAAATGAGCCGTCGTCCATGTACCAGATGGCCAGTGACAGGGGCGTGAGCGCCTTGAGATACTCATCGCTGAAGATCTTCTTGCCTCCGACGTAGACGGCGTCCCGCACCTTCGCCAACTCGGGCAACGGCGCAAGGTCGTGGAAGACAGCACCGTCGGACACCCGCACCGACCGGCTCGATCCCACATTGGCGAACAGCGAAGCCTTCCAGTCGGCGTACTCGGACTGCTTGGCTCCATGAGCGAGGCGGAACCTGGCGCCGTGGCCACTCTTGGTAGAAGAGACGGCACCGTCGCCCATCAGGCCACCTAGGACGACTTCCCACTGGAACCCGGAGAGCCGGTGGGGCACAGCCTGGAGGACGCGGTCACCGACAATCAGCTCGCTGGCCTCCCGCCATCCCCCAGGCGTGCGGACCTGGTGGTTCGGGGTGCAGGAGAACTGGGAGCGCCCGTTCCCGCCGCCGCGGGCCACCGTGATCTGGAGGAACCGGTCAGTGGGGCCGTTGTCGAACCAGTTGACTACCTTCTTGGGTACCACCACGCCCTGGTCGGGATCGTAGGACAGCACTTCAACTGGCCGACGCTGGTTGACGATCTTGCCGATCTTCTCCTGGCTGCCGTCGGCCAGCGTGACCCTGGTTGAATATGAAAAACAGCCGTACATCACCCCTATCTTTTCCCTCAATTGGTTGATGAAGAGGCAGATGGTGTCGGTCTTGTTGAGGGTGCCGGCCAGCTTGCGCAGGGCCTGGGACATGAGCCGGGCCTGGAGGCCGACATGGGTGTCGCCCATCTCACCTTCGATCTCGGCGCGTGGGGTGAGCGCCGCCACCGAGTCGATGACCACCACGTCGAGGGCGCCCGAGCGGATGAGCATGTCGGTGATCTCCAGGGCCTGCTCCCCCGTGTCGGGCTGGGAGATGAGCAGCTCGTCGACGTTGACGCCGATGGCTCGGGCATAGACCGGGTCCATGGCGTGCTCGGCGTCGATGTAGGCGGCCATGCCCCCGTTGCGCTGGGCCTCGGCCACCACGTGCATGGCCAGGGTGGACTTGCCCGACGACTCCGGGCCGTAGATCTCCACGATGCGGCCCCTGGGCAGGCCGCCCACCCCGAGGGCGATGTCGAGGGCAAGAGCGCCGGTGGGGATGGCGGCGATCTCCATGTGGGACGCCTCCCCCATGCGCATGACCGAACCCTTGCCGAACTGCTTGTCGATCTGGCTGAGCGCCATGTCGAGGGCCTTGTCTCGTTCCACCGCTGATCCCTTCCGTCGTGGCCGCCCTGCGGCCGCTGGTGTCTGACGGGTCTCACCCTACGGAGGGGGTGTGACGATTACGTGGGTGTAGTTCCACCAGCGTAGTTCCGAACGCTCGTTCGGTCAAGGACCGCCCGGTGAGCGCGGCCACGATCGGGCGGAGAGCAGGCGCCGTCAGGCGCGGTGGAGCAAGCGCCGCCGGGCCAGGTCGAGCAAGCGCCGCCGGGCCAGGTCGAGCAGCGTGATGCAGGCGTACTGGCGGACGTGTTGGCGCCCGCCGGGGAGGTGGACCTCGCGGGCGTCCACGCCGTCGGAATCGGCCACAGCCATGAACACGGTGCCCGGGGGCTTCCCCTCCTGGGACGCGGGGCCGGCGACCCCGGTGATGCCAAGGCCCATCTCGGCCCGCAGCGCCCCGCACACGCCCCTCGCCATGGCCACCGCCGCCTCCTCGCACACCACCGGGCCTTCGGGGACGTCGAGGAGGTCGTACTTCACCTTGCTGTCGTAAGCCACCACCGAGCCCCGGAACCACCGGCTGGCACCTTCGGTCTCGGCCAGGCGCGACCCCACCAGGCCGCCGGTGAGCGATTCGGCCACTCCCAGAGTGAGACCCTGGCCCACCAGCAGGTCGGCCACCACCTGCTCCATCGTCTGGTCGTCGACCCCGAAGACGATCTCACCGACCAGCGCGCGCACCTCGGCCTCCTCGGTGTCGAGGAGGCGGTGGGCCTCGGCCTCGTCGGCCGCCCTGGCGGTGATCCGCACCTTTATGCCCTCGATGCCCGAGGCCAGGAAGGCGATGGTGGGATTGGCCTTGTGCTGCGCTTGGGCCACGCAGGCCAGGGCGTCGACCCGGGACGCGATGCGCTCGGCCAGGGCCGCTTCGGACAACCCCCAAGTGCGCAACGTGCGGCTGAGGATCACGCCCGGTCGCCCCGCCCTGCGCACCAGATCGGGGATCACTGCCCGATCGACCATCTCGAAGAGCTCAGTGGGCACCCCGGGCACGGCATAGACCACCTGGTCACCCGTCGGCCCTGCCGGGCACCTGAGCCCGGGAGCCGTCCCCTGCTCCTGGGCGATGAACTCCGCAGTTGCCGGGCGGTCGGCCTGGCGCAGGTTGCTCGCCGGCATCTCGCCCGGGCCCGAGCGGCTCCCTGAGCGGGAGCCTTGCCGGGAGGAGAAGATGGCCTCGATGCGATCCACCATGGCGGCGTCGCGTTCCAGAGGTGTACCGAGGGCGGCGGCCAGAGCCTGCCGGGTGACGTCGTCGGGCGTGGGGCCGAGGCCGCCGCAGACGATCACCGAGTCCGTTCGAGCCAGCGCCTCGCCCACCACCGCCGCTATGCGATCGACGTTGTCGCCCACCGTCGTGTGGCGCAGGCAGTCGATGCCCGACATGGCGAGGCGGTCGGCGAGCCATGCCGAGTTGGTGTCGACCACCTGGCCCAGCAACAGCTCGGTGCCTACTGCCACCACCTCACAGCGCACGTACGACCTGCCTCCCGTCGAGCAGGTACTGGGCCCCGGTGACGACGGTGAGCACCACCGCCACCCATAGGACGGCTGCCACCGCCTGGCGGTAGCCCGGCCCGCCGACGGGGGCGAGGGCCATCCCGACGGCCACGTCCTGGACGATCGTCTTGACCTTGGCCCATGGTCGGGCGGGGATGGAGACCCCCCGGCGCCCGACCCACGACCGGTAACCGCTCACTGCCACCTCCCGCAGGCCGATACCGAACACCGGCAGCCACCACAGGCGGGAGCGGACGACGAGGGCAACCATGGCGCCCAGCACCAGCACCTTGTCGGCGAGGGGGTCGAGGAAGGCACCCGAGCGCGTGGCGCCCTGGTGGCGCGCCACCACCCCGTCGGCGATGTCGGTGACGACTACTCCCAACCACAGGGCGAGGGCCGCCCACGCCGGTCCACCGGCGAGCACCATGGCCAGCAGCACGGGCGTGGCCACCACTCGGGCCAGGGTCAGGGCGTTGGCCGGCGTGGCCAGCGCCGATGGCCCGAAGCCGCCGGTCGTCCCAGTCGTGCCGGTCGCACCGGTCGTCAAGGTCAGGCGGCCTCGATGTCTGGCCCCGCGCTGGCGGTGACGGTGAGACGGGCAACCTGCCCCACGGGCAGCGGTAGCGGCACGGCCACCACGCCGTCGATCTCGGGCGCCTCGCGATGGCTACGGCCGATGCCCGGCTCGTCGACCAGGACGTCAACCTCGCGCCCGATCAGTGCCGCCCGGCGAGAGGCGGTTATGGCGTCTTGGCGCTCGCCCAGCTCGCGCAGCCGCTCGTCGACCAGGGAGGCAGCAACCGGGTCTTCGAGGCCGGCGGCGTAGGTGCCCTCCTCGGAGGAGAAAGCGAAGAAGCCGGCCCAGTCGAGCTGGGCCTCCTCCAGGAAAGCCAGCAGCAGGTCGTGGTCGTCCTCGGTCTCGCCCGGGTAGCCGACGATGAACGACGACCGGAAGGCGGCGTCGGGCTCGCGCCGGCGGATGGCGGCGATGCGCCGGAGGAAGCGGACGCCGTCGCCCCACCGGCGCATGCGCGCCAGCAAGGGCCGGGAGACGTGCTGGAGCGACAGGTCGAAATAGGGCACGCCGGTGGCGCACACCGTGTCGACCAGGGCATCGTCGAGCTCGGACGGGTAGAGGTAGAGAAGCCGGACCCGCCGCACCCGGGCGGCGACGGCGGGCACCAGGTCGAGGATGGCCCTGTGTCGTGACATGCGGCCAGAGCCTCGCCCGGTCATGTCGCGCCCGTAGGAGGCCAGGTCCTGGGCGACGAGCACCACCTCGGCCACGCCCAGCCCGTCGACCTCGGCCAGCACCGCGTCGAGGGGCCGCGACCGTTGGCGCCCCCGGAACGACGGGATGGCGCAGAAGCCACAGGCCCGGTCACACCCCTCGGCCACCTTCACGTAGGCCCACGGTGCCGACGCCGGGGGCCGGGGGAGGTTCAACAGGTCGAGGCGGGCGGTGTCAGCTCCCCCCAAGGTGTCGAGGGTGACGGGAACCCCGAAGCCGGCCACCAGATCTGCCTCGGGAAGGGCCTCGGCCAGCTCGTTCCCGTAACGCTCGGCCATGCATCCGGTGACTACCAGGCGAGCACCGGGGCGGCGACCCTCGGCCAGGCCCAGCACCGCGTCGACCGACTCCCGGCGAGCGGCCTCCACGAAGGCGCACGTGTTGACCACGACCACATCAGCATCGTCGGGTGCCGACGCCGCCTCCATGCCGTCTGCCAGCAGGGTGCCGACCAGCTTGTCGGAGTCGACCTGGTTCTTGGGACAGCCCAACGTCTCAACCCAGTAACGACCGGCCACGGCCGACCACTGTAGGCGGGTGGGGCCGCCGGGTCGGCGGGCGGCTGCTACTTGCCGAGCATGCGGTTCATCTTGGTGCCGCACTCCGGGCAGGTGCCCTGCGCAGCCCGCCGCCCGTTGGCCAGGTTTACCTCGGTGCCTTCGAACGTGCGCTTCTCGCGGCACTTCACGCAGTAACCCTCGTAGTCAGCCATGTTCGTTCCCTTCCTGGGTCTCTTGGGGCGGAGCCCCTTGACGATCGGCACAAGTCTGGCCTGGATCGGCCTCCCGCCCCGCCATGGGCCGCCCGTCAGGTGACCAGGCGCCCTTCGGGGTCTTCTACCACGACCGTAGATGCGATCTTGTCCCAGATGCCCTGGTAAGGAGGGCTCAGGATCATGAAGGCCGACACGATGGTGGTGATGCTAAAGGTGATCCATCCGAGGATGCCCTTGTAGACCAGCTCTCTTAGCGCCATGGTGCCCCTCGAGGCCGCTCGACCGGTGTCCGTCCTCACCACCCTCATGCCCAGGAGGGACTTGGCCGGTGTCTGACCCTTTCCCCAGGTGATCACCGACCAGATGATCCAGCCGATGAACAGGGTCACCAAGGCCAGAAGCCCGTCGAGCAGGTAGGCGCCGAAACGCTTGCCGCTGGAAGCAAGTGGAGCGCCGAGCGGCTGGGCGGTACCCGGTGGGCCCCACTGGGGCTGCAACCCGGCGGGCGGTGGCGGCGGCGGGACGGGCCCGTCGGGCAGGCCCAGGGCGGGGCGTTGGTCACCGATCGTACTCCACTCGGACGCCCCCACCGGGATGACGCGGCTGGTCGGCCCCATCGCCCCGCGCTCGACCAACGAGCGGATCTCCGCCGACCCCGCCGGGCCCATCGTCGTCTCACCCTGCACGTACCACCACTGTTGCGACTCGGTTCCAGTTTGGCTCATGGCCAGAGTGTGTCACCTTTCGACAACGGTCCCGGTCTGAACTGTCGATAACCGTCCACAAAGGAGAGCGTTGACATGTACCAGTTCGCTACCGTCGCATTGCTGGGTCTGGCTGTGCTCGGGCTCACCAACCTTGTCACCGAGCTAGCCCCGGCATTGGCCAGGTACCGCAGCGTGGCCATGTTCGTCCTGGCCGTGGCCGGCGTGGTCGCCATCGACTACTCCGTCCTCGCCGGGTTCGGCATCCACGTCCGAGACGCTTGGATGGGGCCCTGGGCAACCGGTCTCATCGTGGGCTCGCTGGCATCGGCCTGGCAGGCCGCGCTGGGGTGGCTGCACGCTCCCGAGCAGTCGGTGAGCGAGCCCGGTCGGGCCGACCGGCCTCGAATCGCCGCCTGATATCCCACTAAACCCACCGCCGATGGCGCCCCAATGGAGGGGCGCCACCGGCGCGTTATCTGTGGGATCCACTGTGCAAGAAGATCGGTATAGCCGATCTTTTTGCACACCGGCGGCCACCGCTCGGGGCCGGGCCTCGGTGCCCTCAGCGTGACGAGCGGCCAGGGTGGCGCGGGCCCGCTGCAAGGCGCTGTTGACGGCGGCCACGCTGGAGCCGAGCAGCTCGGCCACCTCGTCGGCATGCCAGCGCAGCACCTCGCAGAGGATGAGCACCGCTCGCTGTCGGGCGGGGAGCACCCGGGAGTCGGGCACCGGCTGCACCCAGGCGTGCTCAGGCCGGGTGGCACCATGGAAGGCGTCGGCCTCTCCCGCCGGTCCCAGGTCCATGGCCAGGGCCCGGCGCTGGCACCCCCGCAACATGTCGAGGCACACGTTGGTGGCAATGCGGTAGACCCACGAGCGCAGCGACGACCTGCCTCGAAGCCGTCGCTGGCCCGCCAGGCCCGGACCATCGTCTCCTGCACGGCGTCGTCGGCCTCGAAGATCGAGCTCAGCATCCGGTAGCAGTAGCCGGTGAGCTCCCGCCGGTACTGCTCGAGGTCCTCGGCACCGGTCCCCCGCTCAGAGGGCCGCTCAGGCCCTGGCAGGGTGGCTACGCCGTCGGGGGGCGGGGCCATGAGCCCCGGTGTAGGGCGCCCCGCCCCTAACCAGCCCGGTCGAGGCGCTCGTCGAGCTCCTCAGGGGTCATGAGCACGGCTCTGGGCTTGGAGCCTTCGGAGGGGCCCACCACGCCCCGGCGCTCCAACAGGTCCATGAGCCGGCCGGCGCGGGCGAAGCCCACGCGCAACTTGCGCTGCAACATCGAGGTGGAGCCGAGCTGGGAGCGCACCACCAGCTCCATGGCCGGCTCGAGAAGGTCGTCGTCGTCGTCGTTGGCAGGGCCGTTGGAGCGGCCGTCGCCGGGCTCGTCGCCCTCGACGCCCTCCACGTAGGTGGGCGACGCCTGGCGCCGCCAGTGGGCCACCACCTTGCGCACCTCGTCCTCGCCCACCCAGCCCCCCTGCACCCGGCGGGGAACGTTGGAGGCGGCCACGGCCAGCAACATGTCGCCCTGGCCCACCAGGCGCTCGGCGCCCATCTGGTCGAGGATCACCCTGCTGTCGGCCTGCGACGAGACCGCGAACGCCATGCGTGAAGGGATGTTGGCCTTGATGACGCCGGTGATCACGTCGACTGACGGGCGTTGGGTGGCGATCACCAGGTGGATGCCCACCGCCCGGGCCATCTGGGCGATGCGACAGATCGACTCCTCCACGTCGCGCGCCGCCACCATCATGAGGTCGTTCAGCTCGTCGACCACGATGATGATCCAGGGCAGACGCTGGAACGCCACGTCCACACCGGGGTCGGGCTGCAGCTCGCCTCGGTCATAGGCAGCGTTGTAGCCGCCGATGTCGCGGGCGCCGACCTCGGCCAGCAGGTCGTAGCGGCGCTCCATCTCGTGCACCGCCCACGACAGGGCGTTCGCGGCCCGCTTGGGGTTCACGACCACCTGGGTCAGCAGGTGGGGAAGGCCGTTGTACTGGCCCAGCTCCACCCGCTTTGGGTCGACGAGGATCATGCGCACCTGGTCGGGGGTGGCCCGCATGAGTATCGACGTGATAAGCGAGTTGATGCACGACGACTTGCCTGCACCGGTGGCCCCGGCGATGAGCACGTGGGGCATCTCGGCCAAGTTGACCATCACCGGGCGGCCGGCGATGTCGCGGCCCATCCCCACCTCCAGGGGGTGGGTGGCCCGGGCCGCCTCGGGCGAGCTCAGGATGTCGCCGATCAGCACCAGCTGGCGCACCTTGTTGGGCACCTCTACGCCGATGGCGGAGCGGCCCGGGATGGGTGCCAGGATGCGCACGTCGGGCGACGCCATGGCGTAGGCGATGTCCTTGTGCAGGTTGGTCACCCGGGCCACCTTCACTCCCGGGCCGAGGGCCAGCTCGAAGCGGGTGACTGTCGGCCCCACCGTCATGCCCACCAGGGCGGTGTCCACCCCGTGGGCGGCCAGGGCGCTCTCCAGGGTGCGGCCCTCGGCCTCCACCAGCTTGCGGTCGACCTCCCGGGTCGTCCCCCGCTTGAGCAGCGACAGGGGCGGCAGCTTCCAGGCGTCGGGAGCGGCGGCCGGCCCCAGGTCGATGGCGAGCTGCTCGGCGGGCGACTCGGGCTCGGTGGGGACGTGTACGAGCGCCGGAGCCTGGGGATCACCCTCGGCATCCCGGCCCGCCACCACCTCGGCCGGAGGCGCCAGGTCATCGGCGCCCTCGTCGGCGAGGTCGCCCGAGTCGACCGTGGGGGCCTGGGGCTCAGCAGGGGGTGAGGCCGGGATGCGCAGGTAGGCGACGACCGCCTGGGCGCACCGGGCCACTCCCCGCCCCAGCGCCCGGCCCGCGGGGGCGGCGAGGGCGACGGCGTCGCGGACGTCGGTACGGGACACGACGAGGGCGCCTATGCCGGCCACCACGACGAGCACGACGGCAGCGCCCCCGCCGGCGAGGATGGCGGACAGGGGATCGGCCACCGCACCGCCCAACAGCCCCCCGGCAGCGCGCAGTGTGGTGAGGGAGGAGTCCATGGAGGGGGCACCCTCCACCAGGTGCACGAGCCCGGCGACCGCCACCACCAGCAGGGCCGTGCCCACGGCCAGGCGGGCGGCTGACTCCTTGGGGCGACGGACCAACAGCAGCGCCCCAAGGGCCATGGCCGCCGGCGGCAGGGCGACGCGGCCCCGGCCCACGGCGTCAGCGGCCACCCGGGCCAAGCCCCGGCCCGCGGGGCCAGCCAGGTCACCGTAGATGCCGAAGGCGCCCAGGAGCCCGAGGGCGACCAGCGTGAGCCCGGCGATGTCGTGCCCGTGGCCGCCCAGGCTCAGGCGGTGGCGGCGCGACCTCGTCTTCGGCCGCGACGGTGCGGGACGGCTTGCCGGGCGCGGGGCGGCGCGCTTCTTGGGGGCATGCGTAGTCGTAGCCACAGTGCCAACAACGCTAACATCAGCCACAGGGCCAACAAGTGACCGATGTCACCCGCGGCGTTTCAGCGGACGATGGCGATTGCCGCTAGGCACAGCGACGTCATCGACGCCAATGCCGTGAGCATGCCGAGGAACAGCGTTCGTGCGGCGCCTGCTCACGCCTCCACTACAACGGGCACGATCATGGGGCGGCGGCGGGTGCGCTCGTTCACGAAGCGGGCCAGCACCTTGCGCACCCGGCGCTTGAGCGTCTCCACGTCGACCTGGTGGTCGTCGGCCGCTTCCTCGAGCACCTTCACCACCGCGACGCGGGCCTCGTCGAGAAGGGCCTCGGCCTCGGGGGCGTAGACCCAGCCGTGGGTGATGATCTCGGGGTCGGACAGCACCTCGCCGGAGGTGGCGTCGACGGCCACCACCACCACGATCACGCCCTCGTCGGCCAGCACCCGGCGGTCGCGCAGCACGCCCTGGCCCACGTCGCCCACGATTCCGTCGACATAGGTGTAGCCGGAGGGAACCGAGTCGACGAAGTCGAGGCCCTTGTCGGTGAGCTCGACCACGTCGCCGTCCTCGGCCAGCAAGACGTTGTCGGTGGCCACCCCCATCTCCATGGCCAGGCGGGCATGGTGGGTGAGGTGGCGGAACTCGCCGTGCACGGGGATGAAGTGCTCGGGGCGGGCCAGGGCCAGCATGGTGGCCAGCTCGCCCGCCTGGGCGTGGCCGGACACGTGCACCGCGGCCAGCCCGGCGTGCACCACCTCGGCGCCGCTGCGGTAGAGGCCGTCGATCACCTTGTTGACGGTGTACTCGTTGCCGGGAATGGCGTGGGCGCTGATCACCACCACGTCGGTGTCGGTGAGCTTGAGCCACTTGTTCTCGCCCGCGGCCATCAGCGAGATGGCCGACATGGGCTCGCCCTGGGAGCCGGTGGATATCACGCACACCTTGCCGGGGTCGAAGTCGGCGATCTTTTCGATGTCGACCAACGAGCGCTCGGGGATGTCGAGCAGCCCCATCTCCCGCGCCAGGGCCACGTTCTTGGCCATGGACCGACCCAGGGTGGCCACGGTGCGGCCGCTGGCCAGCGCGGCGTCGGCGATCTGCTGGATACGGTGGATGTGGCTGGCGAAGCAGGCGGTGATGATGCGCCGGCCCGGGTGGTCCCTGAAGATCTCCCGCAAGACCTTGCCCACCGAGCGCTCGCTGGCCGAGTGCCCAGGCTCTTCGGCGTTGGTGGAGTCGGAGAGCAGCAGGCGCACACCGGGGTCACGGCCCAGGGCGCCGATGCGGCCCATGTCGGTGATGCGGCCGTCGACAGGAGTGAGGTCGATCTTGAAGTCGCCCGAGTGCAGGATCACGCCCTGAGGAGTGTGGAAGGCGGTGGCGAAACCGTGGGGCACCGATTGGGTTACGGGGACGAACTCGCAGTCGAAGGGCCCGATGCGCCGACGCTCGCCGTCGGCGACGGTGTTGAACCTGGTGCGGTTGAGAAGGCCTGCCTCCTCGATGCGGTTGCGGGCCAGGCCCAGGGTTAGGGCCGAGCCGAACAGCGGGAATGACAGGTCGCGCAGCACGTAGGACAGGGCGCCCACATGGTCTTCGTGGCCGTGGGTGAGAACGCAGCCCTCGATGCGGTGGGCGTTCTCCTTGAGCCAGGTGAAGTCGGGGAGCACCAGGTCGACCCCGAGCATCTCGGCGTCGGGGAACATGAGGCCACAGTCGAGGAGCAGGAGCCGCCCCTCCTGTTCGAAGACCGCGCAGTTGCGGCCGATCTCCCCCAGGCCGCCGAGGAAGGTGATGCGGACGGGATCAGTCATGGGAGCTCTCTCGGTTCAAGGTGGCCAGCACGGCGCGGGCCCGGTCTTCCAGCCCTTCGGGGGCGGCCCCCATGGGCAGGCGGCACTGGCCGACGGGCAGCCCCAGCACCCGCATCATGGCCTTGGCGGGCAACGGGTTGGGCGTGGCGTCGCCTGTCTCGAAGGCGTAGGACGCTCCCAAGGCGGCATTGGCCTGGCGGGCACCGGCCACGTCGCCCTTGGCGTGGCGCGCCACCATCTCCGCGAACAACGGGCCGGCCCAGTGGGCAGCCACGCTCACCACGCCTACTGCTCCGATGGAGAGGAGCTGCAGGGTGAGGGCGTCGTCACCGCTGTAGAGCTCGAATCCATCGGGCGTCTCGGCCACCAGCCGGGCGGAGGCGGCAGGGTCGCCGGCGGCGTCTTTGACCCCCACGATGGTGGGGACGTCGGCAGCCAGGCGCACCAACACATCGTGGGAAACCTTGCGCCCGGTACGCACGGGGATGTCGTAGATCAGCAACGGCAAGCGGGAGGCGGCGGCGACGGCCCTGAAGTGGGCCTCGAGGCCGGCCTGCGGGGGCCGGTTGTAATAAGGGGTGACGACGAGGGCGCCGGCCACCCCGCAGCCCGCGGCACGCCTGGTCAGCTCCACCGAGTGAGCGGTGTCGTTGCTCGCCGAACCGGCGATCACCGGGATGGACACCGCCTCCGCCACCGCCCGCCACAGGTCGAGCTTCTCGCCGTCACTCAGCACGGGGCCCTCACCGGTGGTGCCCGCCACCACCAGCCCGTCGCTGCCGTGGTCGGCCAGCCACCGGGCTAGCCGGCCGGCGGCGTCGAGGTCGAGCGACCCGTCGTCGGCGAACGGCGTCACCATGGCCGTGACGACGGCTCCGAACCTGGGCATCCCGGGCACATTACCAGCGACGTCTCGCGGCTCCCCTGGTTCTCGCCTACCGTCACCACATGTCGCGGAGCTCGACCGCAGGAGGCGCTCGGCCCCGGGTCGTGGTCATAGGAGGTGGCTTCGGAGGGGTGGCTGCGGCCCGGGCTCTTCGTCGTTTGCGGGCCGACGTCACCATCGTCGACAAGCACAACTACCACGGCTTCTGGCCCCTTCTATACCAGGTGGCCACCGCCGGGCTGGCCGCCGATGCCATCGCCCACAACCTGCGCGCTGTCTTTCGGCCAACGCGTTCGGGCCACGCAGGCCGGGGCGCTTCCAATGTCGACACCCGCATGGCCACCGCCACGGGCGTCGACCTCGACGCCCGCCTCGTCCACCTCGACGGTGCCCCAGACCTGCCCTACGACTGGCTCATCCTCGCAGCAGGCTCGGTCGACGACGACTTCGGCATCCCGGGGGTGGCCGAGCACGGCTTCCCTCTCAAGTCGTTGCCTGACGCCCTGGCCCTGCGCAACCACTTGCTGGAGCACTTCGAGCAGGCCCACACCGACCCCTCGCTGGTCGACGCCGGCTTCCTCACCGTGGTCGTGGCGGGCGGCGGTCCCACCGGAGTGGAGGTGTCGGGGGCCCTCACCGAGCTGTTCCGGGTGCTGGAGGACGACATCGGGCGAGGCCTGGCGGCGCGGGTGGTGCTGGTGGAGATGGTCGACCACCTCCTCGCCGGCTTCCATCCGTCGCTGCAGGCCGAGGCCCTGCACACCTTGGAGAGCCGCGGCGTGGAAGTACGCCTCGGCACCAAGATCGCGTCGGCGGACGCCGACAACGTCACCCTCGACGATGGTTCCGTCATCCCTACCCGCACCCTCGTATGGGCGGCCGGGGTGCGGGCCAACCCCCTGGCCGACACGCTGGGCGTGGAGCAATCCCGGAATGGAACGGTCGTCGTGAACGCCGACCTGTCGTTGCCGGGGCACCCCGAGGTCTTCGTGATCGGCGACATGGCGGCCAGCCGCGACGCCAAAGACAAGATCCACCCCATGGTCGCGCCGGTGGCCCAGCAGGGTGCTCGCCACGCGGTGAGCTGCATCGCGCGGCGCCTGGCAGGCAGGCCCACCAAGGCGTTCCACTACTTCGACAAGGGCAAGATGGCCACCATCGGGCGGCGCTCGGCCGTGGCCGAGCTGCCTCTGGGCATCCGCCTCGACGGCACCCCCGGGTGGCTGTCGTGGTTGGGGCTGCACCTGGTGCTGTTGGTGGGTGCCCGCAACCGGGCCACTGTCTTGCTCGACTGGGCGTGGAACTACCTCACCTGGGACCGCGGCAACCGCATCATCTTGAAGTGACCCACTTCGTTCGGTACGCGCTTTCTAACCCATCAGGTTAGAAAGCGCGCAAAGAACGGTGGTGGGGGCTCAGCCATCCAGCTCGGCAGCAAGGGCAAGCCAGCGCTCCTCGATCTCACCCACCCGGGCCTCGGCGACCGCGAGATCGTCGGCGAAGCGGGCGAGGGTGACGTGGTCGGCGCCCGCCCCCAGCTCGGCGATGAGGCCGTCGCGCTCGCCGGTGGCGTGCGCCAGCTCCCTCTCGGCCGTGGCCAACAGCCGCCGCAGCGTGCTCGCCGATCGGAGTCTCTGCGGCTTCGCCGCCCCGGGCGGGGCCCCATGACTCCGTTCCGCCACGGAGGCGGCCCCGCCCTCCTCCGAGCGGCGGGAGCCCCTGCCCCGCCGCCGGCCGTCACTCTGCGGCTTCGCCGCCATCGACAGGCCCGCTTCCCAGCCGGCCAGGCCGCCGGGCGCGAACCCTGCGCCACCCCGGCCGTCGAGCACCAGCACGTCGTCGATCGTGCGCTCCAGGTGAGCCCGGTCGTGGCTCACCACAACCAGCGTTCCCGGCCACTTCTCCAAGAAGTCCTCGAGGGCCCGAAGGGTGTCGAGGTCGAGGTCGTTGGTGGGCTCGTCCAGGAGCACCACGTTGGGCAGCGCGGCCAGTACCAGTAGGAGCTGGAGGCGACGACGCTCACCCCCTGACAAGGTGGCGATGGTGGCCCACTGGGCGTCGTCGTCGAACCAGAAGCGCTCCATGAGCCGGAGCTGGTCCCAGGAGGGCGACGCCGCCGCCGGCCCGGCGACCGCGTCGCGCACGCGCTGGGACGGATCGAGCTGGCGTCCGGCCTGGTCGTAGTAGCCGATGCGGACCGTAGGCCCGACCTCGATCATGCCCGCGACTGGCGTGAGCCGCCCCGCCAGCACGTCGAGCAAGGTGGACTTGCCCGAGCCGTTGGGCCCGACGACGCCAAGGCGCCCCCCTGGCTCGAGGTCGAGGTCGAGGTGGGAGAACAGCCAAGGCCCGTCATCGAAGCGGTGACCCACGCCGTGGCCCACCACCACCTTGTCGCCCAGACGGGGGGTCTGGCTCTCCCGACCGCCGGCCGAGCCAAGATCGAGCCCGCCGGCCCGGTCGGGCCTGGCCGGCCGTCCCTCCACCACCGCGGTCGCGGTGCCGATGCGGGCCTTAGGCTTGCGGGTGCGGGCCTTGTCCCCCCGCTGAAGCCAGCCCATCTGGGTGGGGGCCGGGTTGGCCCCCACCGCTTCGGCGGTGGCCTCCTGGCCGGCCCGCCCCGCCCTCGCCGCCAGGTACGTCTCGTAACCCCCGTCGTGCACGTACCCCCTGCCTCGGTCGAGCTCAAGCACGCGCGTCGTCACCCGGTCGAGCACGTGACGGTCGTGGGTGACCAGCACCAGCCCGCCGCCGAAGCAGGCCAGGCGGTGCTCCAGCCAGGCCACAGCCTCCAGGTCGAGGTGGTTGGTGGGCTCATCGAGCACCAGCAGGTCGACCTCGTCGAGCAACACCCGGGCCAGGGCTACCCGCTTGGCCTGGCCGCCGGAGAGGCTGCCCACATCGGCTTCGGTCAGCGGGCCCATGCCCAGGCGCTCGAGGATGGCCGCCGCCTCCCAGTGCGATCCCACCGCGGCCCGCACCGGCCCCGGAGGAAGCACCGGCCGCTGGCCCAGGAACCCGACCCGCACGCCCCTCCCCCGCCGCACCACGCCTGCGTCGGGTTCGATCTCGCCCGCCAGCACCCGCAACAGGGTCGACTTGCCCCCGCCGTTGCGCCCGACCACGCCGAGGCGGTCGCCCGAGGCCACGGTGAGCGACAGCTCTTCGAACAGAGGGCGGTCGGGACGGCGCGCCGACACCCCGGCGACGTCGACCAGGATCACGGTCAGGCGCCGCCTACGCCGATCACCATCCGGGGGCCGGAGCCGGGGTCGAGCCAGCGCAGGATGTCGAGGAGCTGCCGCTCCGGCAGGTGGGGACGAGGAGGAGTCGGCGGTTGCGCACATCGGTACTGTAAGCAGCCGTGGCCGGCCTGCGACCCGTGCGGGTGCTGGCCGCAGCATGTGCCCTTGCCGCCGGCTGTTCGTCCGGGGCCGTGTCCACGGCCGCCCGCTCCACCACGACCCCGCCGGCCGTGACCACGGCCACCTCTGCGAGCTCGTCGGTAACGGCCACTACGACCGCCGCCCCAACGACTTTCACGTCTGATGTATCCCCGGTGACGCCCGCCGAGGTGGCTTCGTCGTGGCGCGCCAGATGCCCGGTGCCTCCCGATCAGCTCAGGCTCGTGCGGCTGTCTTTCTGGGGCTTCGACAAGGTTGCCCACAACGGCTCGCTCGTCGTGCGCGCCACCGTGGTCGATGCCGTGGTCGGGGTCTTCCGCAAGCTCTTCGACGCCCACTTCCCGATCCGGCGAATGGACCCCGTCGACACCTTCGGTGGCAGCGACCCCGCGTCCATGGCCGCCAACAACACGTCGGGTTTCAACTGCCGCAACGCGGTTGCGGTCGGGCCGCCGTCTTGGTCGGCGCACGCCTACGGCAAGGCCATCGACGTCAACCCGGTGGAGAACCCCTACCTGGAGGCCGGCACGGTGCAGCCGCCCACAGGTTCGGCCTACGTCGACCGGGCCAACATCCGCCCGGGCATGGCCGTGCCCTCAGGCCCCCTCGTCGCCGCCTTCGCCGCCGCCGGCTGGCAATGGGGCGGCCGCTGGGCGGCTTCACCCGACTACCAGCACTTCTCGTCCACCGGGGGTTGAACCCTCAGGGCGCTCTGAGACGACTGCACGCCGGAGGCCCGGTCAGCCACCCCTGGGTTCGCCTTGCCCGCCCGCACCTTGCGGAGCTTGCACACGACGTTGGTGTCGAGCACGAACATCACTCGAAGCTCGCCGGACGCGGGGTCGTCGGAGCGCCACGCTCACCTGGGGGCTGTCGCTCCACCGCCCCGGGTCTACGGTTCGGTTAGTGCAACGGGGTCATCCCACCCGCACCAGGCTCAGGGTGCTCGTGGCCGTTATCGCCGTGCTCGGGGTGGCCGGGTCGGTGGCCACCGCCCTGACCGGGCCGTTGGCAACGCGCCACCCCCTCCTGCTCATCGTCCTCGAGGCCCGCAACCGCAACCTCATCCTCGCCCGCCATGTGGATCTCGTGCCGTTCGTCGTCGTCGGCACGCTCCGGCGGGTCTCCACCGATCCTGCCTACTGGCTGTTGGGTTGGTGGTACGGCGACGGGGCCATCCGTTGGCTGGAGCACAAGGCGGGAGGTGGCGTGCTGGTGCGCCTCACCGAACAGGTCTTCATCAAGGCCGCCTACCCCATGGTGTTCCTCTTCCCTGGCGCCGTGGTGTGCGCCATGGCGGGCGCCACCGGCATGGCCTTTTGGGCCTTCCTCGTCGTGAACGTGGCCGGCACCGTCACCGCGGTGGTGGCCCTGCGCCTGTCCGGTGACCTGTTTGGTGCTCCCGTTGACGCCCTGCTCGGCTTCTTCAACCGCCACCGGCTGGCAACCACGGTCGTGACCGTCGCGCTGGTGCTGGTGTCACTGGTGGCCGGCCGCCTGCAAGGACGTTCGGAGGTTCCCCCCCTCGACGAGCTCGAGCCCCGAGAGGGCCACGACGATGGGGTGGGCGGCTGACCGACGGGCCGCTGCTGGCCTTGCCACTAGCGTGGCCCCCGTGCAGCAGTTCATCGTCGACAACGGCTACCTGGCCGTGTTCCTGCTCATGGTGGCCGAGTCGGCGTGCATCCCGGTTCCGAGCGAGGTCACCATGCTGTTCGGCGGGGCACTGGCCAACGCCGCGTTCGTGGCCAGCCTGGCTTCGGGGGGCCAACACCTCAACTTCGTGGTGGTGGCCCTGCTGGGCACGGCCGGGAACCTGGTTGGCTCCTGGGCGGCCTATGCGGTGGGCTACCGGGGCGGACGGCCCTTGCTCGACCGGTGGACGGCCCGGCCACCAGGCACCGAGCCGTGGTTGTGGCGCCTCCTACGCCTGCGCCCCGACCACGTCGAGCGAGCCGACCGGTGGTTCTCCGATCACGGCGAGGCTGCGGTGTTCGTGTCCCGCCTGCTGCCGGTGGTACGAACCTTCATCAGCCTGCCCGCCGGAGTGGCGCGCATGCGCTTCGACCGCTTCACCCTCTACACCGTGGCCGGCTGCCTGCCCTGGACCTTCACCCTGGCCGCCGCCGGCTACGGGCTCGGCAGCCAGTGGCACACGGTGGACCGCTGGCTGCGGCCACTCAGCATCGTGGTGGCCCTGGCCCTCGTCGCCGCTGCCGCATGGTGGGTCGTCCGCCAGAAAAAGGCCGCCCCAACGCCCGTCGACGGTTGACCCTCAGAACCCGAGGAGGGTGTCGAGGCCCACGGTAAGGCCGGGATGGTCGCCGACGGACTTCACTGCCAGCACCACACCGGGCATGAACGAGTTGCGATCGGTGGAGTCGTGGCGGATGGAAAGGGTCTGGCCAGTGGTGCCGAGGAGCACTTCCTGGTGGGCAACCAGGCCGCGCAGGCGCACCGAGTGCACCCTGATGCCACCATCGGCCTCGCCGCCCCTGGCTCCCTCGGCGACGACCGTACGGGTGGGATCGTCGTCCCACTGTGCCGACGCTGCGGCCATGCGGGCGGCGGTGAGCATGGCCGTGCCCGATGGGGCGTCGATCTTGCGGTCGTGATGCAGCTCGATGATCTCCGCCGTCTCGAACCACGGCGCGGCCAGCTCGGCGAAGCGCATCATCAACACCGCGCCGATGGCGAAGTTGGGGGCCACGAAACAGTTGCTGTCAGTGAAGCGACGGGACAGGTGGTCGAGGTCGTCAGCAGAGAAGCCGGTCGTGCCCACCACTGCGTGCACGCCGTGGCCGGCGCACCAGGCCAAGTTCTCCAGAGCTGCGTCCCGGGTGGTGAAGTCGACCGCCACCTCCGCCCCGGCGTCGGCCAGGGCATCGGCCGAAGGCGCAACCTGGCCGGCCACTTCGGCTCCCGTCACCTGGCGCAGGTCGATGCCAGCATGGAAAGGGTCGACGGCCACCACCAGCTCGAGGTCGGGGTCGGCGGCCACCGCCCGGCAGGCGGTGGACCCCATCCGCCCCCCGGCCCCGAACACCCCCACCCGGATCGTCATGGTGCCGACAGTATCCGGGCGTCTGGCACCGAGGCCTTACGCCCCTGGCTCCCAGCCCGAGCGGGTAGGGGCATGAAGCTGTTCCCGGCGTCATCGGTGGCCACGCCGAGAACCTGGTGGACGCTGATAGCTCCCTCCGCGAAGCGGTTGGCGCAACCCGCCATGTAGAGGCGCCAGATGCGAGCGCGGGCCATACCCACCATGGCTACCGCGTCGTCCCAGCCGGCCTCGAGGTTCGCCACCCAGGCGTGGAGGGTCTTGACGTAGTGCTCGCGCAGGGACTCCGCATCGCGCACCTCGAAACCGGCTCTCTCCATGGCCAACACCGCGTCGCCTACGTCGAGCAACTCAGAGTCGGGGAAGACGTAGCGGTAGATGAACGAGCGGCGACCCGGCTTGCTGGAGCCAGGGCTCGAGATGGCATGGTTCAGCAACCGGCCGCCCGGACGCAGCAGCGCCCTGAGGGTTTGGAAGTAGCGATCCTGGCGGGACCGCCCGACGTGTTCGAACATGCCGATCGACGAGATGGCGTCGAAAGTCTCGTTGCGAACCAACCGGTAGTCCTGCACCCGGATCACGATCTGGGCCTCGAGACCGACGCCGGCCACCCGGCGGCGGGCCAGCTCGGCCTGCTCCCTGCTGACCGTAACCCCGACGACCTTTGCCCCATGGCGCGCCGCGGCGTGAAGAGCCATGGAGCCCCAGCCGCAACCGACGTCGAGGAGACGCAGACCCGATCGCTCGTGCAGGCCCAGCTTTCGGCACACGAGGCTCACCAGGAGCCCAGATGAGCTGCAGGTTCGGACTGTTGGTGCCCGTCGTTGTCCTAGGCCGGTACGGTCGGTTCCCATGGCGAAGGGGACTCTCAGGGAGTCGTTCAGACGCCTCGCATTGTGTCTGGCTCTCGGTATCCTGGCGCCGCTGTTCTCCCCGTAGGTTCGGTTGCTGGCGCCGCGGTGGTTTGGGTGGGCACTGCCATCGTTGCTGGATCGTTTCGGGCATGCTCGACAACGAGTGAGTCAAGGCCTGAGGATGAACCCCGCTGCGGGCGGCTACGCCACGAGGGTAGAGAAGGCGTCGGCAGTGAAGGGGCCCACCACGGCCAGCACCCGGTCGGCGGTGACCAGCCGTTCGACGACCCGGCGGAGGTCGTCGCGCGTGACGGCCTCGGTGCGAGCCACCAGCTCGTCGAAACTCATCACCGAGCCGTGCACCAACTGGCTGCGCCCGATGCGGCTCATGCGCCCGGCTGAGTCCTCCAGGGACAGAGCCAGCGAGCCCTTCACGTGGCCCTTGGCCACGG
>JBPCJQ010000065.1:0-8643 GCA_051005135.1 Acidimicrobiales bacterium
CGATCCTCACGCTGCGTGTACGTTCCGACTTGGGCACGGGGGCTCCTTCCCGTTCAACAGGCGGTTGGAGCCTCAGTGCCTACCAGGCCAGAACTACACGTGTGTCATTCGATCGCCTCGCTACCGACAATTGTCATCCACCAAGTGTCGGTCGGCAGCTTGCCGAGCGCCGCCTTTTCTGCTCCGACCAGTCCCGGGGCCATGTACGGGATTCGATCGATCTCCTCGCGGTTGTACTTCCACTTCTCCGACTTGGCGTACCAAAGGATGTTGTCGTGCTTACGCGCCCACCTGTCACGAGCCCGACCGCCATAGTCGTAGGCCCAGATGATCTCGTTCAGGAAGTGCTCCGGTCCAAAGACCTCATCGAGCATCAGGCGAGCGAAATGAACCGTATGAAAGTCCAAGTGCAAGTAGAGCGATCCGTCCTGTGTCAGGAGGCGGTGTATCTCCACCAGACGCTCGTACAGGAACCCGAGGTACTCCTCCAGAGCCATGTCGTCGCGATAGTTATGGGCGGAGACGACTTCAAAGTTGTAGGTCCGCCGACCAAACCCGTTGCGTGTCTTGTCTCCGGCACCGGTACGGATCGATTGCAGGCGTCTTACTTGCCCCGTGCCAAACGGTGGATCGATGTAGATCAGCTCGATGCTCTCGCTTGGAAGCTGCCTCATGACCGCGTGGTTCTCGCCTTGGACCACACCTTCAGTCGGTAGGACGTTGAAAGCCTGGTTCACACCTGGCTCCTGGCTGGTCGGAGGTGGCTGGACCAAACTAGCGACTCGCAGGACCGATCCCCCACTCTAGGACGCGGGTATGACAGCGGCAGGGACCGGTGTAGGTGGGGTCAGGCGACGGATAAGGTCGCCCGCCGTGGGTAACCCCGACGACGAGGCCATGGCCACCCACGCGACCATGGCCAAGCTGGTTGCCCGAGGCCCTGACGCGAGCCCGGGGTGACCGGCCTGCCAGGCATCGGAACAGGAGGTGTGAGTATCGCACCGCTCGGGACCCTTCTCGCCGTACACAAGGGCTTTGCCTGGTTCGTCATCGTCGGCAACGGCATGGCCGGGCTCTGGGCCCTTGGGGCGGTGCGCTGGAAGTCCTTGCGCACCCGGGCCCTGTGGTGGTTCACCGTTGTGGTGGAGCTGGCGGTGTTCGCCCAGGTCGGTATGGGTGTGGGGTTGGTGGCGGGCCAGGGTGTCAAGGCCCCGCAGTTCCACATGTTCTACGGCTTCGTGGCGATCATCGCCGTCGGCATCATCTACTCGTATCGCCAGCAGTTGCGCCATTTGATCTACTGGCTCTATGGCGGCGGCGGCCTCTTCATAATGGGGCTCGGCATCCGGGCTCTCCTGGTGGGCCGGACCTGAGGGCGGGGTAGGGATCGGGGCGCCGCCGGCCCTACTGTTGGCCGATGACCCGGACCCGTCTGGTGGTTCTGTTCGGGGGCCGCTCGGCCGAACATGAGGTGTCGTGCACCACTGCCGTCGCCGTGCTGCGGGCGACCGACCCTTCCCGCTACGACGTGGTGCCCGTGGGCATTACCGCCAATGGTCGCTGGGTGCACGCCGAGGCGGCGGGCCGCCTCCTGGCGGCCGGCAAGCCGTCGGCCTTGCCTCCAACCTTGGAGGCGGCCGGCCGCGAGGCCGACGTGTTCGCCGTGCTCGGCCATGGCCATGACGGCCCCGTTGTCGTGTTCCCGCTGCTCCACGGCCCCTTCGGCGAGGACGGCACTGTGCAGGGCCTGTGTGAGCTGGTCGACGTGCCTTACGTGGGGTCAGGGGTGCTCGGCTCGGCAGCCTGCATGGACAAGGACGTCACCAAGCGGTTGCTGGCTTCATCCGGCCTCCCCGTGGCTCGATGGGTGGTGCTTCGCGACGCCGAGCGCCCGGCGGCCGATGCCGTGGCCGATCGGGTGGGGGATGAGCTGGGCTGGCCGGTGTTCGTGAAACCCGCCGCGCTGGGTTCCTCAGTTGGGGTGGCCAAGGTGGAAGGCCCCGCGGGGCTGGCGCCGGCGCTCGACGACGCCTTTTCCTACGGGGAGTGGGTGGTGGTGGAAGAGGCCATTACAGGACGTGAGATCGAGTGCGGGGTACTGGGCGACCATCCCCCCGAGGCGTCGGTACCCGGGGAGGTGCGCCCCAGCCGCGACTTCTACGACTATGACGACAAGTACATCGACGGCGCGGCCGAGCTGCTGGTGCCCGCACCCCTGCCGCCCCAGGTGGGCGAGGCGGTGAGGTCGATGGCAGTGGCCGCCTTCAGGGCGGTACGGGCCGAGGCCATGGCCCGGGTCGACTTCTTCTGGGAGGAGGGCGGCCGCGGCCTGGTGGTGAACGAGGTCAACACCATCCCCGGGTTCACCCCCATCTCGATGTTCCCCAGGATGTGGGAGCGCTCGGGCGTGTCCTATCCCGAGCTCGTCGACCACCTGGTGGCCCTTGCTCTGGAGCGCCACGCCCGCCGCCGCGGCCGGGTGGGCCGCTGCCGCTAGCGTGCTCCTGCCATCGACCAGTGTCGGCCAGGCACTCGGCGAAGAGGTCGGGATGGGCGAGGTGAGGGAAGTGACCGCACCACCTCGAACGCCCGGCGACGAGCCCGTTCGACGGCCGCGTCGGCCAAGGCCGTCTTCCCCGACCCTTCGGGGCCACCGATGACGAGCACTTCGCCCGTCCCGCCCTCGGCCTGCTGGAGGAGGCGCTCGACGGCCGCCAACTCCGGGTCCCGACCCACGAGCACCACGCGTCGAGGTACATCTCAGGGCGGACGGCAGCGTCGGGGGGCTGGTCCCTACTACAAGTTGACGACCTGGAAGGTCAGCGTGCGGGTGACCCCGTCGATGAGCTGCAGCCTGCTCACCACCAACTTGCCCAGGTCGTCCATGGTCTCGGTCTCCATCCTCACGATCACGTCGTAGGGGCCGGTGACCGCGTCGGAAGCGACGACCCCGTCGAGGCGAGCCACCTCAGCGGCAACCTGGGCTGCTTTGCCCACCTCGGTCTGGACGAGTATGTACGCCCGCACTGACATTTGTGTGCCTCCTAATCTCTGGTACGGGGCCACTGCATGACGTGTGTCCTCGCTCAGCGCTGACCCTCCTGAGGGAGGGATCCTGGCGTTCCCATGTCGACCTCCGAGCCCAGCCGCAGGCGTCTGGCTCGCCCCTGGGCATCGAGGTCGAACACCACCCGCTGGCCCTGGCGGAGCATGCGGAACACCGATCCGTCGATGGCGTCGGGCGCAAGCTCGTACTCGCTGCGGTCGAGGTCACGAACGAGGACGCCCTCCTTGGTGCCCGGGTCGTAGGACTTGATCACGCCCTGCACGAGCGTTGCTCCCTTCGGCGCCTGGCGGGCGCGGTCGTCGTCGGCCTGTCGACGGCTGGCCTAGGCTGTCCCGGCGGCCGTTGCCGATGGGGGCCAACCCGACCAGCAGCGCCGGTCGCGCCCGACGTTACCGCGGAGGCCACCCTGCCCACCGAGTTCGCCATCATCGAGCGCCTCCGTCAACGGCTGACCGGCCCATCGGGCCAGACTTGGGTAGGCGACGACGTCGCCGTCGTCCCCCGTCCTGGCGGAGCCCTCCTGCTGGCTGCCGACGCGATCGTGGCCGGGGTCCACGCCGACCTGGATCTGGTTGGGGTCGACGACCTGGGCTGGAAGGCCATGGCCGCCAACCTCAGTGACATCGCCGCCGTGGGCGGGCGGCCCACCCACGCGCTCGTGACGGTGGTCGGGCCGCTGGCCGATCTCGACGTCGAGCTGCTCTACGACGGCATCCTGGGCGCCTCGGAGGCGTACGGCTGCCCGGTGGTGGGGGGTGACCTGTCGTCGGCGCCCACCCTGGTCGTGGCGGTGGCAGTGGCGGGCGACGGCGGCGAACCCGACCCGCCTCCCGTGCTTCGCTCAGGCGCCCTCCCCGGCGACCTCCTCTGGGTCACCGGCCCGTTGGGCTCCTCCGCGGCCGGCCTCGCCCTGTTGCAGGTCGAGCGGGCGGCGGAAGCCCCCGACCTGGCCCTGGCCCACCGCCGCCCCCGGCCGCGCCTGGCTGAGGGGGCGGTGGCGCGGTCCGCGGGGGCGACGGCGATGATCGACGTGTCCGACGGGCTGGCGAGCGACCTCCGTCACCTGGCCGACGAGTCGGAGGTAGGGGTGGTGGTGGAGCATGTCCCCGTCGCGTTGGGTGTCTCGCGCGTGAGCGACGACCCCGAGGCCATGGCCCTCGGCGGTGGTGAGGACTACGAGCTGGTCTTTTCGGCGCCGGAGGCGGCGCCGGTCGAGGCGGCCTTCCGGTCCGCGGGGCTGGCTCTGCCCCTACGCGTTGGGCATTGCACCGCCGATCCCACCGAGCGTCGCCTGGGCGACGGCGATCTGCCGCTGGTCGGATGGGAGCACCGCTAGATGGCGCACCTGCCGGTGACGCTGACCATCGCCGGCATCGATTCGGGTGGGGGAGCGGGGGCCACCGCCGACCTCAAGGTGTTCGAGGCCTCGGGTGTGTGGGGCACGTTGGCGGTCACCGCGGTTACCGCCCAGAACACCCTCGGCCTGCACGCCATCGAGGAGGTGTCAGCCGAGCTGGTGCGGGTCCAGATCGGGTCGGTGGCCTCAGACCTGGGCGTTGACGCGGCCAAGACCGGCATGCTGGTCAGTGCCGAGATGGTCGAGGCGGTGGCCGAGGCGGTGGGCGACTTCGGTGTCGGCCCCCTGGTGATCGACCCCATCGTGGCGTCCTCGTCGGGCACCCGCTTGCTTTCTCGCGATGGGGTGGCCGTGCTCCGTAACCGGCTTTTGCCTCTCGCTGCCGTCGTGACGCCGAACGTGGCCGAGGCGGCTGCTCTCACCGGCCGGGAGGTCGCTAGCCGCCCCCAGATGGCCGACGCCGCCCGAGCCCTCGTCGACCTGGGGGCTGCGGTGGCGATGGTGACGGGTGGCCACCTGCCCGACGAGACGTCGTCGCCCGACTGCCTGGTCGTGGCGGGCGAAGCCCCGGTGTGGCTGGAGGGCAGCCGCCTGGCTACGCCACACACCCACGGCACCGGCTGCGCGCTCTCCGCCGCCATCTGCGCAGAACTGGCTCGGGGCATGGAAGCGGCCGATGCCTGCGTGGCCGCCAAGCACTTCGTGGAGGGGGCCATCACCGCCGGCATCGACCTCGGCAGCGGCCCCGGCTCGGTCGATCCGGGCTGGCAGCACCGGGGCTGACCGCCAGCGAGTGTGCAAATCAGTCGGTATAGCCGACCTCTTTGCACGCTCGTGGGAGGCGCAGCCCGACAGTCGGCCCACGCCGGGGTGGTGTCACACCTCGACGGCATACTCGGGGCCATGAACCACAGAGGCGAGGCGGACGGGCGAGTAGCGGTGGAGGCGGCGTATCAGCACGGGTTTGCACGCCGGCTGGGTCAGCCGGCGTGGGCGCGACGGGCCGGCTTGGTGACCTTGCCCGCCTTGATGCAAGAGGTGCACACCGACAGCCGCCGGGGCGCGCCGTCGACCACAGCCCGGATCCGCTGGATGTTTGGGTTCCAGCGACGACGGGTGCGCCTGTGGGAGTGGCTCACGCTCATCCCGAACGACGGGTGCTTGCCGCACACCTGGCACACAGAAGCCATGGGTGGACGCTACACCAGCCTCCGTTACGATGCGGGCCGATGGAGGTGCTCGACCACATGGGGCCGGAGCACCTGCGCGCCCTCGTCATCGGCTACCGCGACGCGTTGGCCGACCATAGGGAGGCGCTCAACCGCCTCAACGTCTATCCCGTGCCCGATGGCGACACGGGCACCAACATGGCTCTCACCCTCGAATCGGTGGTTGCCGAACTGCCTCCGCCCGCCGCCCCCGGTGACCCGCCGGCGGAGATGGCCGGCCTCTGCCAAGCAGTGAGCCACGGATCGCTGATGGGGGCCCGGGGCAACTCGGGGGTGATCCTGTCCCAGTTGTTGCGGGGCTTCACCGATACTTTGTCGGGCGCGGGCGGCTCTGCCGATGCGGCAACGGTGGCCGACGCCCTCGATGCCGCCTCGCGAGCCGCTTACACCGCCGTCATGCACCCGGTGGAGGGCACCATCCTCACCGTGGCCCGCGAGGCGGCGGAAGCAGCTACGGCCAAGCGGGAGGGGCGGCTGGCCGACGTCGTCGGCGCCGCTACTGAAGCCGGGAGGGACGCCCTGGCCCGTACCCCTCAAATGCTGGCGGCGCTGGCTGAAGCCGGCGTGGTCGACGCCGGCGGCGCCGGCTTCGTGCTGCTTCTCGACGTCCTCACCGAGGTGGTCACCGGCCGTCCCGTGCCTGCTCCCGCCACCGAGACTGAGCCACCGGCCGCCCCGATGGCGGCGGCCGAGAACCAAGCCCACGACAGCGACGGGCCCCGTTACGAGGTGATGTTCCTCCTCGCCGCGCCCGACGATGCCATCGGTTCGTTCAAGCAGGCATGGGACGCCATGGGCGACTCCATCGTCGTAGTCGGTGGCGACGGCACCTGGAACTGCCACATCCACACCGACCGCATAGGCGAGGCGATCGAGGCGGGCATCGGCGCCGGTCGGCCTTACCGCATCGAGGTCACCGACCTTGCCGACCAGGTGGCCTCGCACCAGTGCAGTGACCACACTGTTGGTCCACCGGCCACCACCGCGGTGGTGGCCGTGGCCGCGGGCGAAGGCATCGAGCGCATACTGCGGTCACTGGGTGCGGGGCGGGTGGTGGCCGGTGGTCAGTCGATGAACCCGTCCACGGCGGAGCTACTGGCCGCGATAGAGGAGGTGGCCGCCAAGGAGGTGGTCGTCCTGCCCAACAACCGCAACGTCGTGGCCGTGGCCGAGCAGGCCGCGGCCGCCGCCGATCGCCCCGTGTCGGTCGTGCCCACCACCACCGTTACCGAGGCGTTCGCCGCCTTGCTCGCCTACGACGCCGACGCCGACGCCGACGCCAACGCCCGAGCTATGGCTGAGGCGGTCGACCGAATCGCCACCGCCGAGGTCACCCAGGCGGTGCGCGACGCGTCTACAGCCGCTGGCCCGGTGCGCGCCGGCGACTGGTTGGGTATGACGCCGTCGGGCATCGTCGCGGTCTCGCGAACTGCGGCAGATGCGGCCATAGCCGTTCTCGAGGCCCTGCTCGCCGACCACCACGAGCTGGTCACGCTGGTCGAGGGCGCCCCGGCGTTGTCCGCCGACACCCGCCGGGTCACCGAGTGGCTCGCCGCCTCGCACCCCGAAGTGGCCGTCGAGGTGCACGACGGCGGCCAGCCCCTCAACACCTGGCTGATCAGCGCCGAGTGACTCGAGCGGTTTGAGCCGGCGCCTGTCGCAGCTGGCCGAGATCCCCGTGAGCGTCCTGGCCGGGGTAGGGGCGAAGAAGGCCGAGGCCCTGGCCGCCATGGACATCCGCACCATCCTCGACCTGTTGACCCATTACCCCCGGCGCTACCTCGACCGCACCCGCCAGGCCGCCATCCGCGAGCTGAAGGTGGGCCAGGAGGCGCTGGTGCTGGCCAAGGTCAAGCGGGTTCAGACGCGGCGGACGCGCCAGCGCCGGGCCATGGTCGAAGTCGACGTGTTCGACGGGTCGAGCTACCTCCACTGCGTGTTCTTCAACCAACCGTGGCGGGCCCGCCAGCTCAAGATCGGCACCGAGGCGGTGTTCTTCGGGCGCCTCGACTCGTTCAAGGGACGGCCCCAGATGACAAACCCCGTGGTCGACCTCGTGGGCGACCGCACCGGGCGCATCGTGCCGATCTACCCGCAGTCGGAGAAGGCCGGGCTCACTACCTGGGAGCTGTCGACCATGGTGGAAGAGGGCCTGGTCCGGGCGGGGGAGCTCGCCGACCCGCTCCCTAGGCATTGGCAGGACCGCCTCGACGTGGTCGACCGCACATGGGCCATGACCCAGATCCACAACCCGGAGTCGATGGGGGCGGCGGAGGTGGCCCGGCGCCGGCTCGTCCTCGACGAGCTGCTCCGCCTGCAGACCGCCCTGGTCATGCGCAAGCGAGCAGTGGAGCGCGAGGCCAAGGGGATCCGCCACACAGTGCACGGCGGTCTGGTCGAGCGATTCCACAGCACCCTGCCGTTCACACTCACCTCCGCCCAACAGCGGGCGGTGGCTGAGATCGCCGCCGACCTGGCCGGCCCCCACCCCATGCACCGGCTGCTGCAGGGCGACGTGGGCAGCGGCAAGACGCTCGTTGCCGTCACCGCGCTGCTCATGGCTGTGCAGGGTAGCTACCAGGGTGCCTTCATGGCGCCCACCGAGGTACTGGCCGAACAACACGGTCTGGGTATGCGAGACCTGCTCGAAGGCTTCACCGTGGACCGTGGGGGGGGGGGGGGGGGGGGGGGGAGGGGGGGGGGGGGGTGGGGGGGGGGGGGGGGGGGGGGGGGGGGGGGGGGGGGGGGGGCTGGGTTGGCCGCGCTCGATGCGATCAGCGGCAGCGTCTTCGTCCGCCTTCACCGCGGCGAGCTCGATGGGCTCGAGGCCACCATCGAGCTGCTCGCCTCGGGCGCCGAGGGCGGCAACGTCGAGGCGTCCACCCTCGGCGCCCGCGGCCACCCAGCGGTCCTCAGCGCCCAGGGCGAGCACGCGGCCGCGCTCGAGGTGGCGGAGCAGGCGCTGGAGGCGCGCGCCGACATCGGCCTCG
>JBPCJQ010000066.1:0-5214 GCA_051005135.1 Acidimicrobiales bacterium
CACACCGCCGATAGCGACCGCGCCGCCCTCGCCCAGGTCGGTGATCCACACCAGCACGACCGAACCCTGCCGACCCTGAAGGTCGAAGGCCACGTTGCCGGAGATCCCGGCCTGGCTGGCCACCGCCGACCCCCAAGCGTCCGGTGGGGCGTCGGCGCGGGTGATGTCCGACACGTACACCGAGGCCGCCCAGCCCGAGCTGGGCGATGTGATCCTCAGGGTGCCGAGCGTGTGCGAGCCGTCAAGGCTGAGGACGAAGCCCACACCCGCCTTGATGCCACCGAACTGGCGGTTGCTGTACTGCTCGGTGGTCCAGGTGGAGGCCGGGTCACCGTCGATGAGGTTGTGTACGGTCTCGTTGTGCTCCTGTCCGTCACCGGGAGGCGGGTCGAAGGCGCTGACAGACGAGATCGTGACCGGTTGGCCCTTGGCCGTGGCCGACCCCGATGGCGAGTGGAGGAGGTTCTGGCCGGTGTCGGAGCGGGCGAAGATCACGCCCACCACGCCCAGAGTCACCGCCAGCACCACTATGACGACCACGGGGAGCATCCAGGAGCGCTCGCTCTGGGCGAAGGTGGGGGGAGATCCGCGGGGCGGGGTGTCTTGTCGCCTGAGGAGAGGGACGGCGTCGTCGGAGCGCATGTCGACCGACAACAGCGCGGTGTGCAGCTCGGCGGCGGTGGGATAGCGGGAGGTGGGTTGCTTGGCCAGGGCTCGTAGCACCACCGCTTCTAGGGATCGCGGGATCCCAGCCCGGACTTGGCGCGGTGACAGCGGTACGGCTGTCGTGTGCTGGAGGGCGACGGCCAGGTCGGTGTCACCGCTGAAGGGTGGCCGCCCGCACAGCATCTCGTAGAGCACCACGCCGAGGGCGTAGACGTCGGAGCGGCCGTCGATCCGCTCACCGCTCACCTGCTCGGGCGACAGGTACCGGGCTGTGCCCACGATGGCGCCGCTCTGGGTAAGATCGCCGCCGGAGTCCTCTGCGGCTTCGATGGCGGCCTTGGCGATGCCGAAGTCTGCGACCTTTACCCTGTTGTCAGCTGTCAACAAGATGTTCGCCGGCTTCACGTCGCGGTGGATCACGCCCGCTCGGTGGGCGTAGTCGAGGGCATCTGCGACCTGGGTGGCGATGTGGACGGCCCTGCCGGGCGGCAACGGGCCCTGCTCGGACATGAGCTGGCGGAGGGTACGACCGTCGACCAGCTCCATCACGATCCAAGCCACACCGTCGTCGACACCGGTGTCGTAGGTGGCCACAACGTTCGGGTGGGCCAGACGGGCGGCAGCGATGGCTTCGCGCCGGAACCGAGCCAGGAACGACTTGTCGGCCGCCAGGTGGGCGTGAAGAACCTTCACCGCCACCCGCCGGCCGAGGATGTCGTCCTGGGCTTCCCATACCTGGGCCATGCCCCCACTGGCGATGCTGCGCACCAGCCGGTAGCGCCCGCCGAGCACGCTCTCGGCCTCGATGTGGCGGGAGGCCATAGCAAAGTCGAAGCTAACGCGTCGGCCTTCCACCCCGGCTGCGGTCAGGAGGCCTGGTAGGCGACGCCGATGGTCCGAGGGCCGGCGTGGGTGCCGATCACCGCCCCCAGCTCAGCCATGACGAGACGCTCGGAGGCGACGGTTCTCCCCAGGAGCGCCTTGAGGACGTCGACGTCGGGCGCCTGGCCGGAGATGACGGCTACATCACCGGTCGGGGCATCAGCCGCCACCCTGTCCGCCAACCAGGCCAGGGCCCGAGCGCGCGTGCGCTGCCGAGGTCCGGGCACCACCGCCCCGTCGCGGACCTCGATGACGGGCTTTATCGACAACAGCGAGCCGACCAACGCTTGGGCGGCGCCGATGCGCCCGCCCTTCTTCAGGTTCTCCAGCGTGTCGAGGGTGCCGTAGACCCTGGTGCGCCCGGCCAGTTCCACGGCGTGCTCCGCCACCGAGCCCACATCGTCGCTGGCGATGCCAGCCCGGGCCGTCTCCAGAACGATCATCCCGAGGCCCATGGTGACGGAGCGGGAGTCGACGACCCTTACCGGTACGCGTGCTTCCACCGCTGCGGCCGCCGCCTGGGCGGCCTGGATGGTGGCCGACAGCTTGGAAGACAGGGTCACACACACGATGCCACGGGCGCCGCCCTCGGCGGCGGACCGGAAGGCGGCCTCGAACGCCCCCGGGGAGGGGGCTGAGGTCTCCGGCAACACCGGCGAGGCCGCACAGCGGGCCCAGAACTGAGCCGGACTGAGGTCGCGCCGGTCGACGAGCTCCTCGTCGCCGAACCTGATGGACAGGGGCACGACGGTAACCCTCGACGCCTTGGCCAGCTCGTCGGGCAGATCTGAGCTGCTGTCCGTCACCACCGCGATGCTCAAGGCGTCATCCGCCCTACGCAGGCACGAGGCGCCGGGCCCGGCGGCCTCGTGCCGCATGGCGGCCCCACCATAGGGCCAGGAAAAGGGCGGCACCCATGGAGACAGCGAGGCCGATCCCCGACGCCGCAGTGGAGCGGACCGTGAGGCGGGCCTGGCCGATGAGCAGGTTCCCGTCGGGCGACTCGAGGGCGATGCGGAGGGGGAAGGCCCCGGATGTGCGCGAGATCACCGAGAAACGTTCAGTGGTATTGCGGCGGGCCAGGTCGAGGGTGGCGGTGCTGCCCCCGGGAAAGTCGAGCTTGTCGCTCTGCACCCTTACCACCACCTTGGCCGGAGCACCCGTGCGGTTTTGGAAGGTCACCGGGATCTCACCGCGCCGGGCCGTGAGGGTGATCGACTGGGCCCCGGGCATGCGGATGTCGCGCCGCAGGGCGTCGATCCCGCTGAGCACCGCATCCAGGTACGCCTGGCGCTGGCGGTTGGTGCGCAGTTCGACCGACTCCGCCAGCAGGAGTCGCTCCTCGAGCGTGGCTTGGATCGTATTGGTGGTGCCGAGCACCGAGCCCAGGGCATCGAGACGGCGCCGGGCGTTGGCCAGGCCCGTGACCAGGTCGGCGATACCGCCAGGTGGCACCCCGGAGGGCGTCCTCACGAGGGGCCGGCCCTGCTCGTTCCTGGCCGAGGCAAAGGTGGCGAAAACGGTGTCGAGGGACACTGCGGCCGTGATGGGACTGGCCGCCAGGCCGGCGACCGTCGTCTCGAGGAACGACCGGTCGGCTCGCCACGTGGGCGGTCCCGCCACCACGACCGCCCGGCTACCAGCTCCGGGTTTGTCGAGATAGATGACAGCCAGATCGGCGAGCAGGTGGTTGGCGGCTAGGACGGGGTCGACGGAGTTGTCGAAGTAGGCGGAGAGGCCACCATCGGCCACTACCGCCGGCAGCTGGCGGTCACCGGCGCTGAGCAGGAACGGGGAGGTGACGGTCAACTTCTGTGCCGGCATGGGTTGCAGGTCGGACTCGGTGGCAACCACCCGGTCGACGCCCCGCCCTGCCAGCAACGCGAGCGATGCTCGGTCGATGGGCTCGCGGGCCAGCCAGGTGCGGGCGTCGGGGCGCACGTGCAAGGCGTCGGCCAGGGTTGTCGAGCCCTTGTCGAGCTGGGCCCGGGCGTCCTCGGCGAGCCCGGTGGCCAAGAGGGCGGGGAGGTTGGTGGGGACGTAGGTGCTACCCAGCACGGTGGCCGCGGCGGCACGCTCCTGAAGGCTCCGCAGCGCCGCGGCAGCCCGGTCGTCGTTGCTGGCGGCGAGGGTGGACAACGTCTCCGGCGTGGGTGCGATGGCTACGGGTGTGGAACGGACGGCGTCGAGCGCCGATGTGGCGGCAGCGACGTCGTCAAAACCCTGTAGCCGTCTGGCACCGGAGGGCGGGAGCCCGGGTGGCGCGTCCAGGGGCACCACCAACGAGACGCCCAACTTGTCACCCGGGTGTTGTCCGGGCAGGTAGACGATGTGGGTGGTGAAGCGGTGCAGCACCCTGGCCGTGCCCCGCTCCCGGAGCTCGACTCGAAGTGGGAAGACACCATCGTTCTTGCCCAAGCCCGGATCGGGAAAGCGGAGGGTCAAAGGAACCTCGCCGTTCACGTCGGGGCTCAGCGACGTCAGCGGGAAGGACTGCGTCCACAGGGCCGCTGCGGTGATCTTGTCGCCCAGGGTGACGTCGAACTCCGAGCGCGTGCCCACCGCCGGGTACACGGTGGCGGCGATCTCGTATGTGCCTGCCGCCGTGGGACGGCCCAGGCGCAGTCGCAACGAGAAGTCGCTTCCCGCCACCCACGGTTGCTGAAAAGCCAGGGCAAGGGAACCGGTGTCGGCCGCATCCTGGGCGGAGGCGACCGAGCCGCTCGGGCCAGCCAACCCGCTCAGGGGGCCGCTCGGACCCAGGAGCCCGGCAACCACGCCCAGGGCGGCGAGGAAGGCCGGCCAGGAGTACCGCCTGCGGGTCACCCGAGCTCGCGGCGCAGCACGACGAGGTTGCAGGGCTGGGCCCTGAAGCCCAGGCCCACATAGAGCGAGTAGGCGGCGTCGTTGGCGACTTGGGTGTTGACCACGGCGCGCCGCGCCCCCTTCCGGCGGAGCCAGTACAGGCCGTCCAGCGCCAGGGCTCGGCCTCGTCCACTGCGTTGGTGGGCGGGATCGACGGCCAGGCGCTGAAGGTAGCCGTCGGTGCCTGCACGACCGGTGATTGCATAACCGACGACCCTTCCGCCGGCGGTGGCCACTCGGAACCGCGACGACGGGGTGGCCGCCACCGCCTGGTCGAGCCCCCAGCCATCAAGACGCCAGAAGGCCGAGAACGTGGCGGCGTCGACTGCCAGCACCGCGCCACGATCAGCCTGGTGGGCCCGCCGCAGCGAGTGGCCACCGGCGGGCGGTGCCTGCTGCAAGTCGTGGACCAGGAGGCGCAGGCGCTCCTGGTCATGGAAGCCACAGTGGTAGAAGGCCTGGCGCTCCGATGCCGTTAGGGCAGCCGTGACCACGCTGCCGTAACCGCGAGCCGACAGCTCGCTCAGGCAGTGCTGTATGAAGCCGGCCGACGGCGGCGGGGCGTCGGTGACAGGAGCCAGGTAGGCGACGCGTCCGTCACCTCGCCACGGGCCGGTGCGGACCTGCTCCCGTCCCGACGACAACACGTCGGCCTTGGCCCTCGCGCGCAACGTCACCTCGCCCGACGATACCGGCTCCCACGCACGTTCACCCACAGTAGGGGGGGGGGGGGGGGCGCGCCGGCAGCCAACAAACCACGCTACCCCCACCAAACACCCAACCACCCCACAGCGAGAGGGA
>JBPCJQ010000067.1:0-7671 GCA_051005135.1 Acidimicrobiales bacterium
CCGTCGTCGAAGTCGCCGGCGACTGACGCCCGCCGGGTGCCGACGACACGATGATGATCAACGACGGCCCGATCTCGGTGACCGCGATGAACGTCGCCAGACGATCATCGGGAATGGCGGGCAACAGGGATCATGACCCTCGGCAAGACCCACACTGGTCAGGAGAGCGACTGATCGTGAAGCGTGATCGGACGCAGCAGTGGATCGCACTCGGCCAGACCGCGTCCGACGAGGTGGTGGGTCCTCCCGGTGACTCGTCGGAGGACTCCTCCCGTGTGCGCGCCGGCTGCGTCGCCCCGGCGGTGCAGCTGATCCGGGCGTCCCACCCGCGGGTGTTCGGGATCTCCGGACCAGCGGGAGCGGGGAAATCGACGATTGCCAGCGCGATGTCGCGGTCGTTGGCGAACGTGGGGATGCGCGCCGTCGCCCTCTCGCAGGACGACTTCTACCTTTCCCGGAAGGAAAGAGAGCGCCGCGGCATCGCGTGGCGCGCCGCGCCGGGATCGCATGACCTCGATCTGATGGCCCGGACCCTGGCCGCGATCCAGAACGGATCGCGGCCCCTCTTCCTGCCGCGATTCGATCCGTCCCGTGACAACCGAAGCGGCGACGAGTGCCTCGAAGAGGCCCCCGACGTGGTGGTGTTCGACGGGTGGATCGTCGGGTACGACGGCGACGGCTATGGACGCATCCTCCCGTATCTCGATTGGCACCTCCATCTCGACGTTCCAACCGACGTCGCCCGCGACCGCAGATTCGATCGGGAGACGAGACTGCGGGAGCAGACCGGAAGGGCGTTCACCCCGGAGGAGATGGAGCAGTTCTGGGACGAAGTGCTCGGGCCCGGGATGGACACATGGGTGCGGGCCTCGGCTGAGCACGCCGATATCGTCGTTAGCCTCGCCGGGACCGGTCCGTCGTGCCTGGCCGAGCCACGCTTGGACGAGTTCCTGCCCGCCGGTCCCGAGTAGGCACGAGCAATGGGCCGAACGCTCCGAACGCAGCGCCAGACCCGAAAGTCGAGCCGGTCGGAGGCTCTTCCGAAGGAGGAGCCAGAGGCCGGTCCCCCGCCGGAGAGAACCGACCTCGCTGGACGAGCTTCACCCTGGCACTGGTACATGGAGCGGGGTCAGCGGTGTTGGCGCCGCCGCCTTTGAGTTCCACGACGGCACTTCGTCGTCGCTGTTCTTCCCGTCATTCCCATTCGATGGTGCCGGGGGGCTTCGACGTGATGTCGAGAGCCACCCGGTTTACGCCTGGAACCTCGGCGATGATGCGCGACGACAGGCACTCGAGCAGGTCGTAGGGCAGGCGGGCCCAGTCGGCGGTCATGGCGTCGTCGCTCTGGACGGCTCGGATGATCACGGGATGGCCGTAGGTGCGCTCGTCGCCCATGACCCCCACCGAGCGCACGGTGAGCAGCACCGCGAAGGCTTGCCACAGCTCGCGGTGCAGCCCGGCCCGGCGGATCTCCTCCACCACGATGGCGTCGGCGGCGCGCAGGATCCCCAGTCGCTCGGGAGTCACCTCCCCGACGATGCGTACGGCCAGCCCAGGGCCGGGAAAGGGCTGGCGCCAAACGATGTCCTCTGGCAGGCCGAGCTCCTCGCCCATGGCCCGCACCTCGTCCTTGAACAACTTGCGGAGGGGCTCGACGAGCTCGAAGACCATGTCGTCGGGCAGCCCGCCCACGTTGTGGTGCGACTTGATACGCGCCGCGTCGCGGGTGCCCGACTCGATGACGTCGGGGTAGAGGGTTCCCTGCACGAGGAAGCGGGCGTCCCTGATGTCGTCGGCCACCTCCTCGAAGACGCGGATGAAGGTGTTGCCTATGGCCCTGCGCTTGACCTCGGGATCCTCCACGCCACGCAGAGCTTCGAGGAACCGGTCGGCGGCCTTGGCATGTACCAGCTCGACGTGGAACTGGCGGCGGAAGGTGTCCTCCACCTGCTCGGCCTCGCCTTGGCGCATGAGTCCGGTGTCGACGAAGACGCAGGTGAGCTGGTCACCGATAGCCTTGTGCACCAAGGCCGCGGCCACCGCCGAGTCGACCCCGCCAGAGAGCCCGCAGATCACCTTGGCGTCGCCCACTTGGGCCTGCACCGCCGCCACCGCCTCCTCGATGATGGAGACCATGGTCCAACGGGGCAGGCACCCGCACACGTCGTAGAGGAAGTGCTTGAGGATCTCCTGGCCCCTCGGGGTGTGGGCCACCTCGGGGTGGAACTGCAGCCCGTAGACCCGACGCTCGGCATCTTCCAGGGCCGCCACCGGCACCATCGCGGTGCGGGCCGTGACCCGGAAGCCGGGAGGAGCGGTGACGATCGAGTCGGCGTGGCTCATCCACACGTCCTGGGACAGGGGCAGGTCGCCGAACAACTCGGAGCCGGCGGTCACGTCGAGCGCAGTGCGGCCGTACTCGGCGATCCCCGTTCGCGCTACCTCGCCGCCCAGTTGCGATGCCACCAGCTGCGCCCCGTAACAGATGCCCAGCACCGGTACACCGGTGCCATAGATACGGGCGTCGATGCCGGGGGCGCCCTCTGCATGCACCGACTTGGGGCCGCCGCTGAAGATGATGCCCGCCGGGCGCCGGGCCAGCATCTCGGCTACCGGCATGTCGCGCGGCACTATCTCCGAGTACACGTGGGCCTCGCGCACCCGCCGGGCGATGAGCTGGGCGTACTGGGCCCCGAAGTCGACGACGAGGACGGTGTCGAAGGGGCTGTCAGCCGTTCTGGTCAGGTTTGACATCGTCATGGCAAGGTCAAACCTGACCAGAACACCGGGGACGGAAGGTCAGGAGCCCATCCCGATGGCCTGGCTGCGCTGGAGGCTCTTGCCCTCGGTCTGCAGGGAGGGCGCCACCATGACCTCGGCCTTCTGGAACTCCTTCACCGTCTCGTAGCCGCACGTCGCCATCGAGGTGCGCAGGGCACCGAAGAGGTTGAGGCGCCCGTCGTTCTCGTGAGCGGGACCGACCAGCACCTGCTCGAGGGTTCCCCGCACCGCGGTGCGCACCCGGGCGCCCCTGGGCAGCGTGGGGTGGAAGGTGGCCATGCCCCAGTGATGGCCGCGGCCGGGAGCCTCGACGGCAGCGGCGAGGGGCGAGCCCACCATCACCGCGTCGGCCCCGCAGGCCACGGCCTTGGCGATGTCGCCGCCGGTGCTCATGCCGCCATCGGCGATCACGTGCACGTAGACACCGGTCTCGTCGAGGTGGCGCATACGGGCGCCGGCGGCGTCGGCGATGGCAGTGGCTTGGGGCACGCCGATGCCCAGCACGCCCCGGGTGGTGCACGCGTGGCCAGGGCCCACCCCCACCAGCACCCCAACCGCTCCGGTGCGCATGAGATGGAGGGCGGCGTTGTAGGACGCGCACCCGCCCACGATCACGGGGATCTCCAGCTCGCGGATGAAGCGCTTGAGGTTGAGGGGCTCGGCCGTCTTGGAGACGTGCTCGGCGGATACGACCGTGCCCTGGATGACGAGCAGGTCGAGCTCGGCCTCGAGGATCGCCTTGGAGAACGCCGCGGTGCGCTGGGGCGTGACCGATGCGCACGACACCACGCCGGCGTCACGGATCTCGGCTATGCGCCGGCCGATGAGCTCGGGCTTGATCGGCTCGGCATAGATGTCCTGCATGCGCAGGGTGGCCTTCTCGGTGCCGAGCGAGGCGATCTCCTCGAAGAGGGGCTCGGGGTCGTCGTAGCGGGTCCACAGGCCCTCGAGGTTGAGCACGCCCAGCCCGCCCAGGCGGCCGATCTCGATGGCGGTGGCCGGGCTGACCACACCGTCCATGGCGGCGGCCATGAGCGGCAGGCCGAAGGTGAAGGCGTCGATCTCCCACGAGATGTCGACGTCTTCGGGGTCGCGGGTGCGGCGGCTGGGCACGATGGCGATGTCGTCGAACCCGTACGCCCTTCGTCCCGACTTCCCGATGCCGATCTCGATCTCAGCCAAGTCCGACCACCTCGTGCGCTCTCGTGGGGAGGGGAACCCCCACGACACCTGGGGCGTCGACCCTGGTTTGGTTCTGGGGGTGGTCGGGGGGCAGAGCCCCCCGACTGTGTGACGTCAGTGGGTGGCGATCGACTCCGCGGCAGCCGCGGCCTCCGCTTGGGCCACCAGCGCCTCCAGCACGTCGCGCATTCCGCCCGTCTTCAGGTTGGCAAGCACCCGGCCCGGCGGGGTTTCGCCCTTCTCCCACTCCAACCAGGCGGCAAGGAGCTTGGCCGGCTCCGGCGGCGGACGATCCATCAGCTCCGAGCCTACCGGTCAGCGGTACGATCTCGTTCACCATGGCCCTGGAGGTGAAGGTACAGCGGGCTCGTTGCATCGCCACCAAGTCATGCATAAGCGCGGCGCCAGGCACCTTCTCCCTCGACCCCACCCAGGTAGCCACCGCTGCCGAGCCGCCCGGCGACCCCGACGACGACTTGGTGCGCGCCGCCGAGGCCTGCCCCACCGGTGCCATCTCGGTGTTCCGAGATGGCACCCGCATCGCCTGAGCCTGAGCCGAACTACATGTAGCTCATACCGGCGTTGTTGCGCTGTGGGGGGGTGGCGGGCAGGATCGGCTCCATCTTCTGGGCCACCAGGGTCTTGGTGGTGAGCAGCATGGCGGCGATGGAGGCGGCGTGCTGCAGGGCCGAGCGGGTGACCTTGGCAGGGTCGATCACCCCGGCCTTGACCAGGTCTTCGAACTCGCCGGTGAGGGCGTTGAAGCCCTGGGCGCCCTTGTCGGACTCGACCTGGCGGATGATCAACGATCCCTCGTGGCCGGCGTTCTGGGCGATCCACCGGAGGGGTTCCTCCAGGGCCCGCCTCACGATGGCCGTGCCGGTGGCCTCGTCGCCCTCGTTCTTCACCGAGTCGACGCCCTTGCGGGCCCGCAGCAGGGCAGTGCCCCCACCGGGGACGATGCCCTCTTCGATGGCCGCCTTGGTGGCCGACACCGCGTCTTCGATGCGGTGCTTCTTCTCCTTGAGCTCGACCTCGGTGGCGGCGCCGACCCTGATGAGGGCCACTCCACCGGCCAGCTTGGCCAACCGCTCTTGGAGCTTCTCGCGGTCCCAGTCAGAGGTCGCCTCGTCGATCTGGCGGCGGACCTGGCCGATCCGCTCGTTGAGCACCTTCTTGTCGCCCGAACCCTCCACGATGGTGGTGTCGTCCTTGGTGATGGTGACCCGGCGAGCCCGGCCCAGGTGCTCGAGGCCGATGGAGTCGAGCTTGAGGCCCAGCTCGGAGGACACGACCTGGCCGCCGGTGAGGGTGGCGATGTCGTCGAGGGTGGACCGCCGGCGCTCGCCGAAACCGGGGGCCTTGACGGCCACCGCGGTGAAAGTGCCCCGCAGCTTGTTGACTACGAGCGTGGCCAGGGCCTCGCCCTCCACGTCTTCGGCGATGATCAGCAGCGGCTTGTTGGTCTGCATGACCTTCTCGAGGACGGGGAGGAGGTCGTTGACGGCGCTGATCTTGGAGTTGGCGAGCAGGATGTAAGGCTCGTCGAGCACCGCCTCCTGGCGCTCGGCGTCGGTCACCAGGTGGGGTGAGAGGTAGCCCTTGTCGAACTGCATGCCCTCGGCGAACTCCAGCTCCATGCCGAAGGTGTTCGACTCCTCGACGCTGACGACGCCGTCCTTGCCCACCTTGTCGATGGCGTCGGCGATGAGCTCGCCGATCTCCCTGTCGGCAGCCGAGATACTGGCCACGTGGGCGATCTCGGTACGGTCGTCGACGTCTTTGGCCTGCTTCTTGATGGACTCCACGGCCGCGGCTACGGCGGCGTCGATGCCCCGCTTGAGCTCCATGGGGTTGGCTCCGGCGGCCACGTTGCGCATGCCCTCGTGCACCATGATCTGGGCCAGGACGGTGGCGGTGGTGGTGCCGTCGCCGGCCACGTCGTTGGTCTTGGTGGCCACTTCCTTGAGGGCCTGGGCTCCCATGTTCTCGAAGGAGTCCTCAAGCTCGATCTCCTTGGCGATGGTGACTCCGTCGTTGGTGATCGTGGGAACGCCGAACTTCTTCTCGATCACCACGTTGCGACCCTTGGGGCCCAGGGTGACCTTTACGCAGTTGGCCATCTTGTTGATGCCCGCCTCGAGCGCCTCCCGGGCGGCATCGTCGAACTTGAGGTCCTTGGCCATGGACTACTTCTTGTCGGTGATGGCAAGTACGTCGCGGCCGTTGAGGATGAGAAGATCCTCACCGTCGACGGTGAACTCCGTGCCGCCGTACTTGCTGTAGATGACGACGTCGCCCTCCTTGACGTCGACGGGGATGAGCTCGCCCGACTGCTCCGACCGGCGGCCGGGGCCGACGGCGAGGACTTCGCCCTGCTGGGGCTTCTCCTTGGCGGTGTCGGGGATGACGATGCCGCTCACCGTGGTCTGCTCGGCCTCGCTGGGTCGGACGACGATGCGGTCTTCTAGGGGCCTCAGGTTCATAGCGGGTGGACCTCCGTTGCACTTCGGGCTTTCGCACCATGCCAGTCGAACTTCGGCCAGTCGAACTTCGGGCCAGCCGAACTTCGGCCTCGCTGGTGGCGTTAGCACTCTCGGTCTTAGACTGCTAACGATAGCAGGCCCGGTGTCGAGCCGGTCAACCCCCAGTCACTGCGTTCGGCCACGCAGGCTGGGCCAGGCTCAGGTTGGGGTTCACGCCCAGCTCCAGCGACGAGGGGCCGTCAGCCCGCAGGCGCCACCAGGCCGCCGATGCCACCATGGCGGCGTTGTCGGTGCACAGCTCTCGGCTGGGGATCACCGCGGCTACGCCGTCTTGGGCGCACACCTCCGCCACCCGGCGGCGCAGCTCCGAGTTAGCCCCCACTCCTCCACCCAGGCACAGCGAGCGGGCACCCGTGTCGGTCACCGCTCGGCGGGCCTTGGTGACCAGCACCTCCACCGCGGCCCGCTGGAACGACGCCGCCACGTCGGCCACCTCGGTGTCGGGATGGGCCTTGGCGTAGCGGGCGACTGCAGTCTTGAGGCCGCTGAAGGAGAAGTCGTAGCCCTCCCGCTCCATGGCCCGGGGGAACACCACCGCCTCGGGGTCGCCGACCTCGGAGATGCGGTCGATGGCCGGGCCCCCCGGGTACCCGAGGCCCAGGTACCGGGCCACCTTGTCGAAGGCCTCGCCCACCGCGTCGTCGATGGTGGTGCCCAGCACCTGGTAGCGGCCGTGGCCCTCCATGGCCACGATCAGGGTGTGGCCGCCCGACACCAGCAGGGCCACGGCCGGCAGCTCCAGGTCGGGCTGGTGCAGGAAGCAGGCGTAGAGGTGGCCTTCCATGTGGTTGACGCCCACGAAGGGCACCTTCCAGACGAGGGCCAGGCTCTTGGCCGCGCTCACCCCCACCAGTAGCGAAGTGGCCAGGCCGGGGCCGACGGTGGCCGCCACCGCGTCGACGTCGGCGCCCTCCACGCCCGCCTCCACCAGGGCCTCGGCCACCGCCGGGGTGAGAAGGCGCACGTGGGCCCGACTGGCGATCTCGGGCACCACGCCACCGAAACGGGCGTGCAAGTCGACCTGGCTGGAGATGACCGACGAACGCACCGTGATGCCGTCGGCCACCACCGCGGCCGCCGTCTCGTCGCACGATGTCTCGATGCCGAGGATGAGAAAGGGCGTCACGATTTGGCCTCGGGGGGCCGTCGGGGGGCAGAGCCC
>JBPCJQ010000068.1:0-10122 GCA_051005135.1 Acidimicrobiales bacterium
GCCATCAGCCGGCGCTCCCGCTCATCGAGCAGCGGCAAGGTCTGGGAGAAGAACCGCTTCAGGTTCTCTTCGTCGACCTCCACGATGAGATCCTACACCGCGCGACTAGCTCAGACGCGGATCCTAACCACGTATCCAACATCATGACCAAACTCCATGCTGCCGGCCGAGCAGAGGCCATGGCGAGAGCGAGAGACGCTGGTCTGGGCAAGACTCAGTTCGAGTCTCCCTATTCGCCGTGACGCGAATCGGCCAGCGGCTCACGCTCCCCCTCGGCCGTGGACGCCCTGGTGGTTGCCCTCGCCGACGACGTCGGCGGGGCGACAGTGCTCACGAGCGATCCACGCGACCTGAGGGCGCTGGCCCGACATACCACCAACGAGGTCACCGTGGGGCGCTGCTGACGGTCGGCACCACTGGGCTCGCGACACGCGTCGAGCTCAGGTCGGTGGCACGACCAGGTCGACGATGCGGCGCGGCAGGTCGTCGGTGAGGGGAAGGCGGTTGAGGGCGTGGTACCACAGCAGCGCCGGCCCCGCTTCGGTGACGATGTCGACGTCGGTGCCCGCCGGCAGCTCGCCCCGCTCCATGGCCGAGGTGACGAGGTGGCGGATGTGGGCACGCTTGGCTCCGATCACCGACCGCTTGAACTCCTCGTCGAGGCTCGGGTAGCGGATGCGCTCGGCCGCGAACGCCAATAGCACGGGGCCCTGGTTGCCGCGCAGCAGGCCCATGAGGCTGCCGAGCATGGTCGTGAGGTTGGCCCTCAGGTCGCCGGTGTCGGGCAGCAGGTCGGTGACGCACGCCCCCACGTGCACGGCTGCCACCACCAGCTGGGCCTTGTCGGGGTAGCGCCGGTAGATGGTGGCCTTGCCCACTCCGGCCCGGGCCGCCACCCCCTCTATGGTCACGCCGGAGTACCCCTGCTCGGCGAACAGGGCGAGGGTGGCGGCGAAGATTGCCTCGTCGCACAACGGGTCACGTCGCCGCCCCGCCCGCGGCCGATCCGTGGTATCGGGAACCGGGTTGGTCACGAGGTTCCTGCGCCTACGGACAGCGGCTGCGCCGGTTCGCGGGGCGGCTCTGAGTCGTCGTCACGGGGCCGCGCCGGCAGGAACAGCACCACGCCGACGGTGGCCAGCAAGGTGATGACGGCGGCGGCCACGCCGACCACGTGGAGACCTCCCACGAAGCTCTCCTTGGCTGCCTGGGCGATGCGCGCCGCGACGGGTGGGGGTGTGGCCCGCTGATGGGCGATGGCGACGGCCTGGCCGACGTTGTTCCTAACCGCCGCCAGCAGCGGGCGGGGCACGACGCCGCTGAGCTTGCCGGTGACCGCCGAGGTGAAGCGGCTGGCCAGGACTGAGCCGAACACGGCGACACCGACGGCACCACCCATCTGGCGCGTGGTGTCGTTGACGGCGGAGCCCACGCCCGCCTTGGCCCGGGGCAGCGATCCCATGATGGAGTCGGTGCACGGGGCCATCACGTTGGCCATGCCCAGGCCCATGAGGGCGGTAACGGCGATGACGTGGGCGACGCTGCTCTGGGGTTGCAACGTGGTGAACAACGCCATAGACGTCGCCACCGCCGCCAGCCCGGCGGCGACCACGACCTTGTTGCCCAGCTTCTGCACCCACACGTTGGACAGCGGGGCAAACGTCATGATGACCACGGCCGAGGGCACCAGCACCACGCCCGCTTTCACCGTCGAGTAGCCGAGCACCGATTGCAGGTACTGGGTGATGAGGAACAGCGTTCCGTACAGCGCCAGGAAGACGAGCGTGATGGCGCCGCTGGCGGCGCTGAAACGGGGGTTCTCGAAGAAGTGCATGTCGAGCATGGGGTGGCGCGACCGCAGCTCCCACACCAGGAAAGCGGCAAGCAGCACGGCTCCGACCACGAAGCCGGCCACGATCTCGGTCGAGCCCCAACCCTTGGTGGGCGCCTCGATGACCGACCACAGCAGGGCGCCGAGGGCGACGATCGACAGCACCGCTCCCAACGGGTCGAGGCGGCCCTGGGAGGGGTCACGTGACTCGGGGACCAGGGCGTAACCCAGCGCCAGGCCGGCGATCACGATGGGCACGTTCACGATGAACACCGAGCCCCACCAGAAGTGCTCGAGGAGGAATCCGCCGCTCACCGGCCCGATCCCCAGGCCCAGGGCCGAGACACCGGCCCAAATCCCGATGGCCTTGCCGCGCTCGGCCGGGTCGGTGAAGACGTTGGTGATGATCGACAGCGTCGACGGCATGATGCACGCGCCGCCGATGCCCATGATGGCCCGGGTGAGGATGAGCGTGCTCGCCGACGGGGCGAAGGCCGACAGTACGGAGCCGATGCCGAACACGGCCAGGCCGAACGCCAGGAACCGGTACCGGCCGAAGCGGTCGCCCAGGCTTCCCGCCGTGAGGAGCAGGCCGGCGAACACGAGCGTGTAGGAGTCGACGACCCACTGCAGTTGGCTGGCCGAGGCGCCCAGGCCGCCCTGGGCGGTGGGGTGGGCGAGCGTGGGGATGGCGACGTTGAGGATCGTGTTGTCGAGCACGATCACGATCAGGCTGATGCACAGCACCAGCAACGTCAGCCAGCGTCGCCGGTAGGCGACCTCGGGGTCTCGGATGGCCTGTCGCATGGTGAGGCATGCTAGACGGCACCGGATCGAAACGCAAGCGTCTCGCTATCAGGTCTTCGGCCCGGCGCCCACCTCTGGCAACTCGACGCCCAGGTCGGCGGCGAAGGAGCGGTAGCGCTCGGCGAGGCAGCCGGCAAGCTGTCCGCCGAGCTCCGGCAGCGCTTCACGCAGGTGCCGTGCCGGCCATCATCACCTTCCGCAATCGAGCGACCCACGCCTACTTCGCGGTTGACTGGACCATTGCCCACGGATCGCGACCCGCGACGTGCCGGAGCTTGGCGGCCAGGTGGGGGCGATCATCGAGGCGATCGCCGGAGACGAGGACGCGTGACACCTCAGACCCGCATCCTCACCCGGCGGTCCGTCTCTTCCACACCGGCGGGCTCGCCCCGTTCGGCCCGGCGCAGGAGCTTCCACACGTGGGTGCCCAGCACGTCGAGGTCGGTGGAGGCGAACTGCTCTCCGCCGAACCGCTCGATGTTCTCGGCCTGGTGGCGGAGGATGTCGCGGTCCTGGGCGAAGATGCGGTTGGCGACAGGAGTCACCACCGCCCGAACCAGCCAGGCCGGCAGCGCGGCCCGGAAGGTGACGGCGACGTGCAGGCGGGTGTCGACGTCGGACACGGGCGTGAAGGCCGAGGTGGCCACCAGGTGGTGGCGGCCCAGGCGGTACTCCACCTGGGTCACCGACGGCAACACGAAGCGGTCGACGTGGGTGACCACGCCCCCGTTTGGCGCCAGGACCCGTCCCACCACGCCGGGCGGCCGAGGCTCGCCGAGGTACTCCGCTTCCACACTGTCGGGGCCGTGGCGCACCACCACGTCGATGTCGACCGGCTCGCGACCGCCTCGGAACAGGCCAGCATGCAGGAAGGCGGTATGGGGCACGTCGAGGGTGTTCTCCACCGCGGCGTGCAGGGTGGCATCGACCCGCAGACTGCGGCGCGCGGTGACGTAGCCGGGGGCGTCGATGCAGGGGAAGCGAAGGGGCTCGCGGGCCGGAGGGGCGGTGAGGTCAGGGAACACCCAGACGAAGCCGCCGCTCTCGGTGGCGGGAAAGGCGGGTGCCCGGCGGGCAGGCCGGTCGGCGTCGGCGTCGGTACCCGTGCACAGGCCGGGGACGGCGCGGCATTTGCCCTCGCCGTCGAAGCGCCAGCCATGGTATCGGCACTCCAGCAGGCCGGCGTCGACGCGGCCCAGCGAGAGCGGCACGTTTCGGTGCGGGCAGCGGTCGAGCAGCGCCACCGGCCTGCCCCCCGCGTCACGGAAGAGCACCAGCGGCCTGTCCAGGACCGTGCGCCCCACCGGGCGACGTCCCAGCTCGGTGGACAGGCACGCCACGTACCAGTACCGCGGCAGGTGCACCACCGAGTGCCGCCCTTCGTTCTTTGCGCGCTCCTCAACCGTCACGGTTAGAAATCGCGCAAAGAACGGGAGAGGGGAGGGCCAGGTCGACGATCACGGGGCGGTGGTCGCTGCCCGCGCCCCGTCCCTCCCACACGCCGAGCACGTCCAGGTGGGGCGACACAAGTATGTGGTCCAGGCGAGCGAACGAGGGCAGGGGGCGCAGGTCGCACGGCCACGTGGCAGCCCACCACCGCCCTCCGGCGACGTGGGCGTCGGCCAGCCCGGCGGAAAGCAGGTCGCGAAAGGCCCGGTGGCCGGAGGTGGCGTTGAAGTCGCCGGCCACCACCAGCGGCCCGGGCTCGGCCGCGACCATCTCAGCGAGGGCGCCGAGCTGGGTCGCCCAGCGGGCCGGGTCACCGAAACCCGTCGGGGCGCGGGTGTGCACGTCGTACAGAGTGACCCGGTGGCCGTCGACGACCACGGTGGCCTGGGCCATGAGCTGGCCCGCGCACCACCACTGCCGGGCGTCCTCCAAGGGGTCGCGCGACAAGATGGCGGTGCCCAGGCCGTTGGTGCGCGGGTCGAGCCACTGGTGGGGGTAGCGGTCGAGGATGCCGGCGCTGCGCAGGGCGGCCACGATGGGCGGGGAGACCTCCTGGAGGACCACCACGTCGGGATCGGCGGTGACTATCTCGGCGGCCACCCTGTCGGCGTGGGTGTTGGTGAACAGAACATTGTGGGAGTAGAGGCGAAGCCGGGCAGTGCCGTCGGAGTCGTCGGCGGGAACGGGTCGGGGACGGATCTCGGGGGTCAGCCAGCTAAGGCGCAGGCCGGCCAGTGCGGCGGCGACCGCACCCAGGGCGGGGCGGCGAGCTGCTGCGGCCAACCCCGCGGCGGCCAGGGTGGGCAGGAGCCACACCGGGCCGAGGGCCTCCAGGATGAGCACCGGGATGTGACGTTGGTGGCGCACGCCGCGGCTGGCAGCGAGCACGGCCGACGGGGCGACCAGGGCCCAGCCGCCCAGGCCCAACAGGCGCCGGGCTGGCGTCGTCTTGGCCGTCACGCCACCGACGCTACCGGCGACGTTGCCTATCCCGGCTCCCGGGGCAGGCCTAGCACCCGCTCGCCCACGAGGGTTCGCACGATCTCCGACGTCCCCCCCTGGATGGTGAGCGCCCGTGACCGCAACCATGCCCGGCGGGGGTCGCGCCGGGCCTCGCCCGCCGCCTCGGGGGCATGGAACGACCAGTCGTCGTAGAGCGTGCCCTCGGGACCGAGCAGGTCGATGCACAGGTCCCACACCCGCTGGTCGGCCTCACCAGCGGCGAGCTTGGCCATGGCCGCCTCCGGTCCCGGCGATCCCGACACCACCCCCGCCCGCAGCCGCTCGACGAGCAGGCGGGCCACCTCGGCGTCGATCCAAGCCGCTGCCACCCGGTCACGCATGACGGCATCGTCGCCCAGGCTCGGCTCGCGCTCGTGCCAGAGCCGGAGGGCCTCGGCTATGGGGCCCTCATCCCTGGCTCGGGTGGCGCCGGCCAGGGCCAGGCGCTCGGAGACGAGGGTCGCCATGGCCACCGACCAGCCCTCACCGGCGGGCCCGATGCGATGGCTGTCGGGCAACTCGGCGACGGAGATCGCCACCTCGTCGAACTCGGCATCGCCGTCCATCTGGCGCAGGGGCCTCACTTCGACGACGGGCGTGGCCAGGTCGAGGGCGAAGCAGGTGAGCCCCTGGTGGGGGGGACGCTCGGGATGGGTGCGGGCCAGCAGCAGGCCCCACCGGGCCACGTGGGCCAGGGTGCTGTAGGTCTTGTGGCCGGCGACGGTCCAAGTCACCCCCTCGACGGTCGGCGCCGCGGTCGTCGACACCGCAGCCAGGTCTGACCCGGCCCCCGGTTCGCTGTAGAGCTGGCACCACACCTCTTCGCACGTGAACAACGGCCGCAGCCAGCGCTGGCGCTGGGCGTCGGTCCCCCAGGCCAACAGGGCCGCTGCCACGGCGCCGATCCCGACAGGGTTGCGGTACCAGTTGGGCGGTGCGCCCGCCGCGGCCAACAGCTCGTCGACCACCACCTGCAGCCCAGGGGCGACAGCCATTCCCCCGCAACCCACGGGATGTCCAACCCAGGCCAGACCGGCGTCGAAGCGTGCGCCCCAGAACACCGACTCCGCCGGCTGGCCGGGGGGATGGTCGGCCAGCAGGTCACGCACCCGTCGACGTACCGCCTCCTCTTCGGACAGCCCCAACGTCTAGATCTCCTCGAGGACTGAAAGCCAAGACATTGGGACAAGTTTCTACACCGGCCGCCGCTCTGGCCGCCGAAGGCGGCCTCCACGGAAGGTCCCTCGCCGCCAAGGGCCGGCGGGCCCTCGGGGGGAGGTCTGGGGAGGGGGGCCTGCCCCCCTCCCGTCACAGACCGGAGAGGAAGGACTCGACGATGCCTGTGAACACCTCGGGCGCCTCCAGGTTCGACAGGTGCCCGGCGCCGGGGACCACTTCCAGGCGAGCACCGGCGATGGCGGCGGCCATGGCCTCGGCCTCGGCCGGGGGAGAGGCGCCGTCGTGCTCGCCCACCACCACCAGGGTGGGTACGTCGATGTCAGCCAGCTGGCTGGTGGCGTCGGGCCGGCCCTTCATGGCGGTCAGGGCGGCGACCCACCCGGCCGCCGGGTTGGCGGCCATGAGGGCCCGGGCCCGATCGACCACGTCGGGGCTCTGCGCCTGGGTCTGCTCCGACAACAGGGTGCCGAGCATCGACTCCACCAGCTCGGCGGTGCCGTCCGTCGACGCCTGGTCTGCCTGGGAGGCGCGACGGGCGGCCACCTCTGAGCTGTCGGCACCCGCCCGGGTGTCGGCCAGCACCAGCGCCGCCACCAACTCGGGGCGGCTGCGGAGGAGGGCGAAGGTGGCGTATCCACCCATCGACAGGCCGCCTACCACCGCGGGGGCGATGTCGAGGTGCTCGATCAGACCGGCCACCACCGCCGCATAGTCGTCGATGGTTGCGGCCCCCGGATCGGATGGCGGGGGCGTAGAGCCGAAGCCGGGCAGGTCGGGCGCCACCACCCGCCAACGGGTCGAGAGGGCCTCGACCTGGTCGTCCCACATGGCCGCCTGCAACGGGAAGGCGTGGAGCAGCACCAGGGCAGGGCGGTCACTGCGTGGCGGGCCGCCGGCGTCGAGGAAGTGGACGGGGATCCCCGAGACGGTGGCGGTGGGCACCATCTCATCCTACGGATGGCGGCGGTGCCCCTTCGTCATTCGGCCTACCCTCCAAAGCCGTGAGAAGGCAGGCTCCTCGGGCCGGTGGCTGGCCTCCAGACGGTTCTGCTCGTGGGTACCACACCCATCGGCGGGCCTCTGTGATCGCCGATGCCCTTGGGGGCCCGGGTGCCGGTTGTCATCGGCGGGGTGGGAGCGCTGGCCACCGCCTGGTTTGGCGCCGTCGCCGCCCGCCGACGTCCCCGCGATACGGAACCGGTGGCTGCCGGCAGCGATGCCTGGGTCGCGGAGGCACCACTGGACTGAACCCAGGGTGGCCACGCCCTAGCGTGGGCTCCAATGCGGCCCGGAGTGGTAGTACTGGCGGGGCTGCCGGGGGCGGGCAAGACGACGCTGGCCCGGGCGCTGGCGGCCCGCCTCCCCGACGGCCGGGTGATCGACAAGGACGCCGTGCGCGACGCCCTGTTCGCCCCCTGTGACTACAGCTCGGCGGAGCGCAACGTCACCTTCTCGGCCATGCTCGAGGCCGCCCGCTACCACCTTGGCCGAGGCCGGGTGGTCGTTTTCGACGGGCTCACCTTCTCGCGCGCCAAGCAGGTGGGGGCGGCCGAGGCGGTGGCCACCGAGAGCGGGGCGTTCGCCGCCGTCATCGTGTGCGACGTGACCGTCGAGGTGGCCATCGAGCGCTGCGAGGCGGATGCGTCCCAAGGCACCCATCCCGCCGCCAACCGCGACGGTGACCTGGTGCGACGGGTGGCAGCGGAGATGGAGGAGCCGGCCGGTTCCTACCTCACCCTGTCGACGACCGCGCCGGTGGAGGAGCTGGTGGGCCCGGCCTTGGCCTGGATCGATGATTGCGCGTCCTGAGCGAAGCCTTCAGTTCCCGTAGTGGTAGCGACAGGCGGCGATGCGTATCTCGTCGCCGGCGACCTTGTAGATCAGACGGTACTCGTCGGTGATGCGCCGCGACCAGTAGCCCCGGAACCCATGTTTGAGCGCTCACCGTGGTGTCGCTGATCGTGATGCCGCTGCTGGCCCGAGCCAAGCGGAACGTCGGTCGTCAGCTCGGCAGTCGAGCGCTGCAGGCCGACGCCACCGAGACCGTCCTGTGCGTCTGGCTCTCAGCGATCGTGCTCGCGGGGCTGCTCCACGTGACGTTCGGGTGGTGGTGGGCCGACCCCGTCGCCGCGCTCGGGATCGTCTATGTCGCCGCCCGGGAAGGCCGCGAGGCGGAACGGCGACGCCTGCTGCTGAGTGGGTGGACTCTGGCTGTGGGTCATCGTGCGATGTGGGCTGCCACCACGGCTGGGGCGCGCAGGGCCGGGTGGTGGTCGACGTGGGGAAGCACGTGCAGCTCGAGGCGCGGTTGGCCGGCTGTGAGCTGCTGGGCCCAGTAGGGCCGTGTGGTCCGGTCGTCGAGGCCGACGACGGCGACGGCGGGGCAGCGGACCCGGCGGAGCAGGTCCGCGGCGGGTTCGGCGACGACGAGGTTGCTCAGCGTGCGGTGGTAGCTGGCCCAGGTGTGGCGGACACCGTCGATGGCGACGGCGGCGGGCACCGACCGCACGACAAGGGGGGCCAGGGTGGCAGCGAGGGCGGCGTGGCGGCACATCGCCTCACAGATCACCCGGCCCCGGGGGTCACCGTTCGCCGTCCACCGGGCCATGGCGCCGAGGCGACCCACCTCGGCGAGGGCGGTGGCCCGGTCGGGCCAGGCGGGGAGCGAGGTGAGGACGAGACGTTCCACCGCGTCCGGCCAGCGGGCGGCGGCGCCGAGGGCGAGGAGGCAGCCGGTGGAGTGGGCCACAATGGTCGCCGGTTCGTTGAGGAGCGGCCGGAGACCTTCCAGGTGGGCGTCGAGGTCGTAGGGGCTGTCCTCGGGCGCCGGTGACCGCCCGAAGCCGAGCGCGTCAGGGGCGACGACGCGGTGGTCCGGGAGGTGCTGGGCGAGCGGGTCCCAGTAGGCGGACGAGGCACCCAGGCCGTGGAGAGCGACGACGAGCGGACCGGCGCCCCAGGTCGAGTGGAACAGCGCCGGCGGCCCCGGTGTCATCGGGGGTGGGCGGCCCCGGGTTGGTGTTGCTGGTGGTGCGGGTTGTCGTGACCGTCGGTCGGGTCACCGCCCATCATCTTGACATGCCGGCGCCGCCGGTCCGGACGAAGCGGACGAGCAGGGCAGCGGTGAACGCGATGGCGAGCAGGTTGAGGAAGGTGGTGTAGTTCCAGGTGATCGCCGCTTCGGTCACCTTGGCGTGGCGGCCGCTGGGGACGAGGTGGAGCAGCCCGAAGGCGGCCTCGATCACGTAGCCGGCGGCGACCATCGTCAGGTAGAACGTGCCGGTCAGGTACAGCGACGACTGTTCCTTTGCCGGGCCCCTTCGGCCGGCATTCCCGGAAGTCCCATCCCCGCACGGTCGGTCCTCCCTGTAGCTCTCGTCAACCTCGGTCATGGTGCTGCCACCCGGCTTCGGGTCCGGTCGAGAGCGACGAGGTAGGCGGCCAGGGACGTGAGGAAGGCGATCAGCCATGTCCAGTTGCGGCCGGGGACGAAGTGGACGGTGATGTGACCGAGGAAAATGTCCATCCACCGCTGGTGGGCGTAGCCGGCGGCGAACACCAGATCGGGGGCCATGGCCACGACATGGGCGGCGATCAGCCAGACCAGGGGTCGGGCCACCGGTCGCCGCCAGCGCAGGACCACGAACGTCATCACGGCGAGGGCGGTGGCGGCGCCGACGAAGAAGTGGGTGAACCAGTGGAACCTGGCGTCGTGCCCGCGGTAGGAGGCGTACAGGCCCGCCTCCAGGAGGATCGCTGCGGCGCACCAGCCGCACAGCCGCCACCGGCCCCTGACGGCCGCCGCCGTCACAGGGCTCCCAGGATCGTGGTGATCTCGCGGCCGTGGGCGGCCG
>JBPCJQ010000069.1:0-7263 GCA_051005135.1 Acidimicrobiales bacterium
CCCCCCCCCCCCCCCCCCCCCGACTGACGAGATACAGGTCCGGGGCGCCCCCGTCATGCGGGGCTACCGGTTGCGCCCGACGGAGACGGTATTGGCCCTGTCCACCGACGGTTGGCTGCACACCGGCGACGCCGGCGCATGGGATGCGGACGGCAGCTTGCGGGTGGTCGACCGCCTGCGCGATCTCGTAGTGAGCGGCGGTGTCAACGTGAGCCCCACCGAGGTGGAGACGGTGCTGAGCCGGCATCCCGCCGTGGCCGACGTGGGCGTGGTCGGCGCCCCCGACCCCGAGTGGGGCGAGGTGGTGGTGGCCTTCGTCGTGCCCGCCGCCGGTTGCCCGCCCCCAGCGCTGGACGAGCTGCGGGCCCTAGGCGCCGAGCACCTCTCGGCCGCCAAGCTCCCGCGCCGCTTGGTGGCGATCGACACCATTCCCCGGACGCCGGGCGGCAAGCCCATGCGGCGCCTGCTGGTAGGCCGCCTCGACGTGAGAGCAAAGGCGTAGGATCGAGGCATGACCAGCTTTACCATGCCCAACAAGGCCAATCAACCCAAGTCCGGCAAAGAGGCGGAGGAGGAGGACCAGGAGAAGGCGAAGGCCGAACAGCTCGGCGACGACGACACCGTCGACGTCGAGGCCGAGCGCAAGGAGACCAACACCGACGAGATCCTCGAACGCCTCGACAAGGAACTGGTCGGCCTGGTGCCGGTGAAGACTCGCATCCGCGAGATCGCCGACCTCCTGGTCGTCGACCGCCTGCGACGCAAGTTCGGGATCGACTCCAGCCGGCCCACCCTGCACATGTGCTTCACCGGTAGCCCTGGCACGGGCAAGACCACGGTGGCCCTGCGCATGGCCGACCTCCTCAAGTCGCTCGGCTATCTCTCCAAGGGCCAGATGACCCACGTCACCCGTGACGACCTCGTGGGCCAGTACGTGGGCCACACCGCCCCCAAGACCAAAGAGGTCCTCAAGAGGGCGATGGGCGGGGTCCTGTTCATCGACGAGGCCTACTACCTGCACCGCAAGGAGAACGAGCGCGACTACGGGCAGGAGGCCATCGAGATGCTCCTGCAGATCATGGAGAACGAGCGGGAGAACGTGGTGGTCATCCTCGCCGGCTACAAGGACAAGATGGAGGACTTCTTCACCAGCAACCCGGGGATGGGGTCGAGGATCGCCCACCACATCGAGTTCCCCGACTTCAGCGTCGACGAGCTCATGGGCATCGCCGAGATAATGCTCGACGAGCAGCACTACACGTTCTCCGACGGCGCCAGGGAGGCCTTCCGCGACTATCTCGACCTGCGCATGCACCAGCCCCGCTTCTCCAACGGCCGCAGCGTGCGCAACGCCCTGGAGCGGGCCCGTTTGCGCCACGCCAGCCGGGTGGTGGCCAGCCATGACAAGGTGGGCAAGAAGGAACTCATGCGCATCGAGGATGAGGACATCCTCAAGAGCCGGGTCTTCGCCGACGAGGACGAAGGCCAGTACGGCGCCGGCGTGGCCGGAGGCAACGGCAAGCAGCCCGCGAGCTCCGACGGGGAAGGCTCCACGAGCGACGACAAGCAAGCCGCCGAAAAATCCAGCGGGGGCTGAACCATTGCGCGAGGCATCGCGCGCCCAGGCCACGACGTGGTTGGTGGTGGCGATCGCCTCAGCCGTGCTCGGCCCGCTCTTAGCCGCCGGGTCGGCCGGGGCCGACAGCATCACCACCCCCCTCCCAATGACCTCGCTGCCCCGCAGTGGCCCCGAGGACTTCTCGGTGAACCTGTCCCGGCTCGCCTACCCCGAGGTTTCACCGTCGGCCAAAGTGGTGGTGGTCAACGAGGACGACGTGACCTCGGCGCTGCCGGCCGCGGTCCTGGCCCGGGCCACCTCGAGCCCGCTCCTGCTGGCCCGAGCCCTCGACCTCACCAAGGCCCAGAAGCAGGAGGTGGCCCGCCTGCGCCCCGATGGCGCCTACCTGGTGGGGGCGGCGTCGGCGCTGTCGGACAAGGTCTCCTCATCGCTGGCACATGCGGGCGCCCGCCAACAACAACGCATCAACGGGAACGACTCGGCCGACACCGCCCGACGGGTGGCGCTCCTGGTCGACGACCGTGACGCCGAAGCCAAGGCCAAGGGCGCGCCTGCGTTCGACGCCGCCGTCGTGGTCAACCCGGCCAGCCCCGACGCCGCCACCGGCTCGGCGCTGGCTGCGGCGCTGCGCCTACCCGTCCTGTTCACCCAGCGCGACGCCGTCTCCCCTGCGACCACCGACGCCCTGGCCATCCTGGGCATCACGTCGACGCTGGTCGTGGGAGGAGCCACCTCTGTTGGCCCGGGCGTCATGACCCAGTTGCCCGGCGCCAAGCGCCTGGGCGGCTCCGACCCGACCCTCACGTCGGAGGCGGTGGCCGTCGAGTCCGTCACCAGAGGCGAGCCCACCAATGTCGTCTACGTCACCGACGGCGAGCGCCCCGTCGAGCAGGCCGCGGTCGGGGCCGCTGTGGGCCGCCTCGGCGGCATCATGCTGGCCGAGCCCGACGCCAGCCCGGCCGCGACCCGCAGATCCCTTGACAAGCTGGGTCTCACGGCCCGCGTCGACCGCCTGGTCGTGGCCAGGGTCGACTTCGGTGGCACCAGCACCAGGTTGCGCCTCACCCTCGCCGTCCTCATCTCTCTCATCGGCGTTGCCACGATCGTCGTAGCCCTGGCCCACCGCGACGACACGCACGGCTCTGCGCAGCCGTCCCCTGTCAGCCACCCTTCGACGTAGTCTCCCGCCGCCTCGTCGTTGCGGGTCTGGGCGTTCTGAAGAAGGGCCACCATGAGGAAGGTGACGATCGTCGTCATGGTGCTGATGATGAGCTGCCAGGTGTCGAACTTGAGAACAGGAACGTCGGTGCCCAGGCGACGATCAGCAGGACGCAGAAGGCGAAGAAGGCGGCCCGGCTGGCAAACAGGGCGGCTCCACCGGCGAAACGGTCGAAGAAGCCGGGCTTCCCGGCGACTTCGCTGGGCATGGTCGCCGCGTCGTGCTCAGGCACTGTGTGGCTCCCGTCTCTAGGACGAAGGTGTGTCAGCCGAACCCTTCTCCCCGTCGCCACGATGGATAACGACGACCGTGCCCCGGGAGCTCTGCGGGTCGAAGCGCACCTCGACCCGATCGGGATCGACGGGCTTGGCAGGTGCTTCCTGCTCGATGCCGACGGTGTCGGACCGCTGCGGTTGGAAGACCTGCTGCAGGCCGAGGGCCAGGGCGGCGGTGATCGCCCCCGAGGCGGTGTTCTGGCGCCAGCGGTCCACCGCACGCGGTTCGGCGTGGGCCTCGGGCTCTTGCTCGAAGCTGTCCGGCTCGCCCTCGGGCGGTTCCATTCCTGGAGGTTATGCCTTCGCTTGGTGGGACTCGGTTTCCGAAGAACGGCTGGCGGAGACACCATCGGTCATGGGATCGCTCGCCAACCTGGACGAGGTTGGCGATGGGGGGATCCTGTGGCTCGTAGCAGCAGCGCTGGCAGCGTCAAGGGGGGGGCCGATTCGTGCGGCGAGCGGCCCTGCGCGGCCTGCTGTCGGCCGGGATGGCCTCCACGGCAACCAAAGGAGTGGCGAGGCTGACCGCCTCTGGGCACGACCATGCCCAGCCCCATCTTTGCCTGGCCTCCGGCCACGCCGCGGTGGCGTTCCCTTTCGCTGGTGGTGCCGGCCAGGAGGTGCCCGCCCTGGCCCTGACCAACGCCGGCCAGCGGGTACGGTGCGGGCCCATGGCATCGCGGACGGTCGCAAAGAGAGTCGCCGCCAGCGCTGCCTTCGCCGTAGTGGTCGCCGCCTGCGGATCTGGGTCCTCGAAGAGCGCGACCAACACGACGGCTCTTCCCGGGGGGACGGTCGCCGGGGTCACCAGCACGGTCGCGCCGCCCAAAGCGGCGTGCGACATCCTCAGCCGTGACGACGTAGCTGCGGCTGTGGGCAACCCCGTCAACGATCCCCAGCCTTCGGGTACGACCGACTGCGCCTGGGGCACCGCCGTCGACGGGGGAACCAGCCTGGCGCTCACCATTGCCAAGCCCGGCAACCCGGCCGCCGCCGCCGCCGAGTGCACCGCGCAGCGCAACGGCCTACCCAGCGAACTGCCCAAAGAACCGGTTGCCGGCGTGGGCACATCGGCGGTGTGGGTCCTGGAGCCGCTCACCACCATCAAGCAGGGCCACCTGGTGGCCTGCTGGGCAGACTCGGTCGTCAGCGTCCTCCTCACCGGCGAACGCGACCCGGGCGCCCTACGGACCACTGCCACCGGCGTCGTCCAGAAGGCCCATAGCCGCCTCTGACGCAACGTCTCATCTCCCGATAATGGATATTATCGGGAGATAGTGCTAGGGTGGCGGTCACACACAAGGCACCAGAGAGGCAATCATGGCCAGTACTAATCGTTCGTCAGCAGAGCAAGGCGTCGTCTATGAGGTGAGGGAGCTCACCGACCGTTGGGTGAAGCCGATGGCGGGCACCGTCCTCAGCAGCCACGGATCGGCCGGAGCGGCGATGGACGCGTTCAAGCACCAACCCCAGTCCGCCACCGACGGCACCGGTCAAGCCAGCCGTGGCAACTACCGGCCCACCGCAGTCGTGCGGGTTGCCGCCGGTGGCCAGGAGTCGATCGTCCTCCCCCCGCCCGCAGGCGGAGGCCTCATGGCCTGGCCGTACTCGAACTAGCAACGAAGGCCGAAGCTTCGTGGCCCGGAAGCTCGGGCCCGACGCTCGGTTCCTGGAGGCCCTCGACGCCTGGCTGAGCTACGTCGGCACCACCAAGCCGGCGGCGGCGGCCACCCTCGCCGCCTACCGTCGCGACGTCGAGGGCTTGGCCCGCCGCATTGCGTCTTGCCATGACCTCGGCGAGATGCGGGTGCAAGACCTCACCAAGGCGGCCCTGCAGGCCGCCTTCAGGTCGTGGGCCGTCGACCACGCCGCCGCCTCGGTTTTGCGGGCTCGCTCGGCGTGGTCGGGCTTCTTCGACTTCCTGGTGGCAAACGACGTCCGCGACGGCAACCCGATGGCGGCAATAGCCAAGCCGACCAGGGCCAAGGGGCCTCCCCGGGCGATCCGCGACCCCGATTCCGCCACCCGCCTGCTGGCTGCCGATACCTCGAGGCCGCCGCAGATTCGGGGAGGTCCGGCTGAGGAGGCCCTCTACGGGCGTCGACCTTCGATCGAGCGATCATCGCCCTCTTCGTCCTTGCGGACGTCGATCTCGACGAAGCCGGCGGCGTCCATCTCCTCGGCAACGACGTCGCCCTGGTCGCCGCCGAGCTCGAGGAGAAGCCAGGCCCCCGACTGCAGCCAACGAGTGCTACGCCCGACCACCGAGGACAGCAGGGCGAGACCACCTTGGCCGCCGTCCAGGGCGCGGCGCGGCTCGAACGCCACCACGTCGCGTGGCAAGAAGCACAGCTCGTCGGTCGGCACATAGGGCGGCACCGCGGTCAGGACGTCGACGGCGCCGACAAGCCTCGGTGGCAGCGGTTCGTCGAGGCCGCCCACCAGAGCATTCACGCCGTTCTGACGCGCGCACACCACCGCGGCGGCATCGAGGTCCGTCGCCACGACAGTGGCCGACGGTGACACTGCTTGCAACACGCAGGCGACAGCGCCGGCACCCGTGCACAGGTCTACTGCCACGCCGCCCTCCGGCACCAGGGCGGCCGCTCGGCGGGCCAGCGACTGGGTCTGGGGCCGCGGCACATAGACGCCGGCGTGGACCTGGACCCGGATGCCGCAGAAGGTCACCGCGCCGACCAACCATGCAAAGGGCTCGCCACTCGTTCGCCGGGCGACAAGCGCATCCAGCTGGGCCGGATCACCCGTGGCACCGAGCAGCTCCGCGGCTTCGGCGTCTGCCGCTACACAACCCGCGGCGGCGAGACGAGCCACCACCTCACCCAGCACTACTTGTTCGCCACCCATACCGACCCACGCCGAGAGTATCTGCTTCGTCGGCGGGGCCCTGTTAGAAGCCAACGAAGTTGCCGCCGGGTCGCCGAGTCCAGTCGCCGGTCGTACGCCCGGGGACGTAGCGATGGCTACTCCCTCGGGCCGATGACGGCTGCTGACACCTCGGCCTACCGTGCCGGTATGAAACGATGCCCGAGAGGCGCGGTGTGGATCAGCGCCTTGGGCATCGGGCTGTTCCAGGTCGTCGGGTCCTTCGGGGCGGCCGGCAACCAGCCCGACCAGGCCTGCCCTGCCGTCACCAACATCAAGGCCGCGAGCCACGACGCCCTCGGCGACCTGACCAATAGGCTCGGGGGGTGGCCGAGCCGCGAGCTGAGCGACCCGACATGCCCGACTACGGAATGGACAACCCGGCGTGGTCGCCCCTGCCCTGGTCCTGGGCCGCCGAGCGGCTGGCAGCCAATCGGAACTTCTGGCTGGTGACCGTCTCTGCCGCTGGTCGCCCGCATGCGTTGCCGGTCTACGGCGTGTGGGACGATGCCGAGGCTCGTTTCGCCTTCTCGTGCGGTCCCCGATCCCGGAAGGCCCGCAACCTGGCCGCCAACGGGCGCACAGTCGTCATGGTCGACGACACGGTCGAGTGCCTCTCCCTTGAGGGCCGGGCGGCGCCGGTACCGGCCGGTGAGCCCGAGCGCCGCTGGATCGAGCGCTATCTGGAGAAGTACCAACCCATCTCGGCGGACCTGAGTGCCGAGTTCCTCGGCCAGAACGTCATGTTCGAGGTTGAGCCCGAGCGCGCCTTCGCCGTCATCGAGCGGGAGGAGGAGTTCTCCACCCGCGCCACGCGTTGGGTGTTCGAGCCGACCGGATGACGGGGTGACGCTGCCAGCGCGGCCAAGCGGCTTCCATCGTCGCCACAGCGCGGCCAAAGGCCGCCGCCGTACTGGCCGATGCCCAAGCCCAGGCCGGGGCCGCGACAGCCGCCAAGGCGGAGCTCGAGGCCTTGCGCCGACCGCCAGGCGAGCTCCTCCAAGGCTCAGAGTCGGAGGCTGCCGGGGTGGCGCCCGAGAACCACCCTGTCAAGGTTGCACCGTGGCCCCCTAACAAGGGCTGGGTGCGCCGTCTCTTCCTCCGTCGGGCCTGACCTAACGGCGTCGGATCTGCAAACCCCCATCCCCGGCCGTGGGAACGGGGTCAGGTTCTTCGGTGGCGGTTGTGGAAGCTGCACGCAGGGCGGCCGTTGGCCCGGGTGGTGGGGCCGCCGGCAGCGAAAGGCTGGATATGGTCGATGTCGCATTCGTGGGCGGGGATGTCGCAATAGGGGTGGAAGCACTCCC
>JBPCJQ010000070.1:0-27631 GCA_051005135.1 Acidimicrobiales bacterium
CTGTACAACTCGGCGGTGCTGGCCGAGATCATCCGGGCCGGCATCCTGTCGCTCGATCGGGGCCAATCCGAGGCGGCGTTGGCCGTCGGCATGACCGACGGGCAGGCGATGCGCGCCGTGGTGCTGCCTCAGGCGATCCGGCGCATGGTGCCTGCGCTGGTCAGCCAGCTGGTGGTGCTCCTGAAGGACACGAGCCTCGGCGTGGCCGTGCTCTATGAGGAGCTCCTGCGCCGTGGCGAGCTCGCCGGGGAGTTCCTCAAGAACAAGCTGCAGGCGTTCCTGTTCGTGGCCGCCATCTTCCTCATCGTCAACCTCCTGCTGTCGTCAGCCGCCCGCTGGCTCGAGGGTCGTCAAGGCAAGGCCAAGAAGGTCGCTCCGGGAGGCCCGGTCCGGGTGAGCGGCGTCGAGGACCTCACGGTCGCCTGAGGCCGTTCGGGTGAACTGCCGCGCTCCCTCAGGGGTCGATGATTTGGAGGGCGCTGTCGGTGGCGCCAGCCACCACGATGCGGCCGGTGGAGGGGTCGACGCCCACGTCGTTGGGCTGGCGCAGGGTGGGCCACGACCGGTCGGCCTTTGGCGTTGTGCCGTCGAGGCGGAAGGCCTGCACCCGGTTGGTGGCGGTCAGTGTGACGTAGGCGACGCGGCGGGTGGCGTCGATGGCCAGGCCGTAGGGGGCGCCCTCGGCCGCCACCTTGGCCACCTGCCGGGGTCCGTCCGGGCCGACCTCGAACGCCAGGAGCGCCTCGCCCTGGGTGTCAGCCACGTAGAAGCGGCCGCCCGGCCCGGCCCGCACGTGAGTGGGACCGACGCCGCAGCGGGTGCGGCCGAGCGAGGTGCCGTCTGGCCGGTAGGCCTCCATCTCCCGGCCCCGGACCCCGACGGCCACCACCACCGAGCCGTCGAGGGCGGCGGCGACGCCGCCGGGCATGACGGGCGCCGGCAGCTGCTGCACCCGCCGGTCGCCCTCGACCACCGAGACCTGGTCGGCCAGCTCGTCGCCCACGAAGGTGCGGCTGCCGGCGGTGGTGGCGTCGTGGGGCTGGCGGCCGACCCCGACATCGCCGACCAGCGCACCGTCGGGCAGCGCCACCTGATACAGCCGGTCGGTGCCCTCGGCCGGCACCAGGACCGGTCCCCCTGGGCGGGCCAGCTGGAGGTGGCGGGGCGATCCGGCGAAGGGGCGGCGGGCGCGCTCGACGCCGGTGTCGACGTCGACCAGGGCCAGGCCGTCGGGGTTGCGGACGCCGGCGGCGATGGTGCGGGTGGGGCCGTCGACCACCAGACCCTCGGGCTGGCCGGCGAGCGGCACCACCCGACCGGCGGGGGCCTCCGACGGCACGGGCGACACGGCCGGCTCGGGGACGTCGGTGCGAGGCGGCGGGCCGTCGGACGAGCACGCGCTCAGGGCGACGACCAGGCCTGCGATGGCCACGCGCCGCTTCGGACGACGCAGCTGGTTCGATCGCACCCGCCGAGCGTAGGAGCATGCTGAACACTCGGTTCGGCTGGCGGACCTCCGCGCTCGGCTGGCCGCCTCGAGGCTCAGGCCGGTGAACAAGCCACTGCCCCGAAGCGCGGCGATGGCTCTTTCGAGCTCGAGGCGGATCTGTTCAGCAAGCTCCAGGGCCCTACGTTGAAACTGCCGACATCGGTCGGCTGCAGGCCGAGGCGCAAAAGCGCCTGCTCCAGCGTCGTCGCCAGGGCGGCGACCAACCCGGCCAGCGCCCCGAGGGCAATGGGGCGGCGGGTGGGGCGGTCGTCGTTCATGTGCTGGGCGCCCTTTCGTGAGGTGGCGTCACTAGGGATTCGGCGAACAAGAAGCTCCAGGGCGACGCTGCGGCCCGGCGAGGGCTGGCGAGAACATCGGGGGTGCCAGGGCGGGCATCGGCGGGAAGGCTGACCCGGCCCGCTCGCCTCAGGTGGGCGAACCACCGACCCGTTGCCAGCTCGGTCGTCGCCGTCAGCCGCAGTCCGGCCGCCGTGGCCACCTCCTCGATAGCGTCGGCTCCGACCACGGCCCAGGCGAAGGGATCGCTCCGTTGGCCGTCGCGCTCGAACCAGGCGGTGAGGCGATGCCACCGGGCCCCGGGAGGCTCGACCTCGACCAGGATCTGCCCGTCGACGGCGATGACCTCCCGGGAGCGGGCCAGGAGGCGGACAGGATCGCCGCCGATGCCGACGTTGCCGTCGAAGACCAGGGCGGTGGCCCACCGGCCCTCCCAGGGCAGAGGCTCGAAGAGGTTCTGTTCGATCACGCGAGCCCCTCGCCGGCGGGCCAGGGCCACGGCCGTCGGCGACACGTCGATGCCCAGGGCCGTGACGCCCCGGTCGGCCAGATCCGCGACCAGGCGACCGGGACCGCAGCCGAGGTCGATGACCGGCCCGGCGACGGCGCCGAGCAGCGCCCGTTCCCCGGCCGTGGCCGGTGTGTGCCATCGAAGCGTGTCGAGGGTTACCACCTCGCCGCTGTGGGCTCGCAACATCACGCTGGCCGCCGGCGCCGCAGCCATCGAGCGCGCCGGCTTCAACCTGTCGGGGTTCGATGGCCGGCGCAGGGCCGGGGCGGTGGGAGTCATCGAGGTATCCGCCTGCCTGTCACCGCGTGCAGCTTCGGCGATCGAGGGCGCCGTAAACCAGGCCGCCCCAGGCGTAGACAAGGTGGTGGCAGCCGTCGGTGAGCAGCGCCTTGGCCCCCCACTCCCGCACCGGGGGAGCCACCCCGAGGGCGGGCAGCATGGCCAGGCCACTTCCCCACACCGCGGCGAAGTGGGCGCCGGCGGCGGCTGGCCCGGTCAGGCCCACAGCGCCCACCAGTCCCCTGACCGCGCCCCATGTCGTGCCGTAGGCCCAGTGCACGACGTTGGAGAACCGGGCCGTTTCCGCGTCCCCCGTTGGCTCGACGCCCAGCACCTTGGCGGCGGCGTCGGCGGGCGCCGAACTGGCGGGCCGCCCCGTCAGCTTCATCTCAATCGTGCTCGACAGCGTCATGAGGGGCGGTGCCGGCGACCCCGGCCACCAGGCCCTTGCCCATGGCGCCTGCTACGTCACCTGTCCGCATGCACGCCCTCCTCGACCACATACGCCTCGACGGTGCCGGCCGCGGTCGTCATCGGGCCATCTCGGCCACGCGCTCGGCGTCCTCGGCCAGCAGCGGGGAGCCGGTGGCCCGCCATGCGTCGAGGCGCTCCTCGGCCGGAGTACGCCCGCGGGCCACAAAGCGCTGTGCGTACTCCACCACCGCGTCGCTGATCTCGCTGTCGACATCGCTCAGGATCTCCACTGCCGTCGCGAAGCACCCCTCGGCGGCCGACGCCAATTCGGGATCGGCGAGACCGTGCCGAGCCGCCCGCCGCCATTGCCCGGCAAAGGGGGCAGCGGCCCGTTCGGCCCGGGCCCCCGCCTCCGGATCACCTACCAGTCCAGAGGCGACCGCCGTCGCCACCGGCCACCACGGCGGCGGCAGAGCGTCGAGAAAGCGGAGCTCCAGCCATCCTTTCGGCCGCACCGGCGGGAACAGAGTGGTGAGGTGATAGTCAAGGTCCTCGCCGGTCGGGTAGCCGAGCTCGTGTCCGCGCGTCAGCCATCGGCCGAAGGACAAGGGCTTGACCAGCGGCGCGAAGTCCGTTGCGCTCCGTCGGATGAGCATGACCCGGGCGTCGAACACGTAGTCGGCCCATGACGCAGCGCCCCGCCCAGGGGCCCAGGCCGAGGCCGTGCGGGTGGGATCGATCGCCGACCAGACCTGCAGGCGGGTCGAGGCCCAACCGGTGGGAGCCCCGTCGCGCAACGGCGAATTGGCGAAGGCCGCGGCCAGGACCGGCCCGAGGAGGTTGGCCCGTCGCCAGCGTCCTTCCACCTCGGCCTGCCCGTTCAACCCCAGGTTCACCTGCAACGACGCGGTGGCGGTCATCATGGTCGACCCCGCCGTCCCGTCCGGAGCGAAGAACGCGGCCATGGCGTCGTAGCGCGGGGTCGAAGCCAGCCGCGGCGTCGGGCCCTCGGGTACCAGGCCCATCCCCACCAGGCGGGCGCCGCCGCGGGCCACCTCGTCGCCGAGGACACCGACGTCGCCGGCCACGTCGGCGCACAGCGCGGCGACCGACGAGAAGGGCCGGGAGCTCAGCTCGAGCTGGCCGCCGGGTTCGATGGTCAGGGCGCTGTCACCGTCGAGGACCGGGTCGCCCAGACCGTGGGCCACCTCCGCCGGCCGGGTCCCGTCCCTCGATCGGGCGAGCCACTCCAGCTCGACGCCGACGAGATCGCCGGCGTCCTCGGGGAAGGACCGCTCTTGGATACGGGCCACGGCCTGGGCGCGGCTCAGGCAAGGTCTGATCGACGGCACGACCGCCTACGTCCCCACCTGCATGTGGCTGGTCCGAGCGTCGGGGCTGCAACGGCGCGTCATCGGCGGTCCAGGCACCTCAGTATCCTTGCCGACGCGAACGACCCCCCAACCGGATTCAGCCGACTTGTCCGCGTTCTGTAAGAACTGGCCACGTGTCGCTGTAGCTTTGGTCGGGATGGCCGTCCAGCAGAGGGCGCACGTCTTGAGTGCTGCCGGCTCCCGGGTGCTGGTGGTCGAGAGCGACGCACAGACCGCGGCCATGGCCCGCTGCTGTCTGGAGCGGGCCGGTTTCTCCGTCGAGGTGAGCACCAGCGGTCCCCAGGCACTGGGCTGGCTGGAGCGGTCCTGGCCCGAGCTTGTCGTGCTGGACCCCCGGCTGCCGGGTGAGGAGCACCTCAGCTTCCAACGCCTGCGGGCCTGCAGCGACGTCCCGGTGGTGATGATCAGCCCCCTGGCCGACAACCACGAGCGGACATGGGGCCTGCAACTCGGGGCTGACGACTACGTGCCCAGCCCCCTGTGCGCCGACGAACTGGTGGCCCGGGTCCGATCGGTGCTGCGGCGAGTGCCGCCGCTCGCCCACCTCGTCACCGCCGAGCCAATGGCGCCGGCTCGGCTGGAGCTCGACGACGCCAGCCGACGGGCACGGGTGGGCGACGCCTGGATCGCCCTGACCACCATCGAGTTCCGGCTCCTCGCCTTCCTGGCGTCGCATCCGGCCCAGGCATTCCGCCGGGAGGAGCTGCTCGAGGCGGTCTGGGGCTACACCGTGGGCGACGGGTCGACGGTGACGGTCCACGTCCGGCGCCTGCGCGAGAAGGTCGAGCCCGATCCGGCCCATCCGGTGTTCATCGTCACCCTGTGGGGCGTCGGGTACCGCTTCGACCCCTCAGGCGGTGCCGACGACGGGAGCCATGTTTGACAGCGCCCACGCCGCGTTGACCAGGCCGACATGGCTGAAGGCCTGCGGGAAGTTTCCCATGAGCTCCCCGGTGGAGGGATCGGCCTCCTCGCTCAGCAGCCCGAGGTCGTTGGCGTAGGCGGTGGCCCGGTCGAACAGCTCGGTGGCTCTCTGGGCCTGGCCGGCGGCAGCCAGGCACTGGACCAACCAGTACGTGCAGATGATGAAGACGCCTTCGCCGCCGTCGGGGCCGTCGTCGCCGGTGTAGCGGTAGAGCAGCCCGCAGGGCGCGGCTAGCTCAACCGCCACCTTCTCGATGGTGGCGGCCATGCGGGGGTCGTCCGCCACCAGGAACCCGGTGACGACCATCATGAGGCACGAGGCGTCGAGGACGTCGCTGCCAAAGGACTGGGTGTAGGCGCCGATGTCGTCGTTCCAGCCCTGTTCGAGGATGGCAGTGCGGATCTCCTCCCGATGCGCGGCCCACTCGGAGGCCCGGCTCGCCCGGCCGATCCACTCCGCCAGCACCACCGCCCGGTCGAGGGCGACCCAGCACATCAGCTTGGAGTACAGGTGGTCCCGGGGCTCGCCCCGGCCCTCCCAGATGCCCGAATCGGGCCTCCCCCAAGAAGCGGCGGCGACGTCGGCGACGTCGGCCAGGAACGCGCACGTGCTCTCGGCCACGGGCCCGATCTGGTCCTTCAGCCTCACCACGGCGTCGAGCAGCTCGCCGAAGATGTCGATCTGGGTCTGCTTCCACGCCCCGTTGCCAACCCGAACGGGGCTGCTGCCCCGCCAGCCGGCCAAGTGGGGAAGCTCTCGCTCGGACAGGTCGTGCTCGCCGCCGACGCCGTACATGATCTGCAGGCCGTGGCCCTGCTGCAGTGACGTGCCCGCTGTCTCGAGGATCCAGCGCACGAAGTCGGCTGCCTCGTCGGGGCAGGCGGCCACCCACAGGGCATCAAGGGTGAAGCTGGCGTCGCGCAGCCAGCAGTAGCGATAGTCCCAGTTCCTGGAACCACCGGCTTGTTCGGGCAACGACGTGGTGGGGGCGGCGACAATGGCGCCGGTGGGCTGGTAGGTCAGGCCCCGCAGCACCCGGCCGCTGAGATGGACCAGATCCTGGGCCGGCCCCTCGTAGTGCTGATGCAGCTCCGACCACGAGCGCCAACCCGCCACCGTGTCGTCGAGACGCTTTCGGGTCTGCTTGTCCGACCAGGGCTTCGCCAGTGGATCCCACCGGCGGGAATGGCGGAGGGCGAATACGCAGCGCTCGCCCTTCTCGAGGAGAACCCGCCACCGGGCCCGCCCGATGCCAACCTCGGTCGGCGCCGGCCCCGACAGGCACAGGACGTCGGCGCCGCCCCGGGACACGACGACGTCGTCGACCCACTCCAGGCGGGGGCTCACCAGCCCGTACTCCGGGCGCGGGCAGAAGTCGACCTCCAACTCGACCGCTCCCTCGGTGGCCTCGGCCACCCGCACCAGGACATGGGGGGCATTGGACCCAATCTGGTGACCGCGTTCGTCGGCATCGAAGACCAGGGCATCGGTGACCATGACCATCCCCGCCGCGGTGGCGAACTGCGTCTCGAGCACCAGCGAGCCAGGCAGGTAGCGGCGGCGCACGTCGAACTCGGACACGGGCCGGATCGACCAGTGCCCGGCGTCGGGGTCGAGCAGGCGACCGAACACCGACGGGGAGTCGAAGCGGGGAAAGCACAGCCAGTCGATCGATCCTTCCCCGCTCACCAGGGCGGCAGAGTGGCAATCGGACAGCAGGCCGTAGTCGGCGATCGAACGGTCACTCATCGGCTGTCGGACTCCGTATTTCGACTAGAACCGGTCCCAGGGCCAGGGGTTGTCCGCCCCGTAGCGCTGAGTCACCGGGCCCACCGGCGCGGGCATGCGACCCAGTATCCCCGCTTCCACCCGCATGACGACCGTTGGGAAGAGGTTGGCGAAGGGATCGTAGGCCAGTTCTCCCCGACCGCCAAGCGTCGCGGTCAGCGCCCCGACGCAGCGATCGTCGCCTTCGACCAGGGTGGAAAAGGCGGCTGCGGGGGGCATGGACAGCACCATGCGCGTCGCCTGGGCCACCGCCGGATCGTCGAAAGGCAGGAACATCCCGCCGGAACCCCTCGCCCATGACACCCAACCAGCGGCGCCATTTGGATCGATGGCGCGCTCGTCGATCGTGGCCGCCGACGGGGACGGGCGCAGGGCGACCTTGGGCCAGGCCGCGAGGGTGGCGATCTCCCGGTCGTGCTCGTCATAGGCGACCGCTGACGCCAACGCATCGCTGACCGTCCCCGGGCAGAGGTCGAACCAGAGCCAGCTCACGGCCGGGGGGGTTCCCAATCGGGGCGGATCGCATGGCTGATGGCTCGGAAGTCCTGGCGCAGCTCCTCATTGGTCGGCCGACCCCAGAACCAGTAGCCGTCGTAGACGCGGTGAATGGTCAGGTCCGGCCGCAGCGTGAACACCATCGGCAGGTACGGCCGGTGGGTGGTGTCGGTGGCCTCCATCAGGCCGAGCTGGTCGATCCACACGCGCTGCGTGTCGGACAAGAACGTCCATCGGGCACCGATCCCAGCCCGGAACGCGGCCTGCGTCTCGGGAACGTCGATGCTCACCGACACGAACCGGGTGTAGGCGACCTCGGCCTCGGCTTGCAGATCCACCAGGTTACGGAAGAAAGCTTGTTCCTTCGGGCACCACCAGCCCCGGTAGAACTGCAGGAGCACCGGGTCGTCACCCGTGAGCTGCGACAGCTGGCGCTCGTTGCCGGCGTGATCGGGCAATGCGAGGTCGGGAAATACGCGGCCAACGCTGAGATCTGCACTCATCATGCGGTTCTACCCCCCTGATACGCCGAGTCAGTGGTGCCCGGTCATTACGACTTTCTGAACAACACCATGAGCGACCCCACTGAGCGTACGGCCAGGGTGGCCGTGGAGCGACTGGGGTGTCATTCGACGCCGCCACCGGCGACCACGGCGAAGCTCACGCCCACCTCGCCGACGAGCTGCCCACCATGCACTCGACCACGCACGGCACCGCCGAGACGATCGACAGCGATCCCGACCGAGCCGAGCCCGGCCGACGTGCTCGCTGTGGTGAGAGGTCCCGGACGGCCGAACCCGGCCAGCATCGGCTGCGGGTGTGGGAGCTGAGGCGGGTCGTCACCGCCTACGACGCGTGGTACGTCGCCGTGGCCGAGTCTCTTTCTGTGCCCCTGGCCACCCTCGACAGGAAGCTGGGTCGGGCTCCAGGACCCCGCTGCGCTTTCGAGATGCCCCCTACCAGCCGATAGCGTCACTTGGGAGGAGGTGGCCGTGCCCCGACCCATCTGGAGCGGCGCCATCAGCTTCGGGCTGGTGAACGTCCCCGTGAAGCTCTACAGCGCGGTGTCGTCGAAGGACGTGCGCTTCCACCAGCTCGACCGAAAGTCCAACGCCAGGGTGAAGCAGAAGCGGGTGTCGTCGGCCACCGGCGAGGAGGTGGCCTACGACAACATCGTGAAGGGCTACGAGCTGGGGCCCGACACCTATGTGACCGTCACACCCGACGAGCTCGACGCCCTCGACCCCAAGGCCACCAAGACGATCGACATCGAGGACTTCGTCGACCTCGACACCATCGACCCCGTCTTCTACGAGCGGCCCTACTACCTCGTTCCCGACAAGGGCGGCACCAAGGCCTACGCCCTGCTGCGCAATGCGATGCGTGAGGCCAACAAGGTTGGCATCGCCCGGGTGGTGCTGCGTACCAAGCAGTACCTGGCCGCCATCCGCCCCAAGGGAGACGCCCTGGTGCTCGAGACCATGCTGTTTGCCGACGAGGTGGTGCCCGACGACGAGCTCGACCTGCCCCGCGACGAGGTGGAGGTGTCCGAGCGAGAGGAGAAGATGGCCCGCCAGCTCATCGACTCGCTGTCGTCGGACTTCGAGCCCGACAAGTACCACGACGAGTACCGCGAACGGGTGCTGGAGCTCATCGAGCAGAAGGCGTCGGGCCAGGAGGTCGTGGTGGAGGAGGCCGCCGAGGAGCCCACCAAGGTGGTCGACCTCATGGCCGCCCTGGAGGCCAGCCTGGCGGCGGTGAAGAAGGACAAGGACGGGGGGTGAGCCCTTCGGCTGCCATGATCGACGTAACCGTCGAGGGACGGTCGCTCAAGCTGTCGAATATCGACAAGGTGTTGTACCCCGCAGTGGGGTTCACCAAGGGCCAGGTCATCGACTACTACAGCCGTATCGCCCCCGTGCTGCTTCCCCACCTGCGGCGGCGGGCCCTCACCCTCAAGCGCTACCCCAACGGCGTCGACAGCCAGTTCTTCTACGAGAAGAACTGCCCTTCGCACCGCCCGCCGTGGGTCGACACCGTGGCGGTGTGGAGCGGGCGAAACAAGGCCGACGTGAACTACTGCGTGGCCAACGACCTGGCCACCCTCGTGTGGGTGGCGAACCTGGCGTCACTCGAGCTGCACACCTCGCTCGCCCGCACCGACGACGTGGGCCGCCCGACCATGGTCGTGTTCGACCTCGACCCCGGCGCCCCGGCGACCATGGTGGAGTGCGCCCGGCTCGGCCTCCTCGTGCGGGAGGTGCTCGACCAGCTGGGCCTGGTGTGCTTTGCCAAGACCTCGGGATCCAAGGGCCTGCAGATCTACGCTCCCCTGAACACACCGGTGGGCTACGGCGACACCAAGGCCTTCGCCCACGCCCTGGCCCGCCTGCTGGAGGCCCGTCACCCCGAACTGGTGGTGTCGCGGATGGCCAAAGACCTGCGAGCCGGCAAGGTGTTCATCGACTGGAGCCAGAACGACGCGGTGAAGACCACGGTGTGCGTGTACTCGCTGCGAGCCCGCGAGCGCCCCACAGTGTCGGCGCCGCTGGCCTGGGAGGAGGTCGAAGGGGTAGCGGCGACCGGCGACGCTGAACCGGTGCTCCTGGACGCCGACGCCGTCCTCGCCCGGGTAGTAGCCGACGGTGACCTGTTCGCTCCCGTGGCCGAGCTGCAACAGGTCCTGCCGCCGATGCCCCCCGGCTGAACGATCCCCAGCCCGCACCTGCCGCCTGTCACACCAAGAAGCGGAAGGCGGGGGAGCCGGCTGAAAGACGCTCGATGTGCAGGGGGCTGGTGTCCATGCGTTCGAGCAGCGGTGCCAGGTCGTCCTTGGCGGCGAGCTCGATGCCGACGAGGGCGGGGCCGGTCTCGCGGTTGTTCTTCTTGACGTACTCGAACAAGGTGATGTCGTCGCCAGGCCCGAGCACGTTGTCGAGGAAGCCGCGGAGCGCCCCCGGCTCCTGGGGGAAGTCGACGAGGAAGTAGTGCTTGAGCCCCTCGTGGACCAAAGAGCGCTCGAGGATCTCGCCGTAGCGGCTGACGTCGTTGTTGCCGCCAGAGACGATGCACACCACGGACGTGCCGGGGACGATCTCGATTCCCTCGCCCAGCGCGGCGATGGCTAGCGCGCCGGCCGGCTCGGCGATGATGCCGTCGCGCTGGTACAGCTCGAGCATGGTGGTGCACACGCTGCCCTCGTCCACGGTGAGCACGTCGTCGACCAGACCACGCACCACCTCGAATGTGTGGCCGCCCACACGACGCACGGCCGCACCGTCGACGAAGGAGTCGATGGACTCCAGGGTGACAGGGCCGCCGGCGTCGAAGGCGGCCCGCATGCTGGCCGCCCCGGCCGGCTCCACGCCGACCACCCGAGGAGCCGGCGAGGCATCAGCCGCGACCACGGCGCTACCGGCCAGGAGTCCGCCGCCGCCGACAGGGACGACGAGCAGGTCGGGTGAGCCACCGAACTGCTCGAGGATCTCGAGCGCGACGGTTCCCTGGCCGGCGATCACGCGCGGGTCGTCGAACGGTGGCACGAGCACCCCGCCGTCGCCGGCCGCCAGCTCCACCGCCGCCTCGTGGGCCTCGTCGTAGGTGTGCCCAGCGACGACGACGGTTGTCTCTGCACCGCCGAGAGAGGCGATCTGGTCACGCTTCTGGCGGGGCGTGGTGCGGGGCAGGACCACGCGGCACCGCACCCCCAGGCGACGGCAGGTGTAGGCCACTCCCTGGCCGTGGTTGCCGGCGCTCGCGCACACCACCCCGTTGGCCCGCTCCGGTTCGGTCAGCGAGGCGATGAAGTTGTAGGCGCCCCGCAGCTTGTAGGAGCGCACCGGCTGAAGGTCCTCCCGCTTCAGCCAGACGTCGGCGCCGACGAGATCTGAGAGACGGTCGCTGCGCTCCAACGGCGTGCGCACCGCCACGGCACGAAGCCGCCGAGCTGCATCCCGGACGTCATCGGCCGTCACCCCGGTCATCGTTCCGCTCACGTCCCGAGTTTGGACCGCCTGGCGCCAGCCGACAAACCGGAGCTCTCCTGGCCGCGAGTGGCGAGTCAGCGGCCGGGAGTATCGCGCAGGCGCAACCAGCGGTAGCCGTAGCCCGCCAGGGCCGCTCCCTTCAAGTCGGCGCTCACTGGCTCGTAGGCCTGGTCGGCGAACATCTCCACTGGGTCGCCGTCCTGGCCGGGCTGGACGCCGAGGTCGACGGTGCGCTCACGGTCGGCGAGGTTGTGCATGGTCAGCATGACGCCTCCGGGTGCCTCGTACCGCAGAGCGAGCACCGCGGCGTCGCCTGTGTCGACCGGGGTGCACGTCCCGACGCCGAGCTCGGGGCATTCCCGCAGGGTGTGCAGCATTCGCTCCATCCAGTGGAGCAGGGAACCGGCGTGGCGGCGCTGGCCCTCGACGTTGACCCTCTCGTAGCCGAAGTCGTCACCACTGATCACCGGGCGGCAAAGCCTCTTCTTCGGCGCGGTCGAAAACCCGGCGTTGACGCCGGCGGTCCACTGCATGGGGGTACGGATAGCGTCGCGGTCCTTCAGCGACAGGTCGTCGCCCATGCCGATCTCCTCTCCGTACCGCAGCACGGGCGTGCCCGGGAGGGTGAACTGAAGGCTGTAGGCCATCTCGATGCGTCGGCGGTCGTTGCCCAGCATGGGGGCCAGTCGTCGGCGGATACCACGTCCGTACAGCTGCATCTTCTCGTCCGGACCGAAGGCCGCGAAGCAATCGGCCCGCTCGCGCTCGCTGAGCCGACCAAGGTCGACCTCGTCGTGGTTGCGGAGGAACGTCGCCCACTGGCATGAGTCGGGGATCGCCGGTGCCGCCTCCAGTGCGGACACGATAGGCCCCACATCAGACCGGGCCAAGGCCAGGAACTGGCGCTGGTTGAGCGCGAAGTTGAAGAGCATGGGCAGGCGGTCGCCGGTACCGAAGTACTCGACCAGCTCCTCCCGCTCGACGTTGGCCTCGGCCAGGATGAGCGCGTCGCCGCGTCGCCACGACACCAGCTCACGGAACTCGCGCAGGTAGTCGAAGTCCTTGCGAGCCTGGGGCTCGTTGGCCCGAGTGATCTCGATGACGAACGGCGCGGCGTCCATCCGGAAGCCGGACACCCCGAGCTGGAGCCAGAAGGCCATGATCTTGCGGATCTCGGCCCGAACCTCGGGGTTGGACATGTTGAGATCAGGCTGGAAGTCGTAGAAGCGGTGGTAGTACCAGGCCCCGGCGTCGTCGTCCCAGGTCCAGGTCTCGCGCTGCTCGCCGGGGAAGACCATGCCTTGACGGCGGTCGGACGGCTCGTCCTTCGACCACACGTACCAGTCCCGGTAGACCGACGCCGGGTCAGATCGGGCCGACCGGAACCAGGGATGCTGGTCCGACGTGTGATTGACCACCAGGTCGATGATGATGCGCAGGCCGCGGTTGTCGGCCTGGTGGACAAGCTCGGCGAAGTCCCCCAGGGTGCCGATCCTGGGGTCCACCGCATAGAAGTCGGCCACGTCGTAGCCGTCATCACGGTTGGGACTGGGATGGATGGGGTTCAGCCAGAGGCAGGTCACCCCCAGCCGGGCCAGATAGTCGAGCCGGCTCGTGAGCCCGGCAAGGTCACCGACCCCGTCGCCATCGGAGTCCTGGAAGGTCTCGACGTCGAGGCAGTAGATGACGGCTTGCTTGTACCACCGCTCGGGCATGGTCGCGTTCTTACCCCGCCGGGCGCACGACGACCGCTTCCGCCGCGCCCAGCCGGCCGTCCCACGCGCCACCCTCGCCGCGGCAAAGCGTGCTCACCTCCACCGTCCAGTCGCTACCTGCGGCGGCGCAGACGACTCCCTCGTCGCCGAAGTTGGCCCAGATCCGCCGCCTCTCGGGCCCCGCCCGCCGTTCGTAGGCCAGGACCCCCTCCGGGCTATCGACGAGCTGCCACCTGCCGGCGCTCAAGGCTCGCGAGCGGCACCGGCAGGCAAGGAGCCTCCGGTACAGGTGCAGGATCGAGCCACCGTCCACGGCCAGGGTGGCGGCATTGCGAGCAGCCGGATCGGGCGGCCAGGGCAACCAGGGAGCTCCAGCCCAACCGTGGCCGGGGCTGTAGTCCCAGGGGATGGGAGCCCGGCAACCGTCGCGGCCGCCCGGGTCGACGCGAGCGCCCTCGGGGACGTCGGCGTCGGCCAGGCCCAGCTCCTCGCCGGCATACAAGAACGGCGTGCCTCGCAGCGTCAACAGGACGGTGGCGGCCACCCGGGCCCTGGCCTCGGAGCCATAACGCGTGCGGTGCCGGGGTGTGTCGTGGTTCGACAGGACCCACACCGGCCAGGCGCCGGGCACAGCCAGGGCGGCCTCGGCCTCGGCGATCCGCTGTGCCCAGCTCGCCGGGTCCCACGGCGCCCACATGAGCGAGAAGTTGAACACCAGGTGCAACTCGTCTCCGGAGCCGTAGTAGGGCGCCAGCAGGGCGGCCGAGCCCAGGTTCACCTCGCCCACGATGACGCGCTCGCCCGGATATGAGTCGAGCACGGCCCGGATGCCACGCAGGAGCGGGTGGGTTCGAGCGTCGTCGTGGATGCCGACGAGGTCTGTACCGGCCAGCTCCGGGGGCTGGTCGGGCAACGTCTCGTCCCTTCCTATGAGATGGACGACGTCGGCCCGAAAGCCGTCCACTCCCCGGTCGAGCCAGAAGCGCAGGACCCCGTGCATGGCGCCGACCACGCCGGGATCGCCCCAGTTGAGATCGGGCTGCTGGGGGAGGAAGAGATGCAGGTACCACTGACGGGTGGCTTCGTCCCAGGTCCACGCCGGGCCACCGAAGGCGCCCCGCCAGTTGTTGGGCGGGCCGTTGTCGCGCCCATCCCGCCAGAAGTACCAGCCTCGCCGGGGCGAGTGCCGGGAGGTTCGCGATTCGACGAACCACGGGTGGCGGTCGCTGGTGTGGTTCGGGACCCAGTCGAGCAGGAGGCGCAGGCCCGAGGCGTGGGCATCGCCGACAAGACGGTCGAACCCGTCGAGGTCGCCGAAGACGGGATCGACGGCGCAATGGTCGCTGACGTCGTAGCCGAAGTCGGCCATGGGCGATCGGTAGATCGGCGACAACCAGACCCCGTCGACGCCTAGCCACCTCAGGTAGGCGAGCTTGGCCCGCACGCCCTCCAGGTCGCCGACGCCGTCACCGTCCGTATCGGCGAACGAGCGCGGATAGACCTGGTAGAGAACCGCCGTCTGCCACCAGGGGATTGCTGCGCCCATGCGCCGAGTTGCTCGGTCGAGGTGCTCAGGAGGCGAGCGACGTGAGGTCGAAGCCGATAGGCGTGTAGGAGACAGCCACCGGGTTAGCCATGCCTGCCAAGCCTATGCCCGGAGAGCCCACTGGCCGTGGCAGGTGTCCATATCGGCGGGGGCCGTTCGTCTCTAGAGTGAAAGCTGCCGAGGTAGGCGGGCCCTGCTCGTGCCCGAGGCGACCATGGCCAAGCGCCTGACGCGCGCCAAGCAGAAGATCGCCCAGGCCGGCATCCCCTACCGGGTTCCGGCCCCCGAGGCACTGCCGGACCGCCTGGCCGGCGTTGCCGCCACCGTCTACCTGATCTTCAACGAGGGCTACGCGGCGGGCCCCGGCGCCGACCTGGTCCGGGCAACACTGGTTGAAGAGGCCATCCGGCTGGGCCGGCTCCTGGCCGACCTGATGCCCGACGAGCCCACCGTCGCCGGCCTGCTGGCGCTGATGCTCCTACACGACTCGCGGCGCCCGGCCCGCGTCGACGAGAACGGGCGGCCCGTGCTCCTGGCCGACCAGGACCAAAGCCGATGGAACACCGGTGCCATCAAGGAAGGCGTCGAGCTGGTCGGCACCGCGCTTCGGCGCACCCCGGACCGGCCGGATCCCTACGTGGTGCAGGCCGCCATTGCCGCGTGTCATGCCCTCGCCCCCACCTACTCCGCCACCGATTGGGACGCGGTCGTCTCCTGGTACGACGTGCTGCTCATCGTGCAGGACACCCCGGTCGTCCGGCTCAACCGGGCGGTGGCGGTGGCCGAGCGCGACGGCCCCGCCGCGGGCCTGGCCCTGGTCGAGCAGATCAATGGCCTGGCCGAGTATCTGTGGTGGCATGCCACGCGCGCCGAGCTCCTGCTGCGATTGGGCCGGACCGAGGCGGCCGGACAGGCCTACGGGCAGGCCCTCGCGCTGGAGATCAGCGGGCCCCAGGCGGAGCACCTGTGTCGCCGGCTCGCCGAGCTCCGCTAGGAACGCACGGTGACCGGTGCAGGCGGCTTGGAGCTCAGGCGCACGTTGGCGAAGGCCACGTTGAGGGCCTCCTGGGCAGGGGCCTCGGAGGCGGTGATGAGGCGGGCGATGTGGTCGGGGTCGGCTTCGTAACCCGCCTCGGGTGACAGGTGGGGGTGGCGGTAGCGGGTGGCGTAGTTCTGGTTGGCCACGGTGAGGGCCATGTGGAAGCGGGGGTCGCGCCGGCGGGCCTCCTTCCAGAGACGCCGAGCCCGGGGCCGCACCGCGTAGAAGTTGCGGTAGGCCCGGCGTAGCCCGTCGGACAGCTCGGACGCCGTCATCTTGGCGGGCTCGAACACCGGCGTGTAGAGGTTGTAGCGCTTCCAGTCGTAGCTGGTGATGCGACCTTCCGACGCCATGCGGGCGAAGGTATGGGTGCCCGGGTAGGGCGTGAGCACGGCGAAGTGGGCCACGTCGACGCCGATGCGATCGACCACCTCCACCGTCTCGTCGAACACCCCGGGCCCGTCGGTATCGAAGCCGAAGATGAAGCCGCCCTCCACCGCGATGCCCCGCCGGTGCAGCGCCTCGATGAGCTCGCCATACTCACCGGGGCGGTTCTTCTTGTTGGCCTCCACCAGGCTGTCGCGCGACACGCTCTCGAAGCCGGTGAACACCACTCGGCAGCCGGCCCGAGCGGCCAGGTCGACGAGCTTGGGGTTGCGCGCCAGGCCGATCGAAGCCTGCGCCCCCCACGTGACCTTGCACTTGCGGGCCAGGATCGTCTCGCACAGCAGCTCGGTGTACTCGAGGTCGGCGGCAAGGTCGTCGTCGAGGAAGAACACGTAGGCGAAGTTGCCAATGTGCTGGCCCGCCTTCTTGATGACGTTGATCTCGTCGACCACCCGATCGGGGTCGCTGTGGCGCGAGCCCCGCCCGTTGATGCGGATCACCGAGCAGAAGTCACAGTTGAAACGACACCCTCGGGTGGTCTGCAGGGTGTTGAGAGGGGCGTAGCGGGTGAGGGGGACCTTCTTGAGGTCGGCGGCCCAGGTGTCGGCGGTCGGCACCGTGTCCATTCCCAGCCACTCGCCCTTGTAGAGGGGCTGGAGACGGCCGGCGGCGGCGTCGGCCAGCACCCGGTCGATGATGCTGTCGGCCTCGCCGCACACGACGGAGTCGGCATGGCGCAGGGCCTCCTCGGGCAGCAGCGACGGGTGGACGCCGCCCAGCACCACGGGCACGCCTCGGGTCCGGAAGGCGTCGGCCACCCGATAGGACTGAGGCGAGCTCATGGTCCAAACCGTGATGCCCACCAAGTCGGGTGTTATGTCGGTGGGGACCCTTTCGAACTGGAGGTCGACGATGCGCGTGCGCCAGCCGCAGCGGCGGGCGTGGGCGGCCAGGGTCATGAGCGACATGGGCGGCATGCGGTGCCCGAAGGTCTGGAAGATTCCGGTTCCCAGCCACGCCGGGGACAGGAGCAGCAGCAGCGGACGGTCTTCCATCCCTGCCAGGCTAGCCATCGTCGCTAGGGCTTTAACCATGGGTGCGACGTTCTACTTCGACCCTGGCTCAAGCGGGGCCGAACCGGGCCGCCGAAGTTCAGTTCGGGCTGAACCCCACCCGCAGCTCCCTCAGGCCTCGCACCACGAAGTGCTCGCGCCACTGGGGCTTGTCGGTGAGCAGGTGGAGATCCGGGAACCGGCGCACGAGCGTGGTGATGGCCGCTCGTGCCTCCAGGCGGGCCAGCGACGCCCCCAGGCAGTAGTGGGCGCCGGCGGCGAAGGCCAGGTGGCGGTTGTCGGCCCGGCCCACGTTGAGGCGGTTGGGGTCGGGGAACTGGTCGGGGTCGCGGTTGGCGGCGGCTATGGACACCGCCAGCTGGTCGCCCTTGCGGATCTGGGTACCACCCACCTCCACGTCAGCGGTGGCGATCCGGGCGGTGATGTGCACAGGGCCCTCGTAGCGCAACAGCTCCTCGATGGCGCTGCGGTCGAGCGAAGGGTCGTCGCGCAGGCGGGCCAGCTCGGCGGGGTGGCGCAGCAGCATGAGCATGGCGTTGCCCACCAGGTTCATGGTGGTCTCGAAACCGGCCAGCAGCAGCAGGGTGGCGGTGGTGAGCAGCTCCTCGTGGGTGAGGGTGCGCCCGTCTTCTTCGGCGGCGATCATGGCCGTGAGCAGGTCGTCCTGGGGGGCGGCCCGCCGCTCCTCGATGAGGTCGGTGAAGTACTGGGCCAGGTGCATGGTGGCGGCCATGCCCCGCACCTGGGCGTCGGCGTCGACGTAGCCGTCGAGCAGCCTGGAGGCGTCGGCCGACCAGTCCCTGAACAGCTCGCGGTCGGCCAGGGGCACGCCCAGCAGCTCGCAGATGACGGTGGTGGGGAGGGGGTAGGCGAGCTCGGCGAGCACGTCCATCTCACCGTGCCCGGCTACCGCGTCGAGAGCGTCGTCGACGATGGCCTGGACGCGGGGGCGCAGGCCCTCGACCACCTTGGGGGTGAACGCCTTGCTCACCAGCGAACGTAGCCGGGTGTGGTCGGGCGGGTCGAGGAACATCATCACCCGGGTGCCCACCACCCGTACCGAGCTGGCGTTGAGGGCGTCGGGTCCCAGCCACTCAGGGTTGTTGGAGAAGCGGGGGTCACGCAGCACGGCGCTGGCGTCGGCGTAGCGCACGAGCACCCAGTTGCCGTCGGGCGCCCGGTGGACGGGGTCGTTGTCGCGGATCCAGTCGTACAGGGGGTAGGGGTCGGCCCGGTACTCCTCGGGGAACGGGTCGCCGAGGTTGCCGATCTGAGCGGGAGCGGTCTGGGCGGTATCGGACACCACCACCATGGCTACCAGAGCTCGCGGTGCTAGCGGGAGCGGGGTGGCGCCACCGGCTTCGGTGGGGCTTGAGTGGTGCCATGAGCCCCGGGCGCCAGCGCGGGTGGACGGTCGCCGCCGGGCTGGGCGCCGGCATCGCCATGGCTGCCAGCCTGCCGCCATGGGGATGGTGGCCACTGGCACCGGTGGGAGCGGCGGTGCTCGCCGCCTCCCTCCGCGACCGCCCATGGTGGGGGCGGCTGTTGGCAGGGGCGGCGGCCGGGCTGGGCCTGTACGGCCCCGGCCTGTGGTGGATGACCGAGTTCTCCGGTCCCGGCTACGTGCTCACCACCCTTCTCGAGGCGGGCATCGTGGGGCTGGCGATGGTGGCCGTGCCCAGGCAGCGGGGACGCCTGGTGGCGTTCCCCGCCGCCGTGTTGCTGGCCGACGCTCTTCACGGCCACTGGCCCTTCGGCGGGCTGCCCTTGGCCGGGCTGGCCCTAGGCCAGGCCGGCGGCCCCCTTACCCCGGCCGCCCGCCTCGGCGGCCACCTGCTGCTCGTGGGCATGGTGGGCACGGCCGGTGCCGCCCTGGCCGCCCTCGCCGAGTGGTGGCTCGCTGGGCCCGGCCTCTCGAACCGGCGGGCTGGCCTCTCGAACCGGCGGGCTGGGCGCTCCTACGCGCGGGCCGTTGCAGGGTTGGGAGCCCTGGCCGGCGTGGTGGCGTGCGCCGTGGCGGGAGCGGTGACGCCCCTCGGAACGCCCAGGGGCTCGCTGCGGGTGGCGGCGGTGCAGGGCGGTGGCCAGCGGGGGCTGCGGGCGGTGTTCGGCGATCCCCAGGTTCCGTTCGACGCCGCTTTGGCGGCGAGCGCCCGGATACGCCCTCCTCTCGACCTGGTGCTGTGGCCAGAGGACGTGGTCAACCTCGACGGCCCGCTCGCCGGCTCCCCCCAGGAGGAGGCGGTGGCGGGCGTGGCCCGCGCCACCGGCGCCACGGTGGTCGCAGGGGTTGTCGAGGACGCCCCCGGTGGGCGCTTCCGCAACGCCGCCGTCGCATGGGCCCCCGACGGGCGGGTGGTCGACCGCTACGACAAGGCCCACCGGGTGCCCTTTGGCGAGTACGTGCCCCTGCGCGGCCTCTTTTCCCACCTGGCCGACCTGTCGGCTGTGCCCCGCGACGCCATCGCCGGCCGGGGCCCCGGCACCCTGCGCACCCCTGCCGGCACCCTCGGCGTGGTGATCTCCTACGAGGTGTTCTTCGCCGACCGGGCCCGCGCCGCAGCCCGCGCCGGTGGCGAGGTGCTGCTGGTGCCCACCAACGCCTCGTCGTACACCACCTCGCAGGTACCGACCCAGGAGCTGGCCGCCGCCCGCCTGCGAGCAGTGGAAACCGGGCGTGACGTCGTCCAGGCCGCCCCCACCGGCCTGAGCACAGTGATCGGCCCCACCGGGCGGGTCCGTCGCCGAAGCAGCCTGGGCACAGCCGCGGTGGTGCAGGCTTCGGTGACAAAAAGGCGAGGCCAGACCCCGGCCGTCCGCCTCGGTGACGCGCCGATGGTGGCAGTGGCCCTCGCCGTGTTGGCGCTCGCTCGCCAACGACGAAGAAAAGCTGAGTAAGTACCACTAAGACTAGTTGCATTCAATCCGGGGAAGCGGGTATAGTGGGCTGAAAGTCAAGGACACCCAGACTGGAGGGAACCGCCATGGTCATGCGCTTCGACCCCTTCCGTGAGCTCGACCGCCTCACCTCCGACGCGTGGCAGCAGGGCCAGCGCCGAACCACCGCCACTGCCATGCCCATCGACGCCTACCGCTCGGGCGACCGCTTCGTCGTCCACTTCGACTTGCCGGGTGCCGACGCGTCCTGCATCGAGCTGACGGTGGAGAAGAACGTGCTCACCGTACGGGCCGAGCGCTCTGCATCGTGGGGCCCCGACGCCGAGCTGGTCGTAGCCGAGCGTCCCCAGGGTTCCTTCACCCGCCAGCTCTTCCTGGGCGAGACGCTCGACACCGAACGGGTGGAGGCTTCCTACGATGCCGGTGTCCTCACCGTCACCATCCCGGTAGCCGAGGCGGCCAAGCCCCGGAGGGTGGAGATCAGCGGCCAGGCCGACAGCGGGGCCACCACCATCACCACCGGTGCCTCTTCGAGCTGAGGGAATGCTTGCTGGCGGCTCCGCCGCCCCGGTCGGGGCCCCAAACCCCGCCCTCCTCCGATGCGGCGGGGCCCCTGCCCCGCCGCCGGCCGTTGCCGGCAAGGGAGCTTGACCGCCCGACCCGAGGCGGTCAGGCTCCCCCATCGTGCCCGGCCCCCGTACCGATTCCCTGCGAGTCGCCCTCCTGGCCTACCGCGGCAACCCCTTCTCGGGAGGGCAAGGCGTCTATGTCCGTCACTTGAGCCGGGAGCTCACCGCGCTGGGCCACCACGTGGAGGTCCTGAGCGGACCGCCCTACCCCACCCTCGACGCCGGGGTCGCACTGACCCGGGTACCCAGCCTCGACCTCTACCGTTCCCCCGACCCGTTCCGGACCCCGGCCCTGGGCGAGTTCCGCGATCTCCTGGATGTGGCCGAGTTCGCCATCATGTGCTCGGCCGGGTTTCCCGAGCCCCTCACCTTCAGCATTCGGGCCCGCCGCCTGCTGCGCCAGCGGGCGGGTGACTTCGACCTCGTCCATGACAACCAGTGCCTGGGCTACGGCATCCTCGGGATCGCCCGTGACGGCCTGCCCGTGGTCGCCACCCTGCACCACCCCATCACCGTCGACCGGGCCCTGGAGCTGGCGCAGGCGCCCAACCTGAAACAGCACCTGAGCCTGCGGCGGTGGTACGGGTTCGTGCGCATGCAGAAGCGGGTGGTGCGTCGCCTGCCCCGCCTCATCACCGTCTCGTCGTCGTCGGCCGCCGACATCTGCGACCAGATGGGCACCCGGCCGTCGCAGCTGGCGGTGGTGCCGGTGGGCGTCGACACTGCGCATTTCAAGCCCATTCCCGAGGTGGCACGGGTGCCGGGCCGGGTCATGGCCACAGCCAGCGCCGACGTCGCCCTCAAGGGCCTGCTCCCCCTCATCGAGGCGGTGGCCAAAGTGCGCACCGAGCGCCACGCAGAGCTGGTCGTGGTGGGAACCCCACGGGAGGGCAGCGCAGTGCCGGCCGCGATCGAGCGCCTGGGGCTGGAGGGCGCCGTCCGCCTGGTCGGTGCGGTCGACGACCGCCGCATGATCGAGCTCTACGCCGAGGCCGAGGTGGCGGTGGTGCCGTCGCTCTACGAGGGCTTCTCGCTCCCGGCGGTGGAGGCCATGGCCTGCGGTGTGCCCCTGGTAGCCACCACGGGGGGGGCCCTACCCGAGGTGGTGGGTGACGACGGCGACACCGGCGTGCTCGTCGCCCCCGGTGATCCCGGCGCCATTGCGACCGCCATCGGCCACCTGCTCGACGACGCTGACGCTCGCCACCGCATCGGCGCCGCAGGCCGGGCTCGAGTGTTGGAGCGCTTCACGTGGCAGGCCACCGCCCGGGCCACGGTTGCCGAGTATCGCCGCACGCTGGCGGAGGCCGGCCCACCCCGGCCGTGCTGACCGTCGAGCTCTCCCGCCTAAGCCTGAGCCCGGGCGACCGCGTGCTCGACCTGGGCTGTGGAGCCGGGCGCCACGCCTTCGAGGCCGCCCGCCGGGCGGCCCACGTGGTGGCCGTCGACCGGTCGGCCGACGAGGCCACCGGCGTGGCCCGCATGCTAGCGGCCCTGGGCCGGGCCGGCGAGATACCCGCGGGCCGCCTCGGCACGGCCGTGATGGGCGATGCCCTGCGCCTCCCGTTCCCTGATGGCTCCTTCGACCGGGTGATGGCGGCCGAGGTGCTGGAGCACCTGCCCGACGACCGAGCCGCCATCGCCGAACTGGTCCGGGTGCTGCGCCCGGGAGGCACCATGGCCGTCACCGTGCCCCGCTGGTTCCCCGAACAGGTGTGCTGGGCCCTGTCCGACGACTACCACGCCCCCGCGGTGGAGGGTGGCCACGTGCGCATCTACCGGGCCGGGCAGCTGACCGATCTCCTGGGAGACGGTGGCCTGCGGGTGACATGGTCCAACCACGCCCACGCCCTGCACGCCCCCTACTGGTGGTTGCGCTGCCTCCTCGGCGTCAGCCGCGACGACGCGTTGCCGGTACGCCTCTACCACCGCTTCCTGGTGTGGGACATAACCCGGGCCCGCCCTGCGGTGCGACTGGTCGAGCGGGCCCTCAACCCCCTGATGGGCAAGAGCCTGGTGCTCTATGCATCGAAACCAGCCAACTTGGCGGTAGGCCGCTGAACAAGCAGGTCGCCGGAGGCCTCCGGCCGGATGAGGTGGCTGCAACGGCGGACTCCATCGCCGCGGTACAACTCGACGACGGGATGATCCCGTGGTTCGAGGGTGGCCATGCCGACCCCTGGAACCATGTGGAGGCGGCCATGGCCCTCGACGCTGGAGGGCGGCGGTTGGAGGCCGAGGCCGCTTACCAGTGGCTAGCCGCCACCCAGCGCCCCGACGGTGCCTGGCACCAGTACTACCTGGCCGGGGCCCGGGTGAAGGAGGCCACCCTCGACGCCAACGTGTGCGCCTACGTGGCCACCGGCACCTGGCACCACTTCCTGGTCACCGGCGACACCGGGTTCCTGGAGGAATCGTGGCCGGTGGTGCAACGGGCAGTCGGGTTCGTGGTGGACCTGCAGACGCCGGGCGGAGAGATCATCTGGGCCCGCCACGCCGACGGCACGCCCTGGCCGTTCGCCCTGCTAACCGCCTCGTGCAGCACCTACCTCTCCCTGCGGTGCGCCCTGGCCATCGCTGCTCGGCTGGACCACGAACGGCCCCAATGGGAGAGGGCCGTGGCCGCGCTGGGCGCCGCCATCGTCGATCGCCCTCACGCGTTCATGCCCAAGCACCGCTGGTCGATGGACTGGTACTACCCGGTACTGGTCGGCGCCGTGAGCGGCGAGGCGGCAATCGAGCGGCTGGCCGGCGGACTTCACCGTTTCCTCCTCGCCGACGTCGGGGTCCGCTGTGTGGCCGATCGCCCCTGGGTGACGGCGGCGGAGACAGCTGAGTGCGCCATGGCCCACATGGCTGCTGGCGACCACCGCCGGGCCCACCGCCTGCTCGCCGCCACCCGCGGTCTCCGCCATGACGACGGGAGCTACTTCACGGGCATGGTGCACCCCGAGCAAGCCCATTTTCCCGGCGGCGAACGCACGACCTACTCGGCCGCCGCCGTCGTGCTGGCCACCGACGCCATGTCGGCGAACACGCCCACCGCCCGCTTGTTCGGCCGAGCAGGGCCACGTGCCAGCGCCAGCCGGGTCGCGGCGCGGCAACGGGATGAGCCGGCCCGAGTCCAGCACCAGGCACCAATCAGCCGGTCTGCCTGCGGCGAATAGTCTTCGGGTATCGACCAGGACAAGGGCGCCTTCCCCGGATACCAGGGCACTACCTTCACTCACCGCCTGAACGCCGCCGAGGCGGCGGGTGGCTACGTTCGCATCGAGCCGGACCTCGCGCCGTTCGGCTTCCTCCTCGACGAGGATGGCGGCGGGCCGGCGCTGCGCGGCGGTGGCGTAGCCGAGGAGGTCTACCCCGACGACGATGATGCCCCCGCGCTCGAGGGACCGCCTGGCTGGCTTGGCGAGGTAGAGGCCGGGCAGCTGGCGGGCTTCCGGTTGGCTGGCGACGACGTGGAGGTGATCGCCGGGCCGGAACCGGCGCCGCTCGCGGGCACCATGGCGGCTGAGCTGCGGGCCGCTTTCTACGGCCTCAACGAAGGCGATGGCTTCCCCGTGGGCATCGACGAGCTGGTCATGGCTCTGGCCCGAACGGCGCCAGGCCTGGTGGTGGGCACCGTGCTGCCTCCGCTCGGGGAGCTGTTGGAGGCCTGCGGCTTCGTCGTCAGGGGGAACCACACGGCACTCGCAGGGGCAGACTGGGCGCACTTCGACCGGCTGCGCGCCGTGGCGAGGGTGGGGATGGCGCACGAGCTGGGTGTCGAGGGCTGCCGCGCCCTCGTCACACTGTGCGAGCTCTTCGACTCCTCACAGGACGGTCGCCTCGACGCGCTGTCCAAAGACGCCGAGGCCGCCGGGGCGGTAGCCAATCTGCTGTCCGATCCTGACCTCGGTCTCGCTTTCGCGGAGGCGACGCGAGACGCTCCCGCCGACGAGCTGCTCCACTTCACCGCGACGATCGCCGGTGCGGCGCGCCACCACCGGGCCGGGCCCCAATGGCTGGCTGCCACGGCCGCATTCCGCTCGGGTAACCCCGATCAGGCCGCTTCCTTGCTCGCCGACGCGGTTCGCTCCGACCCATCCTTCGGCCCCGCCCTGGAGGAGGCCGCCCACCTGGCCAGCGACCGGGGCGACGCGGAGGGAGCCGTCAAGCTTCTGCGCCGGGTGGGCGACGAGGACCGGGCCGGGGTGATCAGCCGGTTCACCACGAAGAAGGGTGGCGGCGCGGGGCGCAACGAACCCTGCCCGTGCGGGTCGGGACGCAAGTACAAGCACTGTTGTCTCAACCGGCCCGTGCTGTCCCCGCTCCCCGACCGGGTGGGCTGGTTGTGGACAAAGTTGGTGTGGTTCCTCACCAGCGACGACCCGCAGCGACGCCTGCTGGGGACTTGTGCGTCACTGCTCGCCCATGGGGTTCCCGCCCCCCAACCCGGTGAGCCCGAAGACGGGCCCATAGGTCGGGAAGTCGACCTGGCTGCCTCGCTGGCCCTCTTCCACGACGGAGCGTTGGCCGACTTCCTGGCCCTGCGGGGGCCGCTCCTGCCTGAGGACGAGCGCAACCTGGCGGCCCAGTGGGGGCTCACCGACCCCTCGGCGCACGAGGTCATCGACGTTGTCCCCGGCCAGGGCCTGAGCCTTCGGGACCTGCGCACCGGTGACGAGGTGGAGGTGCGCGAGCAGGCGGGATCGACCTGGCTGGCCGCCGGTGACCTCGTCTACGCCCATCCCGTGCCCGACGGTATGAGCCACCAGATCGTCGGTGGCATCGTCCCCATCAGCCTCTACCTGCGCGACCTCCTGCTCGCCCTCCTCGACGCCAAGGCCCCGGCCGAGGAGATCGGCGCCCTCCTCGCCTCGACCCGCCGGCCCCCGACGCTCGTCAACACCGAAGGCGAACCCACGGTGTTGTGCGAGGCGCGCTACCGCGTGGACGACCCGGCGGTCCTGGCCTCCCTCGACGGCCGCCTCCAACGCGACGACGACACCACATGGTCGGAGTCAATCGAAGTCGACGATCGTACCTGGCTGCGCGGCACGGTGCTCCGAGACGGTGACGAGCTGGTGGTTACGGCCAACAGCGAGGTTCGTTTCGCCCGCCTGCGGGCGCTCGTCGAGGACACGGTCGCCGGCATTCATCTCGTCGACGAGCGCCATGAGCAGCCCGATCACTCCAAGGCCAGCCGCCCTCCCGAGCTGCAGACGCTTCCCCCCAAGGCAGGCGAGATGCTCGACTCGTTCATGCGCCAGGAAGAGGCGCGCTGGGTCGACGAGCCCGTCCCCGCCCTGGGTGGCCTCACTCCCCGCCAGGCCGTCGCCGACCCCACCCGCAGGGAAGAAGTGGTGTCGCTCCTCCACGAGCTCGACCGCCATCCCCCGCCACCGGGAGCAGCCGGCTTCGACACCACCCGCCTGCGCGAACGCCTGGGCCTGAAGGCCTGACAGCCCGCCCTTCAGGCGAGCCTGCGGTCAGGTCGTGAACTGCAGCACCACCTTCACGTCGTCGGGCTGGCGGGTGTAGGCCTGGCGCCAGTCGGCCAGGCGAACGCGCCTGGTGACGAGTCGGGACAGCCAGGCGGCGTCGGCTCGGGCGAGGGCGGCGGCACCGAGCTCGTAGTGGTGGCGATTGGCGTTCACCGAGCCGAAGACCACATCGTTCTCGAGCACCATGGTGCGGTTCAGCAGGCCGGCATCGACTTCGAGGTCACGCCCGCCGGTGGACACGCCGGTGAGGCACACGATGCCGTTATGAGCGTTGTGCTCCATCACTTCGAGCACCAGTTGGGCAACGCCCGTGCACTCGATGACCACGTCAGCGTCGACGGCGGCGTCGGCGATCGACCCGTGGTGGTAGGTGGCACCGAGGTCGGCCACCAGCTCGGGCTTCACGCCATCTGTCGCCCGGTCGAGCACATGGGTCTCCAGGCCCCGTTGCACCGAGAGCATGGCGGCGAGCAGGCCGATGGGGCCGGCGCCGGTGATGAGCGCCTTGGTGGGAGCCCACGTGGCCCGGCGCCCGATGCGCTCCACGTGGTCCCAAGCCTTGGCCACCACGGTGGTGGGCTCGAGGAGCACCCCCAGGTCGCCAAGAGAAGGATCGATCTTGACCACATGCTCGACATGGATGCGGTAACGCTGTGACGCGTAGCCGTGGCGTTCCTTGATACCCCGCTCGGTGTAGCGCCCGTTGCGGCACATGTCCCACTCGCCTACGGCGCAGTTGGCGCAGGGCACGGGGTCGGCGCGCCGGACGATGCCCACCACCAGGTCGCCGGCAGCCAGCCCTGCCCCCTCGGGGGCCTCGGCGACCCGCCCCAGCGACTCGTGGCCCAGAACAAGGCGCTCCTCGCCCGGCGGCGCCCAGCCGTAGTCGCCGGCGACGATCTCCACGTCGGTGCCGCACACCCCGACAGCCAGGGTCTCGACCAGCACGGGCCCGTCGACTGCGGGGGGCTCGGGCATGTCGGTGAGATCGACGGAGTCCTTCCGCAGGGGCACCACGGTGACGGCACGCATGCGCTCAGGGTACCCACCGACTGCGATCGTCGGGGGGTCGTCGGGGGGCGGAGCCCCCCGACTGCGATTGTCGGGGGGTCGGTGGGGGGGGGGGGCCGCCCCCCGCCCCTACCCCCCGACAATCGCATTCGGGTGCCTCCACCCCCCGACGACCCCCCGACGATCGCAGTCGGTGGGTACCCTGAGCGCATGCGTGCCGTCACCGTGGTGCCCCTGCGGAAGGACTCCGTCGATCTCACCGACAT
>JBPCJQ010000071.1:0-19340 GCA_051005135.1 Acidimicrobiales bacterium
GGTGAAGCTCCAGGCCAAGTACGCTCACGGTCGGTGGTCACCGCCGGAGGCCACTGACCAACAACCCAAAGTGCGGTTCAGTCTCGTGGCTTGAGGGCCGGTGTCAACACTTTGCCTCGCTACCGAAAGTTCGGCAGGCTGAGGGCGTACTTGCAGGACGTGTTCGGGCCACCCGGGCGGTCTCCACGCTCACCGGTTCGGCTCAGCACCACACGCGGGGCGAGAGCTTCGATCTCGGCATCAGTGAGCATCTGGCACGCGTCCGGCCACTGGTTGGGATCCGACCTGCCCGTGGAATCGATCGCCACCGGAGGAAACTTCTCGCCGGAGATCAGGGCCCGCCCCTGGGGCAGTGTCGGCTCCGGGCGGGTGGACGGCGCAGGGAGAGTGATGGAGGTCGTGGTGGTCGCCCTGGCACCGGCTGCGACGGGGCCGCGTAACGAACGCCCCGTTCCCAGACGGGTGCCGAGGCTGTTGAGGGCGACGATCAATCTATCGACGGCGTCAGCGTTGGCGAAGATGACGCCAACCCTCGCTGGCGGGTCGCCGTAGAGTTCACCTTCACTGGTGATGTGACTGGCCCCGTCCAGGACGGCCTGCAGGGCGCTGGTTGCCTGTATTGCGGCGGTGGCTTCCTCACCGACGGTTGAAGGCAACGGGAGGCGGCCGATCGCGGTGCCGAGGCCACCGACGATGTCGGCTTCGCGGCCGTAGTCGGCCTTGATGGCTTCCAGGTCGTGTGTCTTCCTGTCGGCGCCGAGTTGCGTGTCGACCGGAATGATCTGGGCCCGAAAACCCTGGAAGGCGTCCAGGAGGCTCCGCCCCGCCTGTCGGCTCACCGAAGGGATCTTCGACGGTGCCACCGCCGGCATGGTGACGATCCGGTCCGCCTTGTTCTCGGCGAACCAGAGATTGCCGTCGCCACCGGTGGCGATCCCGTCAGGATCGACGTCGTCGGGAAGCGGTAGGTAGGAAGGGAACTCGTCGGGATGCCTGGGATCGAGGCGCCCGATCCGATTCGCACCGCTGATCTTGATCCCGCCTGCCGCCACCAGCTCGGTGAACCAGATGGCGCCGTCGGAGCCGACGGTGAGCGCCTGGGGGTAGCTCAGCCCAAGAAGATCGAACTCGGTAATGGTTCCCGACAGCGTGATCCGGCCGAGTTTGGGGGTTGGCCCCACTTCAATGAACCACAGGTTGCCGTCAGGGCCGGCGATGATCCCTCCTGGCTCGGTGCCGGGCGTGGGCAGGAAGAACTCGGTGACGGTGCCCGACGGGGTGATCCTGGCGATTCGGCCACGAACCTCGGTGAACCAGACATTGCCGTCCCGTCCCAGCGCCATCCCGGTTCGGGCGAGGAAGCCGGCCGTGTAGTTGGCCTCCCCGACGGGAAGGGGGAACTCGGTGATCTCCCCGGAGGAGGCGATCCGGGCGATCTGGGCCACATTTTGCGTCACCCACATGTTGCCGTCGGGCCCGGCGGCGAGGCCACCGTGATCGATTCCCGAGATCGTGCGTTCGGTGAAGTGGCCGCTAGGCGTGACGGAGCCGATGACGTCGGTCCCCGCCGTGAACCAGACGTCGTCGTGGGGGCCCCTGGCGAGGGCGAAGGGTGACGGGGGGTCCCCCGACCCCCCACCGGGAAGTCGGGGCACGGCGAACTCGGTCACGGACCCGGAGACGGTGATGCGCCCGATGCGGTGGAGTGATGTTTCGGTGAACCAGAGGTTGCCGTGCTTGTCGGAGATCAGTGTGCCGGGGTCGCTACCGGCGGGCAGGTCGAAGGTGCGCGTCGTGCGAGCCGGGCGTGGGTGATCTCCGAACAGGCCGAAGACGGCGGTTGCCACCACGACGAAGGCGACGATGCCGACCAGGACGGCGGCGACGAGCACCTGGAGGACCCGTGCCCGTCGGCGCCCGAAGGATCGCTCCCACACCGCGTTGTGGGCAACCTTGGCCGAGGCGTCACGCTGGGCGGCATCGGTGATCTCGACCAGAGAGGCGGCTGGCACCAGGCGAGCCTTCAGGCCGCCCGACTCCACGAGGCCGGCGATGTGGGGGTGGTCGCAGGTGGGCACTATGACCGTGCGGTCGCCGGCCGCCATCAACTTGGTGCGGTAGGTGGCGAGGTTGTGGTCATCGTCGAGCAACGACACGAGGGATCCGGTGGCGTCCAGGGCCCCGGCGACGGCCCAGCTCCCATCGAGGGGGGTCAGGCCGGGATGGGTGAGATAGCGCAGAGCGCTGCCCGCCGCGGCGCCGACAGAGCGGCCACCGATGACCTCGACGGCGACGCCGGTGCGGTCGGAGATGATCGACCAGCGGGCACTCAACGACGGTGAGTGATTGGCCTGCCAGGCCGTGGCCACGGCCTGGTGGAACGCGGCATCGGCACGGGTGAATGGACAGACCAGGGGATCGAGGGCGATGCCCGGCGGCCCGGGGCGCGTCAGGGCCCCAAGGTGGACGAGCTCACCTTGGTCGTGTCGGCGGGTGAGAAGAGGCACCCGGATATGAGCCGACGTCTCGGGGCCATGCGACGCGGGCAGGAAGGCGTGCACCAGGTCACCGACGGCCAGCAGGGCGGTAGGGGCGCCGCTGGCGTGGGCTGCAACCACCAGGGCGGTGGCCGCCGCCTGGGGATCGTCGGTCAGTGCTGTGACCATGTCGAAGTCGTCTGCGGGCGGGTCCCACTGGGCGTCGCTCGGCCCCGACAAGCCCCTGACGGCCACCGCCAGCCAGTCCCCGATCCCCGGCGGGCGGTCGCCGCCCTGGAGGCACCACAGGGCCAACCGACCTGCGCACACCAGGGCAAGGGCGCGATCTGACGGAGCAGGCCCAGGGGCCTGCAGACATTCGTCGTCGAGTACACCGAGTAGCGGGCTGGTGGCCAACTCGTCGAGGAAGCCGACATCGCCCCCGACGGCTGCCTCCCGACAGGCGGCCAGCAGTCCCTGGGCACTGATCAGCCATCGCCGCGTCGCCTCGTCCACGGTGGAGCCGACCGTTGCCCGGACCCGCGCCCGGGCGTCGTCGGGCGGAATCGCTCAGCCCTCCAGGGCGGTGCGCAACGCTGCCTGGACGACCGCAGCGCATACATCGGCTCCGGCGAGCTGCTCCCAGGCCCGTCGGGCACTCCCGAAGAGGGCAAGGTCGAAGGCCTCGAACACGAGCTCGGCGGTCAGCTCCGACGGGTCGGCCCACTCGGCGGGACCGATGTCCACGGCTTGGGCCTGGTCGACGAGGCCGAGGTCGTACTTGGCCGTCACGACGGCGCCGTCGTCGCCGGGCGCCAGCGGCACGACCAACGTCTTGGCCCTGTCCGTCGTCTCGGACACGACCACAGCCCAACGGATGCGAACCACAGCCGGTGCGCTCGGCGGAGCCGACGAGGAGATCCTGACCACCAGATGGGCCTCGTCTGTCTCGACGATCTCGGTGACCAGCCCTCCGTCGGCGCTCGTCCAGGTGTGGCGGATATCTCGTTGCTCGTCGCCCGCGGCGAGCGCCAGACGGCGGGTGATCCGATGCAAGGCGATGACCTGGCCCGATGGCTCCGCCGGCGGGCTGGCGATCATGTCGCCGGGCATCAGCCGGGCACTCCACTCCCCGGCCGCCAGTCGGCGGAACACCGCCTGGCCGCGCCGGTTGAGCGGCACCGAGACCGACGGCGCACCCGTGCCCTCCAGTTGAATGCTCGTCCCAGGCTGCGATCGACCGTGTCGGGGCCGCACCGTCACGACCACGTCGACAGCGCCGTCGCGGGCGTCGTCGTGGACGGGATGGATCACCACGATGACGTTGTCGGATTCGAGGTAGGCACCGCCGTCGGTCGTCCACCGCCCGTGGTCGACGAGGAGCCGCTGCGCCTCTTCCAGCGCCGTGCCCGGCCTGCCAGTGCTCATGTGTCGTCGACCTCCTCCGCTCGTGGATCATAGGGGTCGCCGCCGTCAGCTCCCCCGGCGCCAGAGTGACCGACCGGCGGGGAATCCGGGGGCCGCCTCACCCACAGCGTGATCCTGCGCGGCGGGGTTCCCGAAGGCGGGGTCCAGTCGCAGACCGGGCACGGATCGCCAACGACGGGGGCGGCAAGGTCGAAGCGGATGGGGTAGACGCTCGAGCACACTGCGCACACCCACCGGACCATCTCCCGGTAGTTGCCCCCCTCGTGCTCGGGGAGGATGAGCCAGTTGGGCCGGACCATCTGTGGGACCGACACGCCCTCGGGTGGCTCACACCCGGGCGTCGGACAGGTCGCTTCGTCGAAGAGCTGGCCGCAACCCGGGCACTGCTTGAACTCGACCCGCCGACGCAGGATGCGACCCTGTCGCTCCAGCTCGCGGTAGGTGAGGCTCTCGGCGAAGGCTCCCCCCAGGATCTGGCCGGTGGCCGTGCCTCTCACCGCCTGATCGACGAAGGGTCGAAGATGACAGGTCAGGGGGTCCCAGGAACCAAGGTCGTGGGGGGCGAAGCAGCACTCGCGTCCGCAGCGTCGTTGACATTCCCGGCGATGGTGCCCGCAGTCACACGAACCGAGAAGCGACACCGCGAAGTCGCCGGGCAGCTCCAGCAGGTCGTCGCTGGTCAGCGCGAATTGGGGGAACTGGTTGGCGAGAAGACGATTGCTGGCCAGCAATGACGCCCCGACCTGGTTGATCATGGCTGGGTAGGCGACCTCCCAGCGCCCCCACCAAGGCCCGCCGTCGCGCACAACGGCTCGGCCCCAGCCACAGCCGAAAGCCAACATGAGATCGAAGGCGTTCATCGTCCGCGGGTCGGGCGCCTTGGCGGCCAGCTGGCGATGAACGTCGACATAGGTTCTCCACAACTCTGGCGGGGGGAGCCCCGGCGGTCCGAAGAAGGCCATGGCTACCGCCGAAGGTGTCAGGCTCGCCGAGACGGGGCCGTGCGCGGACCCGATGCAGTAGTCCGTGAACTCGGCAAGGTTTGCCTGGGCGTGGAGGGCCAGGCGGGCGGGCAGCGCCTTGCCGTGCCCGGAGCCCACCCGCAGCCAGCGCTCGCGCCGTGCCGCCAACTCGGCCCAGTCGACCACCCGTTCATCGTTCACTGTCGCCCACAACTGTACTGACGCCCGAGTTGTCGCCCACGCCCGGTCCCCACGATGGCGAGAAGGTGAACGCCGCCATCCTCTTCTCGGGCGACCCCTGTGTCTACTTGGAACTCAAACGCCATTCCGCCAAGTCGGTGGAAGTGGGACCTGAGAACGCAAGGAGTAGGCAATGCGCAACCACTTTCGTGCAGGACCTAGGCGGGCAGCGGCCTGTGATCATGGACCGGAGACCACCACGTTCAGCAGCCGCAGCTCGTCTGTGAACAAGTGGAACGGGTCATCCACAGTCGTCTCACCAACCGAGGGCAACCAGCGGATGTCCCGACTCCGTGCGCCGACGATGGTTCTGCTGGCGGCGATGCTGGCATTCGTCCCCAGCCCGACCCTACGGGCCTCGGCGCAGACGGCGGCCACTGCTGCGGTTCCGGCCCTCGATGCCGAGGAGGCTGCCTTCTGCCGCACGATCAACACCTACCGGGCCGAGCACGGCCTCGGGGCGCTGCGGGTGTCGACCACCCTGGCGAACGCGGCCACATGGGACACCAACGACATGGCGGCGAAGAACTACTTCAGTCACACCGACAGCCTGGGCCGTGATCCGTTCCAGAGGATGACGGCGTTCGGTTACGGCTACGCCACCACCGAGGGCGAGAACATCGCCGCCGGGACCGCCACCGCGGCCGCCACCTTTGATCAGTGGAAGGCGTCGGCGGGGCACAACCAGAACATGCTGACCGCGGCCTACAAGGTCATCGGCATCAGCCGGTCCTATTCAGCCACGTCCACCTACGGGTGGTACTGGAACACGGACTTCGGTGGCTACACCGATGCGTCGGTCCCGTGCCCGACGACGACGTCTGGGTTCACCGCCATCCTCACCCCTGGCGACTTCAACGGCGACGGCAAGGCCGACCTCATCGCCCGCACCTCCGACGGTCACCTCATCCTCTACCCGGGCAACGGCGCCGGCGGGTTCCAGAGCCACTACGTGATCGGCAGCGACTGGTAACGATGTCTGGTTGGTTGGTGGAGAAGATTCGGACCGGACTCGAACCGGCGACCCCTGCTTGCAGCGAGGCTCAGGGTTTGGTTGTCGCTACGGGTCGATGACGGTCGCGCTGGTATGTCTCCAGGTGGGGTTGACGTTACGGAGCGTGGCATCAACCGACAAGTAGCTCCGGGCCCGGAACCCTTCTGCCGCCCCGCGTCTCGCCTGTCGCAGCAGCAGGACCCTTGGTGGCCATTTGGCATCCGTCTGCGGTGGGTGACAGGGAACGCGTCCTCGCCGAAGGGAACCCGCCAGGAAGGACGACCAAGTCGCTGGCTTGGGAACGGCTACCGAGCGGCGACCGTGTGACAGGGAATATCCAGTTCCCTGTCACATGCCGGTGCCGGCGTTGACACGGCGGCGGCCGATTGAAGGCGGAAGCCCCTCGCTGGAGTCGCCACTTGTCGGTGGTGCCACGTTCCTTAACGGGAGGCCATCACGGGCCGACGGGGAGGCAGTCCGGCTGAGGCGGCCGGAGCGGGCCTACTTGCGGTCCAGGACTCGCTTGAGCAGCTCCAGCAGGCCGACCTCGCCCATGTGCCCCGACACCCGAAGAGCCAAGGCCACGAGGGCGATGAAGGCGACGAGGGCCCCTGTGGTGAGGGCAGTAGACCAGGGTTGTGGGTAGCGTCGTCGCACTTGTTGATCACGACGATGACCGGGGAGTCCCCGCCCCGGTTGCGGACCGTCTTCAGCCAGGCGAAGACGGAGTCGTCGTCTTCTCGGCGCGCCTCAATAACGACGAGGTACAGGCTCCGCTCCGAGAGAAAGAAGCGGTGGGTGCTGTGCATGACCTCCTGGCCGCCGAAGTCCCAGACGTTGAGCTCGACCGGGCTGTCCGCTTCCCGCCGGGCTCGGGTCTTCAGCCGGTCGCGGATGGCGGTGCCCGGGGTCTTGGGCTCGCTCGGGTCACGGGTCTGCCCTGTGGTGAGGAAGCGTACTAGGGTCGTCTTTCCCCACCGCCTCGTTTCCGAGGACGAGGAGCTTCGCTTCGTTCAGCGGGCGTAGCTCGACGCTCGGGGCCGTGAACCGGCGGTAGGCGGCGAGGATGGAGCGGGCGTCAGTTGTCTCAAGCAGCTCCGGTGGGAGAAGATCTGTGCCCAAGTCATTGCCTCTCGGGTCGAGGACCCCGAGTGTGCTCTTGACCGCATGCGCGTCGAGAATGGCCCGGGCCCCGTCGGCACCGACACCGTTGTTGCTGAGGTCGAGGCTGGTGAGGTGGCCCAGGCCCGAGGCGATGGCCCGGGCCCCGTCGGCACCGACACCGTTGCCGTCGAGGTCGAGGCGCGCGATGAACACGTCGAGATCGGCCTGCTCGAAGGCGAGGGAGGGCGCGAGTGGCTGGTTCACGGCGCGGTCGTCCGGGCGCCGTCGACTACTTGGGTACGCAGTGCCTCGACGGTGACCTGGGTCTTCGACCGGTTGGTGGGGTTCATCGCCGCTTCGATGGTCGGGGTCTCCGGGGTAAACGTGTCAAAACGGAAAGAAGCTGTTCCACCAACAAGGCCGGCCTCGACTCGCTCATGATCCTCCTATTCTTGGGGCTACGTGGAGCTATGCGTACCGGGGTGATGCAGACGCATACGCAGGGCGGGGCTGACCTGCCGGACCTGGTAAGTACGCCGGCGAGAGGTCTGTACCGCAAGTGCCTGATTGGACACTTGCGGTACCCACTTCGGCGGGCAGCCTGCTGGAATGCTTGACCCCTTGCATCATCGACCGGTCAAGGCCAGCACTGCCAAAGCGGCGCCGTCGATGTCTTCGAGCTCTGAGGCCGTCAGGTGACCCACGGGCTCACCCAGGCGTGACCAGTCGACTGCCGCCATCTGTTCCACCATCACGCGGGTCTTCCAGCGAGCGACCTCGACTTCGGGCCGGAACGAGGCAGCTCGACATGACGTCGACGTGGGTGCCACCACGACCGTGGACAAGGGCATGGAGTCGGATTGCAGGACCACCGCGAAGCGAGAGCCACGTTGCTCATGGCCCCCGCCCTTCGGTGTTCGCAAGCGGTGGACGTCACCACGCACGCAGCGACTCCATCTCGGCCTGCACTCGACGGACCTCGGCTAGGTCTTCGGGGTCATCGCGAAGGCTCTCGGCCTCGGCCTGCAGCCGGCGCCGATCAAGTTCTGCGGCGGCCGCCACGACGGCTCGGCGGACAGCGTCTGAACGGGTCGTGCCGTCGGCCGTCAGGGTGGCTAGCGCCCCCTCTGTTGCTGGGTCGATACGCACGTTTAGCGTCATCTGCTCAGCATAGCGACGCTACACGCTCTGTGACACAGTTTGTGTGTCGGTGGGTTAAGAGCTAGGCGTGCCAGCGCGGTCGTGCTGGCGGCTGCGCGTGGCGATCACCCAGATGACCACGGCGAAAACGAGGGACACCACCGCGATCACGGTGTGGACGGCCTTGAACCCCGCAGTGCGGGTGTGGTCCTTGAACAGGTTGCGCAGGAACACCGCCCACACGAAGGCCGTCCAACCCGCGGCCACCCGCAACAGAAGAGATTCTCGGCGGCTCATTTGGTGGAGGGTACCCCGGTTGTCGTCGTACCCTTGGGCGGGGTGATCACGCCCCCGTTGTCGTTGCCGCCACAACCGGCGGCAACCAACACGGTCATGGCCAGCCCGGCCAGAGCCGCGGCAATCCGATGACGACGCCGACAGGTCATGCCGTGTCCTCCCAGAGCTCGAGCTGGGGGTCAGGCCGAACGAAGCGCGGCACGCCCCCCCAGGGCAGGTTGTCCATGAACACCCAGGCCCTCCGGTGGATCGACGTGGGGCCGAACGCAGCCAGGGCCGCCTTGTGGCGGGGGCATGGGTAGCCCTTGTTGAGGTCGAAGTTGTAGCCCGGGAAGTGGCGGGCCTCCGCCCTCATGATCCGGTCGCGGGTGACCTTGGCCAGGACCGACGCCGCCGCGATCGACAGGCATGACGCGTCGCCCCTCACTATGCGCTGGACTCGACCGGTGCCCACGAAGTCCCACTTGCCGTCTACCAGCACAACGTCGGGCACCAGGCCGAGCCCGTCGATGGCCCGCCGGGCGGCCAGGCGCTGGGCCGCCGACATCCCCAGGTCATCACACTCCCGCTGACTGGCGTGGCCCACCGCCCAGGCCCGGCACCAGGCGGCAAGGCGGGGGAACAGGCGCTCCCGGTCGGCCTCGGCGAGCATCTTGGAGTCGCGTACCTTGTACACCCGCCGGTCGGCGGGCAGCACCGCGGCGCCCACCGACAGCGGTCCCGCCCACGAGCCACGGCCCACCTCGTCGACGCCCACCACCACGTCCCAGCCCTCGCTCCACAGGGCCCGCTCGGTGGCCAGGTTCGGTACCGTCTGGGCCACACCGGGACCCTAACTGTTGGTATGGACAGTGTCGTCGATCCAGTCGAGATAGCGGCTGCTGCCCGCCGCCGCGACGACGAGTATCTCCGGCGTGTCGTAGCAGTGGATGGCCACCAGCGCGGCCTCGGCTGCCTCTACCCGGTCAGCGGTGGTCTTGGCCACGCACAACCACTCGGTGGCCGTCTCCAGCTCGCCGTCCCACCAGTAGCGGCTGCGGACCGGCCCCACGATCTGCACGCAGGCAGCCAGCCTGGGTTCGAGGAGGGCGGCAGCCAGGCGGTCGGCCTCCTCGCTCGACGACGCCGCCACCTGCAACTGGACGCAGGCCGTCATGGCAGGCGTGACGTCCATAGCAGCGAGCCCGCCGCCGCGGCGAGGGCGAAGACGAGGCCCAGACCCACGAAGAAGGCGGTGGCCTCCTTGCGCACCGTGCGATAGCCAACCGAGCTGCCGATGTCGGCATAGACTTTCTTGAGCTCTTTTCCCGAAGCGGCCTCGAAGTAGCTGCCACTGGTCTGCTCCGCGATGCGGCGCAGGGCGTCTTTGTTCACGGGCACGGGCACCGTGTTGCCCTCGACGTAGACGACGCCGTTGTCGGTGCCGAAGGCGATGGTGGACACGGGAGTGTGAGCGTTGGCCGCGGCCTGGGCGGCCAGGTCGTTGGTCCTGCCCACGGTGGTCTCACCGTCGGACATGAGCACGATGCGCGCCGGGGGCGACTTCTGGCCCGGTTGGGGCGCGACGGTGGCTATGGAGCCGAGGGAGGCGAAGATGGCTTCACCGATGGCGGTAGCAGGGCCTAGCTCGAGGTTGGCGATGCTGGCCTTCAACAGGGTGTGATCGGTGGTGGGGTTCACCAGCACCTGGGCCGTGCCCGAAAAGGCCACCAGACCCACATTGAGGCGGGACGGCACCAGGTCGACGAACGAGCTGGCCGCCGCCTTGGCCGCCTTGAGCCGGGTAGGCGCCACGTCGGTGGCCTGCATCGACAGCGAAACGTCGATGGCCATCATGATGGTGGCCTCCTCGCGGGGAACCTTGGTGTTGCGCGTGGGCTGGGCGAAGGCGGTGACCAGGGTGGCCAGGGCGACCAGGAAGGCGGCGGCGGGCAGGTGGCGGCGCCAACCCGGGCGCCGGGGGGCCACCGACTCCAGCAGGGCCAGGTTGGTGAAGCGCACCGCGTACTTGGTGCGCCGTCTCTGCATGACGACGTAGGCCGCGGCCAGCGCGGCCACGACCAGCAGGAGCCACAGGCGGCCGGCAGAGAGGAACGTCATCGTGCTCCCACCAGGGCTCCGCGACGCTGGCGGTTGGACACCACGAAGGCGACCACATCGCGCATCCAGTCGCGGTCGGTGCGCAGCACCAGGTGCTGGGCCCCGGCCCGGCGGATGGCGGCGGCCACCGAGGCCCGCTCGGCGGCCGCCGCCTCGGCGTAGCGCTGGCGCAACCTGGGCTTGGCCGTAGGAACGTCGAGGCGCCGACCGGTCTCAGGGTCGACCAACGACAGGTAGCCCACGTTGGGCAGCTCGAGCTCGCGGGGGTCGACGATCTCGATGGCCAGCACCTGGTGGCGAGAAGCCAGGGCCCGCAATGGGCGCTCCCAGCCGGCCGGAGACAAGAAGTCCGACACCACTACAGCCAGGCCCCGCCGCCGGGGAGGGCGCAGGAGGTGCGAGATGCCCGCCTCTAGATCGGTGCCGCCGGCCGCCTTCCCCTCTGGCGCCCGGGCCCGGGAGACGAGGCGGTGCAGCAGGGCGAACAGGGGCTGGCGGCCGGTGCGGGCGGGCACCCGCTCGATGCCGTCGTCGCCCACCAGTACCGCGCCCAGGCGGTTGCCGATGCGGGCGGTGAGGAAGCCGACGGCGCCCACCGCCGCCACCGCCAGGTCGCGCTTCTCGCACAGGGCGGTGCCGAAGTCGAGACTGGCCGAGCAGTCGACGACCACCCAGGTCTCCAGCTCGCGGTCGGCCACCTCGTCGCGTACGTGGGTCACGGTGGTGCGGGGGGCGACATTCCAGTCGGTACGGCGCACGTCGTCGCCGGGACGATAGGGCCGGCCCTCCCTGGGCTCGCTGCCCGGGCCGGGCAGCAACCCTTGGTAGTCGCCCTGGAGGAGCCCGTCGAGACGGCGGGTGACGGCAAGCTCCAGCTGGCGCAGCACCACCTCGGTGCGCTGCTCGCGCACCAGCGGCACCGTGGGCCGGTGGCCCGCCGCCGGCACCGTCGAGGTCATGCCGGTTGGCATCCGGCAACAGCGGGCGGGGGTGGCTGGGAGGCAGGCGGGGAGGCAGCGAGCCGGGCGTCCTGGCTGGGGGCCAGGCGAGGGGCGGCCACTTTGGCCAGCACGGTCTGGACCAGCTCGTCGACCCCCACGCCGTCGGCGAGAGCCTCGTAAGACAGCACCACCCGGTGGCGGAGCACGTCTGGGGCCACGTCGACCACGTCCTGAGGCAGCACGTAGTCGCGCCCCCGGAGGATGGCCAGGCCCCGGGCGCCAGCCACAAGGCCCAGACTGGCACGCGGGCTGGCGCCGTAGGCGATTTGGGACTCCAGCTCGGCCAACTCGTAGTTGGCCGGCTCACGGGTGGCGTGCACCAGGCGCACCGCGTAGTCGACCACGGCCCGGTGGGCGAACACCTCGCCGGTGGCCTTCTGCAGGCGGCGAACGTCGTCGAGGGCGAGCACCTCGGCGGCGTGGGGCGGGTCGACGCTCATGCGCTGGACGATCTCCACCTCCTCGGACCGATCGGGGTAGTCGACCAGCACCTTCATGAGGAAGCGGTCACGCTGGGCCTCGGGCAGGGGGTAGACACCCTCGGACTCGATGGGGTTCTGTGTGGCCAGCACCAGGAACGGATCGGGCACCTCGTGGGTGACGCCGCCGATCGACACCTGGCGCTCGGCCATGACCTCGAGCAGGGCCGACTGCACCTTGGCCGGCGCCCGGTTGATCTCGTCGGTGAGCACGAAGTTGGCGAACACCGGGCCCAGCTCCACGTCGAAGCTCTCCGTGGAGGCCCGGTAGATGCGGGTGCCGACCAGGTCGGAGGGGATGAGGTCGGGGGTGAACTGGATGCGTACGAACGTGCCCCCGACCACCTCCGCCAACGTCTCCACCGCCAGCGTCTTGGCCAGGCCAGGCACGCCCTCGAGCAGCACATGGCCCCTCGCCAGGAGGCTGGCCAGCATGCGCTCGACCACCCGGTCCTGGCCCACGATCACCTTCTTCACCTCGAACAGGGCCGCCTCCAGCAAGGTGGCAGCGGAGGTGGCAGCCGGTTCGGGGGGTGTGCTGGCGATGGGCGGGGTGGCGGCGATAGGTGGTGCCTCCTCTTCGGGGACCGGTCGTCCGGTCCATGGCTTCTCCACGATGGCAGCGGTAGCTGGGAAGACCCTGGGAGGATGCTAGGAGAAGCCGTGCAGCTCAGGCTTCATGACCCGGGCCATGAGGGAGGCGAGGGCTTCGGTGGCGAGCTTGCCGTGATGGATCACCTCTACCACCTCGCTGGCGATGGGCGTGTCCACGCCGGCGCCCTGGGCCAACTGCACCACCGCCAGCGACGAGCGCACTCCCTCGGCCACCATGCGGGTGCCCGCGGTGATGTCGGCGATGGTGCGGCCGCGCCCGAGCTGCTCGCCGACCCAACGGTTGCGACTGCGACCGCTCATGCAGGTGGCGACCAGGTCACCCATGCCGGCCAGGCCCGCGAACGTCAGGGGCCGCCCCCCCAGTGCCACACCCAGGCGGGTCAGCTCGGCCAGGCCCCGCGTCATGAGGGCAGCCCGGGTGTTGTCGCCGAAGCCCATGCCGTCGGCGATCCCCGAGGCGATGGCCATCACGTTCTTGAGCGAGCCGCCCAGCTCGCAGCCCACCAGGTCGTCGTTGGTGTAGACGCGGAACGACTCGGTGGAGAAGAGGCGCTGGAGGTCGTCGGCCAGGTCAGCGTGTGAGGCCGCCACCACACTGGCGGTGGGGTGCCCGAGCCCCACCTCCTCGGCCAGATTGGGCCCCGTCAGCACCGCGTAGGGGCGCCCCGGCGCCAGCTCGGCCACCACCTCGGTCATGCGCATCAGGGTGCCCTGCTCCACCCCCTTGGCCACCGTCACCACGGGGGTGACCGCCTCCAGGCGGGGACACGCGGCGGTGAGCACGGCACGGAAGCCGTGCGACGGCACGGCCATGATCAAGACGCTGGCGCCCGCCACCGCCGCTCCGAGGTCACCGGTGGCCTCGAGCTCGGCGGGCAGGGCCAGCTGGCGGACGTAGTCGGGGTTGGCCCGGTGGGCGGTCAGGTGGTCGGCCACCTCTGACCGACGGGCCCAGAGCACCGTCGACACCCGTCTGGCCAACATGGCGGCGAGCGTCGTCCCCCAGGACCCAGCGCCCAGAACCGCCACACGCTCAGGCAAGTTGGAGGACCAACAACAATGCCTCGTCTACCGCCCGTGCCTCTTCGAGGCTCAGGTGGGCGACCTGCGCGCCCAGACCACCCACGTCGACCGCTCCGACCAGGCCTCGGCGGCGAGCCCGGCCCGGCGCCTCTCGCGCAACGCTGCCTCGGCGATCGCCTGGCGGGCCGCCTCTGAGCGGCTGAGGCCTCGCCGCCGAGCGATCTCGTCGAGGGCGCGCAGACCCTCTCGGCCGAGGCGCAGCGACAAGGGAGGGGGGGCGGACGTCATCCCAAAGAAGCGTAGCGCGCTTCACGCTACGCTTTCTGGGCGGGTAACGGGGCGCCGTTCCGGCCTGGCACCTTTACACTCGGGCCCATGACCCTCCTGGGGATGGGCCCGGTGGCGGTGCTGCTGCCGGTGAAGGCTTTCACCGAGGCCAAGGCGCGCCTGGCCCCCGCCCTGGCCCCGGCGCAGCGCCACGCCCTGGCCCGCGACCTGGCCACTGGTGTGCTCATGGCTGCCGCACCCCTGCCGGTGGCCGTCGTGTGCGACGACATCGAGGTGGCGTCGTGGGCTCGCGACCACCGCGCCCTGGTGGTGTGGGAGCCGGAGCAGGGCCTCAACCGGGCGGTGGAAGCGGGCGTGGAGCGCCTGGGCGCAGAGGGCGCGCTCCGGGTGATCGTGGCTCACGCCGACCTGCCGCGCGCTCGGGACCTCGCTTGGGTGGCCGACTTCCTGGGAGTGACCCTGGTGCCCGACCTGGCCGCCAACGGCACCAACGTGGCGTGCGTGCCCACCGGTAGCGGCTTCCGGTTCTCGTACGGACCGGGATCGTTCGCCCGTCACCGCACAGAGGCCAGCCGCCTAGGCATGGCGTTACGGGTGGTGCATGACGACCGCCTGGCGCGCGACGTCGACGTGCCCGCCGATCTGGCGATGGCTACCGAGTGACCGAGATCACTGTCGACCTGCCCGTGCCCGAGCGGGCCCTGGCGATCGGTGCCCACCCCGACGACGTCGAGTTCGGCTGCGGGGGCACCCTCGCCAAGTGGGCGGCAGCCGGGACCGTCGTTCACCATCTAGTTTGCACCGACGGCTCCAAGGGATCATGGGACCCGTCGGCCGACACGGTCGAGCTGGTAGCCCAACGCCAGGAGGAGCAGCGGGCCGCTGCCCTAGCCCTGGGCGGCTCCGACGACGTCGTGTTCTGCGATTGGGTCGACGGCGAGCTGGAGGCGGGGCTGGGCCAGCGCTCCGAGGTGGCGTCGTGGATCCGCCGCCTACGGCCCCAGGTCGTGCTGGGCCACGACCCGTGGAAGCGCTACCGCCTGCATCCCGATCATAGGGCGGCCGGGTTCCTTGTCACCGACGCCATCGTGGCGGCACGCGACCCCCATTTCCTGACTGGGCTCGGGCTCGCTCCCTACCGGCCGTCGACCCTCCTGCTGTGGGAGGCCGACGCGCCCGACCACGTGGAGGACATCGGCGATCACCTGGTCGCCAAGGTGTCGGCCATCATGTGCCACCGCAGCCAGTACCGCTCGACCATGGAGATCGAAGACCCGTCGTCGGCCGTCGAGGTGGATCGCTTCAGGGCGAAGGTCGCCGACCGGGCAGCCGAGCACGGTCGGTTGGCCAGCCTCGCCCTGGGGGAGCAGTTCAAGGCCGTGCGCAGGCTGTAGGCACGGCCGCCCAGCTCGCCTACCGCCCTACCGCCTGGTGGTCTTCTTGGTGGCCTTGGTCGCCTTCTTGACGACCTTTCTGCCCGATGCGGCCGGCGTAGCCTTCTTCGCTGGTGCCTTCTTGGCAGTCGCCTTCTTAGCCGGTGCCTTCTTAGCCAGTGCCTTCTTGGCAGTCGCCTTCTTGGCAGTCGCCTTCTTGGCCGGTGCCTTCTTGGCGGCGGAGGCGGTCTTCTTCACTGCGCTCATGGCTCGCGTGTCCCCTTCCTCATCGGCCCTTGGAGGCCCTGGCCTTGGTGGCCTTCTTCGCCGGTGCCGACTTCTTCGCCGGTGCCGAGGCTGATGCCTTCTTGGTGGCCGGCGCCTTCTTGGCCGCGGGGGCCTTCGTGGCCGCCGTCTTCTTCGCGGGCGCCTTCTTCGCTGGTGCCTTCTTCGCTGGTGCCTTCTTCGCCCCGCCGGCGGCCTTTTTGGCGCCGGTGGCGGGATTGAGGAAGTCCTTGAGGGTGGAGCTGGGCGAGAACTTCACGGCCTTGGAGGCCCGGATCCTCACCGACTCACCGGTGCGGGGGTTGCGGCCGGTGCGGGCCTTGCGCTGGGTAGTGGAGAACGACCCGAAACCGGGCCATGCCACCCGGTCCCCCCCCTTGGCCGCCGACCTCACGGTGTCGAAGAACGCATCCAGGACGTTCTCGGCTTGTTGGCGGGCTACGCCGGCTGCACCTGCCACCCGGTCGATCACGTCTGACTTGTTCACTGCTTCCTCCTCACCCCTACCTCGCGGTTGAGGACGGGTTCAGCGACATCTGATCGGAATGGCCACCCAAGGTCAAGCATTTCCCTTGCGCCACAAGGGTTTGCGTGCCGCTTGGACGACCAAGCCCTTTGTTTGCAACGATTTCCGGGATGAGCCACGACCTCTTGCTCCGCCGCCTCAAGCTGTTGGCATCGCTGGTAGCCGCGCTGGTGGTGCTCGCGGCATGCGGCACCCAGCAGCGCGTGGCCAAGATGGAGAACGTGAAACCTCCCGCCGCGGGCACTCCGGCAGGTCCCGCCGACGTGTCCGGCATCTACCGATCGCTGCACACTGCGACCCTCCAGCTGCGCCAGGACGGCACGGTGGCCCTGATCGTGCCCGAGGGGACAGGCGCGTCGAGCGGGCGCTTCACCCTGCAAGATGGCCGCCTGGAACTGCAGACAACGGCGTGCCGCGACGCCATCGGGAGCTACGACGTGGTCGTCACCGGGCCCCAGAAAGCGGGCAAGGCCACCCTCGTGGTTACCGCCGTCGACGACTCGTGCGCGGGGAGGCGCCGTGACCTCACCCGTGATCCGTGGGTTTACGCCGACAGCTGACCCCTCACAGCTTCTCGTCGACCAGGGCGCGCAGGTCGTCAGCCACGTGGTCGGGAGGCGGGTCTTCGGGAGGGTCGTCGCCACCGGTGACGCCCGTGAGCACCAGTGCAAACTTCACCCCGAGACGCTGGGCCAGGAGGCCGTCGGTTCCGGGACGGTCGCCGACCAGGACAGCACCATCCAGGTCTTCGCCCAGGCGATCCCGCACAAGGGCCGCCATGGGCTCGTGGGGCTTGCCCGCCACTTCGGCCTCCACACCGGCTGCACAAGCCACGGCGGCGAGGATGGCCCCTCCCCCGGGAATGGGCCCGTCGGGCGTCGGGTAGGTGGCGTCGTCGTTGGTGCCCACCAGCCGAGCTCCGTCGCGCACCGCGCAGAACGCGGTCGTGAGGCGGTCGTAGTCGAACTCCCGATGCCAGCCGACGACCACCGCGTCGGCCGATCCCTCTCGCACCCACTCCACTCCCCGATCGTCGAGCGCCTCCTCCACGCCCACACCCGCGCACACCAGGGCACGCGATCCGGGCTCGAGCAGCGATGCCGCCGCCTGGGCCGAGCTCACCACCTCGTCGGCCTCGGCCTCGATCCCCATGCCCTGGAGCTTGCCAATGATGTCGCCCAGGGGTCGCGACGAGTTGTTGGTGACGAACAGAACACGATGGCCGGTCCCTCGTACCTTGGCCACCGCCTCCGGTGCACCGGGGATGACATCGTCTGTGAGCCAGATGACACCGTCGAGATCGAGGATGAAAGCCATCCCATTTTCTACCAACAGTCGGGGGGGCTCTGCCCCCGACGACCCCCCGAAGGCCCCCAACAGTCGGGGGGCTCAGGAGCCGGCAGTGGCCACGCGGGCGGTGGCTCGGCGGCCGGGGCGCTTCACCACCTCGATGGCGTTGGGGAGCTGGTGCTTGATCTCGGTGTCGTGGGTGACCACGAGCACCTGGCGGAACCTTGCCCGCAGCCGTTCAAGAGCGAGCAGCATGCGCTCCTTGCGGTCGTCGTCGAGGGGGCCGAAGACCTCGTCGAGCACGAGCAGGCCCACCGCACCCCCCGACTGGAAGCGCACGTGCTCGCTTATCGCCACCCGCAGGGCCAGGTTGGCCAGGTCGGACTCCGAACCCGAGAAGCGGCTCATGCCGTAGTCGATGCCGCCGTCGCTGATCTGGAGCTCGTAGGTGTCGGGATCGACCTTGAGCAGGTCGTACTCGTGGTCGGTGAGCTCTCCGAACAGCTCGGCAGCCTGGATGGACAGGCGGGGACCCACCGCCGCCACCTGGGTGTTGCGGAACCCGTGCAACAGCTCGCCCAGCCGGCCCAGGTGACGGGCCTGGTCGGCCAGCACCGCCAGCTTGTCGTGCTGGGCGGTGGCCTCGGCCAGCCGGGTGGCCTCGTGCTCCACCCGGGCACTCGCCTCGGCCACCGTCATCCGGGCGGACTCAGCCCGCGTCGCCGCCTCTTCGGCGACGAGGCGGGCCTGGTGGAGAGTGGCCCGGCTGGCGGCCAGGGCGTCGGGACTGAAGGCGAGGGCCGTCACCTTCTCGCCGATGGTGGCCAGCCTGCCGTCGTGGTCGGCAACCAGCAGGCGCTCCACGTCGAGCTCGGCCGTCGCCTGGTTGCGGCGCTCTAGACGCCCCCGCAACTGCAGGCACTCGTCGGCGGCCCGCCGCCGGCGCTCCACGTCGGCCGCTAGCTCGGCCCTCTCGGCCGCCCTGGCGGTGCGCCCGAGCACCGCCTCGGCGTCGGCCAAGGCCTGCTCTGCCCGCTGGCGCTCGGCTACAGACCGCTGGTGGGCCTCCCACAACCGCTGGGCCTCGCGCTGGGCCCGGGCCGCCTCGGTGGCCCGGCGCACAAGGTCGGTGGTCAGGGTGGCCAGGCGGGACCGCTCGGCGCCGAGAGCGGCAACCCGGGCCTCGGCGTCGGCCAGCTCGGCGGCCCGGTGGGACGCCACCGTGGCGAAGGCGTCGCCGAGAGCCTGGCCGCACAGCGGGCAATCGCCCTCACCGGTGAGCGACGCACCTCGCTCCACCGCGTAACGCGCCCGCTCGAGGTCGGTGGTCGCCACCTCCAGGCGGGCGTTGACGGCCGCCAGGTCGTTGCGGGCCGCCTCGCCCGCGGCCCGTGCCACCTCGGCGGCCTCCTCGTCGGGCGGGTCGGGGGCGGGCGCCACCTGTGCCGCGTCCACCTGCGCACTGGCTGCCACCACCGCCTCCACCAGGCGCAGCCGGCCCTCTGCCTCCCGCCATCCCTGGGCGACGGGTTCGCGAGCTGCCAGGCGGCCGGCAGCCGACTCGAGGGCGCCTAGCTCGGCGCTTAACCGAGCGACGTTGGCCACCGCCCGCTCGCGCTCGGCACGCACCGAACGCGCTTCGGCGGTGAGCATGGCGTGCTCCTGGCGTACCACGTCGAGGGCGTCGTGGCGGGCGGTCGCCTCCTCCACCGCCTTGG
>JBPCJQ010000072.1:0-59101 GCA_051005135.1 Acidimicrobiales bacterium
GGGTCAAGACCATCACCACCGAGGTGGGCCCCGGCTCCAACGTCAGCCGCCTGGACGAGACCGCCATCTTGAACACCGTGGCTGACCGGGCCGACCAGATCCTGGCGGCGGCCAAGCCCCTGTCGGGCCAGGCCAACGACATCTTGACCGCGGCCAAGAGCATCGACGCCACCGGCTCCAACATCTTGACCAACGCCCAGTCGATCAACGGCACGGTGAAGTCGATCAACGGCACGTTCACCTCACTAGCCCCGGTGGTCAACAACATCAAGGGCAGCCCCGGCAACATCGATCGACCCACAGGCTTCGCCACTGGTGGTGTCACCGCCATCAACATCCGGGTCGACAACATCCTGCGCTCAGTGTCGGGCATCAGGGGCGACCTCGACACCGTCAACTCCGACGTGGTGTCAATCAACACCGAAGCCGCCGGCATCAACTACGGGGTCAACAACCTCGTGGCGAACCTCCTGAGCAACCCCCTAGGGGCCCTCAAGTGCCTTGTCGCGGCTGCTGTGCCAGCGTTGAAAACGCTGCTCGGCTGCTAGACAGCCAGATCCTGGATTCCCACTCCCACGAGCGGGCCTCGACTACTGGGGCCCGCTCGTGGCGCGTCCGGGCTCGCAGGGGCCACAATCTGTGACCAATGAGTCGCCGTGGTTTCATCCGTCCCCGGACCGCCATAGTGGTCGGCGCCATCGTCGTGGGGGTGGCGGCGGCCACCTTCTTCACCATCCGGGCCGGCATGGATCAGCCTACGAAGCGCTCAGCGACGACCACCACCACTGGTGGTTCTTCGGCGAGCGGTGCCGCCGCGGAGCTGCTGGGGCTCCTCGGCCGTAGCGCAGCCCTCGACTACGAGGTGCGCTACAACGTGACCCAACCGCCGGGCCCCCCCTCTGTGGCTGGGTTGTGGCGGCGTCCGCCCCTTGCCCGCGAGGACACCGAGTCGGGTTCCGGCGACGGCCTCCGCCGTACCTCGGAGATGGTGACCACCTCAGGCCCGGTGGCCTGCACGCAATCAGGGTCGGGGCAGTGGGCGTGCTCGCCCAAGCCCGGTCTGACACTCGGCGACCTGGGCGCGGTCCCGCCGGCGTTGGCCAACCAGTTGAGAGCCTTCAGGGTCGTTGGCCGCGACGACCGGGTAGCCGGGCAGTCGGTGCGCTGCTTCACCGTTTCCCAAGGCAGCGCAGCGTCGGCTGAGATCTGCCTCACCCCTGACGGCATCGTCGCCCGGGCCGTCCTCGGGTCCACCCGCCTCGAGCTGGTTGGCCTCAACCGCTCCCGACCGCCTGATTCGATCTTCCAGCCGCCGGCCCCTGTCGGGGGCTGAGGGAGCTCAGCCGCCCGCCGACGTGGTGGTGGGCTCGGGGTCGCTGTGGAAGCTGTCGAGCATCTGGTCGAAGATGCCCTCGATCTGGTTGAAGTTGTCGCTCGGCACCGCCTCGAAGATGATGTCGTTCATCTTGTGGCCCTGGAACAGGAAGTAGCGCACCTGGGAGCCCGTGAGCCCGGTATCGCTGGCCGTGTAGTTGTAGATGTAGCGGAAGCCGATCAGCCCGTTGACTGTCACCGTGTCGACCTTGAGGATCTGGACACTGGTGCCGATGGTGCCCTCAACAAACGCCTTGATGTTGGCCAGGTTGGCCGGCGTGGTGGCCTCGGCGGTGTGGACCACCCGGACCCGCGCCGAGTACTGCTTGCCGTCGCTCACCGTGAGGCGAATCTCCGCGTCCGGCGTGTCCGAGCGTCGCCAGGCGCGGGGGTAGCGGATGGTGAAGGCGAACTGTGGGTCGGGCTCCTTGAAGGTGACGAAGGCGGCATCGGGGAGGGTGACGAGGGTGGTCGCCGGTGCGGTGGTGATGGAGCGTGGGGGCGCGGCCCGCTTGGCGCCGGATCGGGCGATGAGCACTCCTCCCACGGCCAGGGCGACCACGACAGCCGAGAGCACGCTGAGAGCGATCACCATGCCCCGCCGGCTCCGCGCCGGCGCAGGTGTGGCATCGGGCGAGGGCGCCGCTCGTCTGGGCGCAGGGGGCCGCCGACGGCCCGTGCCCCTGCCCGCGGTGCGGCCGGGGGGCCGGCGAGGCCCAGCCGGGCGGGCCGGCGCGGCAGCTGGGGGGGGTGCCTCCGTGGAAGGGGCGCCAGTGAGCACGGCGACCGGCTCTTCGCTGCCCTCGTCCGGTCCGGGTTGCTCGTCGGGCACCGCAAGGCCGTCGGCCGGCTCGCCACCATCGCCCGGCTCTTGGGGCCAGGCCTGGGCGCTCGCGTCCCATGGCTCGGCGGGGGCCTCGGCCCATGCCTCCGGCGGCTCCGCCTGGGCCTCGACGAGCCCCTCGACTCGGGGCTCGGCCGGCGGCTCGGGCCATGTCTCGCCCGGGGGCTCGACCGGTGGTTCCGCCGGGAGCTCGGCCTGGGTTTCGGGTAGCTCGGCCTGTACGGCAGCGGCCCGCTCCTCGGCGGTTCCGTCGGGCTGCAGGCTGGTGTCGTCGCCTTCGACCCCCGGCCGATCCTGGTCGATTGAGTCGTCGTTCTCGTGGTCAGGTGCCAAGCTGGCGGGGTCCCTTCCTAGGACAGCCGATGGCCGAGAGCAGAGATCGGCTCCCAGCGTTGACCACTAGCTGTCTGAAGTCTATTGTGACCGCAGTTTCCAACGGAAGGGGATCAATGCCTGGGGCCGTCACGCTAACCGGCTGGTACGTGGGGTTCGTGATCGCCGCGGTGGTGATCACCATCGTGGTCATCCTCGTCGGGATCATCCTGTCGCTGGCTCGCCGCATCGGCGAACAGGCACTGGCGATCACCGCTGCTCTCGACCAGGCCCGCATCAACACTTTGCCGCTGTGGGACGTCGACAAGATCAACAGCGGAGTCCGCTCCATCATCAAGAGTGCCGAGACGGCACGTCGTGTTCTAGGAGGATAGGCATAGTGTTCGGGCTTGCTTCGGAACACCTGACCTTCTGGTCGATCACACTGGGCCTAGGCGCCGTCGTGATCTCCGCGGTCATCCTGCTCCTGTTCCTTCTGGTGCAGTTCGTGAAGGACATCGACCGCAACGTTCGTGAGACGTGGGAAACGGCCACACGAGTGGCCCAGAACACGTCGACAACCTGGATGCTCACTCAATGCACCTCGCTCACCGCCGACCTGCGCAACGAGGTCCGCCGTCACGCTGAGTTGCTCAACGCCGCCGCAGGAGGCCGTCGATGACCTGGCGCCTGATTCTCACCATCGTGGAGATCGCCGGGCTGGTGGCGGTGTTGGCCGTCTACCTGGCCACCGTCGCCCGTCTGCTCAACAGCATCTCCGCCAACCTGGCCCGCATCACCTTCGGTGTGCGAGCCGTGGAGACCATGTGTGCGGTCATCGGCCCTGCCGTCGACAAGATCAACGGCAACCTGTCCGACACCGCCAACGGCCTCACCGACGCGGCGTCCGCCGCCGAACGCCTGGCTCGCTGACCCTCGGGAGCGGCCGGGCGCCCTGATGTCCGACTGGCCGCTCCCGCCCTATTTCGCCCCCCACGGCCCGCTCGGCGACGACAACGCCGTGGTGGCCGCCTTCTTGCGGTCGGTACCCGCTCCGCACTCCGATCGTCTCCACGTGGAGGGCAGCGTCCTGCGGGCCGACGCCGACCTGGCCATCGCCCTGCGCCTGGGGTCGCACAGCGTGCTCGTCCGTCGTGACCTGCCAGACGACGTCGAGGCCGTGCGCCTCAGCGTCGAGTCGGCCCTGGCCGCCGAGGGGTTGGGGCTGCTCGACGAGGACACGGCCCTGGCCATAGCGGTCGCCACCATGCGGGTATCGGTGCGTATGTCGGTCTGGGACCTGTGGGGTACCGACATCGACCAGGCCTTCGCCGACCTGCGCCGGGAGGCGGTGGGCGGCAGCGACGACGTCCTGTTGGGCGGCGGGCTTCCGCCCGTCGATCCCGAGCTCTAGCCGCCGCGGTGGAACCCAAAGCCGGCGGCCTTCAGGCGGTGATCCTCGACGTCGACGGCACCCTGGTCGACAGCGAGCGCCACGGGCACCGGGTGGCCTTCAACCAGGCCTTCGAGGCCTTCGGCCTCCCCTGGCGGTGGGACGAGGACACCTACGGGGAGCTGCTGCGCATCACCGGGGGCCAGCGCCGCCTACACCACTACCTGGCCGACCAGGGAGTGGGCGACGACGAGCGCGACGAGCTGGTACCTGCGCTGCACGCCCGCAAGACGGAGATCCTGGGCGACCTGGTGGAGGCGGGCCGCATCGAGGTCCGGCCGGGAGCGCAGCGCCTCCTCCATGAGGTGGCCGAGGCGGGTGTCTTCCTGGCGGTGGCCACCACCGGCAGCCGGGCCTGGGTCGACGGCCTCCTCCGCCGCCTGGTGGGCGACGTCGAGTTCGCGGCCGTCGTCACGGGCGACGACGTGACCCACCGCAAGCCCGACCCCGAGGCGTTCACGGTTGCTCTCGAACGCCTCGGCGTGGCTCCCGATGTTGCGGTGGCGGTGGAGGACTCGTCGGAGGGGCTGGCGGCGGCGGGGGGAGCGGGTCTGGCCTGTGCCGTCGTGGTCAATGGTTACACCGCCGACCACGACCTGGGAGCGGCCGAGCTGGTTGTAGACGGGTTTGGCGCACCCGACGCACCAGCTCGAGTGCTGGCCGACTGGGTCGGCACCGGCTGTGAGGGTGTTGTCGACCTCGCCGTGCTGGAGAGGCTGGCCGCCAGCCGTTAGCCTGCGAAGGAGAGGCCCTGGGCCAGGCCTACCAGGGCACGGACGGCGGGGGCGTCGGGAGCCAGGTCGATGGGGGCCACGCCCTTGCGGTCGGCCTCCACGATCTTGGGGTCGTCGGGCACCGCGACCAGCTCGCATCCGGGGAACGCGGAGCGCACGACCTCCAGGTCGGCATCGTCGCGCAGGCGGTTGGCCACCACGATCACCCTGGTGGCCTCCCGTTCCCGGGCCAGAGCCACTGCTCGGGTGCCTACTTCCACCGACTTGGGGGTGGGCTCGACCACCACCAGCACGGTGTCGACTCGCTGGTCGGACAGGCGGGTGAGCGTACCTACGCCGGCCTCGAAGTCGGCGACCACCACATCGTCGGGGAAATCAACGGACCCGAGCAACTGCTCGGGGGACAAGCCACATCAAAGTCAGCCGGGTTCGGGGTTGTCGATGCGGCTGACAACGGCCAGGCGCACACCGTCGGGGCCTGAGGACCCGTAGCGCTCGATCACCGTGTCCCACGTGCCGGCGTGCTCCTCGTCGCCGTCGTCGAGGGCCTGGCGCATGGAGACGAGCCGTTCGGTCTCGTCGTCGCCGATCCCGAGGGAGATGCCCAGGTTGGGATTGGAGTCGCAGTCGAGGGCGACCACAGACTTGCCCGATCGGGCCAGCGTGCGAGCCACCACCGACGACGTGGTCGTCTTCCCCGATCCGCCCTTGCCCACCACGGCCAGCTTCAACGCACCATCTCCTCGGCCATAAGGTCTGCCAGAGACTCTACCGCCTGGACGGCGGGACATTCGGCAGCGGCGTCGATGGGCGCCTGGCCCCCGCGTTCGGCATCGGCCAGAGCCTCGTCCCACGGCACGGTAGCCACGACTTCCAACCCCGTGCGCCGGGCCACCAGCTCGGCGTCAGCCGGCTCCCTGGCCTTGCTCACGACCGCCACCACCCGCGACGGGCCGCCGTCGAGCTCGGCCATCCGGGCCAGGCGCCGGCCGGAGAGGAGCGAGTGGGCCGTCGGCTCCACCACCACCAAAACGGTGGATGCGAAGCTGCCCCAACCGGTGAAGGCCTGGCGGGTGCCCCCGGGAAGGTCGCCCACCACGTTCCACCGGTCACCGGGCAGCTCACGCACGATCTGCAGGAAGGCGAGCTGGGAACGCCACAGCTCGGCGTTGCCGTTCCGCGCGATCTTGCCGAACTGCAGGAAGCGCACTCCGTCGGGGCCGGTGACGGCGTAACGCTCGACCGCCTCGGAGGCGTCGAGACCAGGGCGCAGCCTGAAGCGGGGACCCCGCTCGCCTTCGCCCCGCTCGACCACCGCCTCGTCGGGGATGGGCGCCTCGTCGGACTCGAGCCCTAGCGAGAGGGCCAGCCCGGGCAGGGGGTCGGAGTCGACTGCCAGCACGGCGGTGCCCCTGCGAGCGAGGGATCGTGAGAACGTGCCGGCGATGGCCGACTTGCCCGCCCCTCCCTTTCCCACGAACGCCACCTTCATGGTGCGACTGTACCTTCGAGGCGCACGTCCACCGAGAAGGAGTGGGCCTCCTTGGTGGCGAGGTCGCTGATGTGGCCCGCCTCGACCACATCGGCTGCGGCCCCGGCCAGCGCGGCCAAGCGTGAGGCGGTGTCGTGGACCACGGCCGACGCCACCGCAGCTCGCATGGAGGTGCGGGCCGCGGTCTTGGCCTTGCGCACCTCGCTCAACACGGCCGACGCCACCTGCAACACCATCGGATCGGCGCCCCCCGCCGCCCCGCGCAGGTCGGAAGGGTCGGGCCAGGCGGCCCGGTGCACGGATCCCTCGTCCCACAGCGCGCCCGCACCCCACGACCACACCTCCTCGGTGGCGAACGGCAGGAAGGGGGCGAGGAGGCGCACCAGGGTGGACACGGCCAGGATGAGGGCGCGATTGGCCGAATCCTGGGCTGCCGCGCCCAGGCTGCCGTAGGCCCGGCTCTTGACCAGCTCCAGGTAGTCGTCGCAGAAGGCCCAGAACAAGGTCTCGGTGCGCTCCAGGGCCCGGGCATAGTCGTAGCCGTCGAACGCGGCGGTGGCCTCGTCGACCAAGTCGGCCAGGGCCCCCAGCATGGCACCGTCGAGAGGGGCGGTCACCGGCTCGTCGGCCGGCGCCTCCCCGTCGAGGCGGCTGATCACGAAGCGGGAGGCGTTGAGGACCTTGATGGTGAGCCGGCGGCCCACCTTGAGCTGGCCGAAGTCGACGGCGGTGTCGACCCCCGGACGGCCGCTGGCCGCCCAGTAGCGCACGGCGTCGGCGCCGTACTCCTCGAGCAGGGGCAGCGGGGTGACCACGTTGCCTTTGGACTTCGACATCTTCTTGCGCTCGGGGTCGAGCACGAAGCCGGAGATGGCAGCGTGGCGCCAGGGCACCGACTGGTGCTCGAAGTGCGACCGCACGATGGTCGAGAACAACCAGGTGCGGATGATGTCGTGAGCCTGGGGCCGCAGGTCCATGGGGAAGACGCGCCGGAACAGGTCGGGGTCGTCCTCCCACCGCCCTGCGATCTGGGGGGTCAGTGAAGAGGTGGCCCAGGTGTCCATCACGTCGGGATCGCCGGTGAACCCGCCCGGTTGGTCGCGCTGGGAGGGGGAGTAGCCCTCGGGCACGTCGGTCGACGGGTCGATTGGAAGCCACTTCTCATCGGGAGCCAAGGGATGGTCGTGGTCGATGGCGCCGTCGTCGCCCACCGGGTACCACAGGGGCAGGGGCACGCCGAAGAAGCGTTGCCGGCTCACCAGCCAGTCGGTGTTGAGGCCCCGCACCCACGACTCGTAGCGGGCCTGCATGTAGGGCGGGTGCCAGGCCAGCTCGGCGCCCCGGGCGAGGAGCTCGTCGGTGTGGTCGAGGGTGCGGATGAACCACTGGCGGCTAGTGACGATCTCGAGGGGACGGCTCCCCTTCTCGTAGAACTTCACGGCGTGGCGCACCGGCTGGGGCTCGCCCACCAGGTCGCCCGAAGCGCCCAGCATCTCCACGATGCGGGCGCGGGCCTGCTTCAGGGTCCTGCCCGCCAGCTCAGCCCAGTTGCGGCGAGCCTCCTCGGTAGCGAAGGCAACCGGGACCGTTTCGGCGATGCGCCCGTCTCGCTCCACTATGGCCCGCACCGGCAGCCCCAGCTCCCGCCACCACACGACATCGGTGACGTCGCCGAACGTGCAGATCATGGCGATGCCCGTACCCTTGTCGGGCTCGGCCAGCTCGTGGGCCACCACCGGCACCTCGACACCGAACAGCGGGGTGGACACGGTGGTGCCGAACAAGGGCTCGTAGCGCGCGTCGCCGGGATGGGCCACCACGGCCACGCAGGCGGGCAGCAGCTCGGGGCGGGTGGTATCGATCTCCACAGACGAGCCGCCCGCGCCGGTGAACCGCAGGCGGTGGTAGGCACCGGTCTGCTCGCGGTCTTCCAGCTCGGCCTGGGCCACCGCGGTCTGGAAGTCGACGTCCCACAGGGTGGGGGCCTCGGTCTGGTAGGCCAGGCCCCGCGCCAGCAGGCGCAGGAACGACCGCTGCGAGACCCGCTGGGCCACCTCGCCGATGGTCGTATAGGCCATTGACCAGTCGACCGACAGGCCGAGGAAGCGCCAGACGTCTTCGAACGCCCTCTCGTCGTCGGCGGTGAGCCGGGTGCACAGCTCTACGAAGTTGGGCCTCGACACCGGGACCACCGCGGCGGCGTCTGCGGATGGCTCGAACGCGGGGTGGTAAGGCAGCGACGGGTCGCAGCGCACGCCGAAGTAGTTCTGCACCCGGCGCTCGGTGGGAAGGCCGTTGTCGTCCCATCCCATGGGGTAGAAGACCTGGCGGCCCCGCATGCGCTGGTAGCGGGCCACCGCGTCGGTGTGGGTGTAGGAGAAGATGTGGCCGATGTGCAACGAGCCGCTCACCGTGGGGGGCGGCGTGTCGATGGCGTAGACGCGGTCGCGCTCCGCGGTGCGGTCGAACCGGTAGATGCCGGCGGTTTCCCACCGCTCGTCCCACTTCGCCTCGAGTCCCTCGAGGCTGGGCTTGTCGGGCACTCTGGGCGGCATGCGGGGGTTACGGTAACCGAGTGTTCCGCCTGTACGACACGGCCCTCGGACGGGTGGTCGATCTCGAGCCCCGCCGGCGGAATGAGCTGTCGATGTACGTGTGCGGGCCCACTGTGTACGACCTGCCTCATGTGGGCCATGGGCGCCAGTTGTTGGTCTACGACGTGCTGCGCCGCTATCTCCAGTGGTCGGGCGTGCATGTTCACCACGTGTCCAACGTCACCGACATCGACGACAAGATCATCGAGCGGGCAGGCCGCGACGGTCGGCCCGCCGACGACGTAGCCGCTGAGTTCGAGGAGGCCTGGTACGCCGCCGTCGACGGCCTGGGAGTGCTGCGACCCCATGAGGATCCCCATGCCACCGCCTACGTCGACGACATGGTGGGCCTGGTGGCCCGGCTGGTGGAGACCGGCCACGCCTACGCCACCGACGACGGCGTGTGGCTGGCCGTCGACTCGGTACCTGGCTACGGCCTGCTGGCCCGTCAGTCCCTCGACAGCCTGCGGGCCGGTGCCCGGGTCGGGGTGGTCGAGGGCAAGCGCTCGCCGCTCGACTTCGCCCTGTGGAAGGCGGCCAAGCCCGGGGAGCCGTCGTGGCCTTCACCGTGGGGCGACGGCAGGCCCGGTTGGCACACCGAGTGCGTGGTCATGTCGCTCGACCTGCTGGGCGACGATTTCGACCTGCACACCGGTGGCCTCGATCTTGCCTTCCCCCACCACGAGAACGAGAGGGCCCAGGCCGCCGCCTGGGGCCGGCACTTCTCCCGGCGCTGGATGCACCACGCCTTCGTAGAGGTGGAGGGGGAGAAGATGTCCAAGTCGACGGGCAACTTCACCACCCTCACCGACCTGCTTGCCGCCCACGACCCCCGCGCCTACCGGCTCCTGGTCCTCCAATCCCAGTACCGCAAGCCGCTGGAGGTGACCAGCTCGAACATGGCCGCCGCGGCCCGGGCGGTCAGAGCCCTCGACGACTTCTCCCGGCGCACCGCCGGGCTCCCGGCGGTGGCGTCCGAGCCCGCCGCCCTAGCCCGGTTCCGCGAGCGCATGGACGACGACCTCGACACCCCGGCGGTGGTCGCCGCCCTGGCCGACCTGAGGCGGCTGGCCAATGCTCTCCTCGACAGGGGCGACGGCACAGGGGCTGCCCCCTTGGCTGCCGCGGTGGGCGAGATCGCCGGCGCGGTAGGGCTGGTGGCGGCCTCGGCCTCCGGTGCCATCGATGCCGCCACTGCCGCCCGGGTGGCCGAGCGCGACGCCGCCCGGGCCCGTCGTGACTGGGCTGCGGCCGACGCCATCCGCGCCGAGCTTGAGTCCCAGGGCTGGGTGGTCGAGGACGGCCCCGACGGCACCACGCTCCACCGTTGACCGTCTGCGGGGCCTGGGTGCTAGCGTCGAGGCTGAGGGATTGGGCTTCTGTACGGCAACGCTTCTGCAAAAGGCAACACCGCACGGGTTGAGCAGTCCCCCCCGCAATATCCGTACCTATCAAGGGGAAGTGCCAACCGTGGCAACCGGAACCGTCAAGTGGTTCAACGCCGACAAGGGCTTCGGGTTCATCTCGCAGTCCGACGGCCAGGACGTCTTCGTCCATTTCAGCGCTATCCAGACCTCGGGCTACCGCAGCCTCGAGGAGGGCCAGCACGTCGAGTTCGAGGTGCAGAAGGGCCCCAAGGGCCTGCAGGCCGCCAACGTCAAGCCCGTCCAGGCCTGAGCACCTAGCCAACTTTGGCGCGGTGGCCGCGCCTGGCGCGGCTACCGCGCCAAAGTAACGCACGCCCGTCAATAGACGATCACCGAGCGGGCCACCTCGCCGGCCGTCATGGCGTCGAAAGCCTCGTTGACCTCGGCCAGGTCGATGCGGCGCGACACCAGCTCGTCGAGCTTGAGCTCGCCCGTGCGGTAGAGCTCCACCAGGCGGGGCACGTCTCGGCGGACGTCGGCCGAGCCGTACCAGCATCCCTTGACGGTCTTGGCCGCCAGCACCAGGCCGACCATGGCCGGCACGGTGAGCATCACGTCCATCGACGGGATGCCGACGAGCACCGCCTGGCCGCCCCTGCGGGTCATGGCCAACACCGCCTCGATGGTGGGACCGAGGCCGATCGCCTCGAAGGCCACATCGGCACCTCGCTCGCCGGTGAGGCCCATCACCGCGGAGACGGGGTCGTTGGCACTGGCGTCGACGACATGGGTGGCTCCCAGGGCCTCGGCCAGCTCCAGCTTGGCCGGCCTGGTGTCGATGGCCACCACCGTCCCGGCGCCGGCTATGCGCGCGCCCTGGAGCACGTTGAGTCCCACTCCCCCGCAACCCAAGACGGCCACAGTGTCGCCGGGCGCGATGCGGGCGGTGTTGAGCGCGGCTCCCACCCCGGTGAGCACCCCGCAGGCCAGGAGGGCGGCCAGGGTGAGGTCGAGGTCGGCAGCCACGCCCACCGCACCGGTGGCCGGGACCACCGTCTCGGTGGAAAAGGTGCCGCAGGCGCACATCTGGGAGACAGGCATACCCCGCCAACGCAGGCGGGGCGTACCGTCGAGCAGCCCGCCGCCCACCAGCACGGCGTCGGCTTCCTGGCACAGGTGCGGCTGGCCCCTCCTGCAGTAGTAGCAGCGCCCGCACTGCGGGACCCATGAGATCACAACATGGTCGCCCACGGCCGGATTGGTCACGCCGGCCCCGACCTCGGTGACCACCCCTGCCCCCTCGTGGCCCAGTACCGCGGGCAAGGGCACCGGCAGGACACCGTCGCGCATGGAGAGGTCGGAGTGGCAGATGCCGGTGGCGGCCATTCTCACCCCGACCTCCCCGCTTCGTGGCGCCTCCACCTCTACGTCGTCGTGGATCTCCAGTGGTTGGTGCAAAGCGGTGAGGATGGCAGCTCTGGTCACGGGCTGGTTCTACCTCTAACAGCCCGCCCGAAGGGCGGGCACCCGGGAATCGGAGCCCGGCTTCGCCGGCCGTTTCGCTATTGGCTAAGCTCAGTGGCCGCTGGGATCGCCCCGGTCGTCGCGCTCGGCGGCGTGGACCCCAAAGCCGATGATGATGGCGGGCAGGAGAACGATTGAGCCGGCGGCGAGGGCGGCTACCACCACCGTTACCAGGGCGGGCGTGAACCCCCCGGCGGCGCCCACCACGAACGCCACCATGGCTGCCAGCAGGCACGAGTAGCCCAGGTGCTTCCCGCCCCGGGCCAGGCGGTCCATACGGGCTCGTCGTGCGAGCACGGGGTCGTACTCTGGCGATGAGCTCACGCCGTCATCGCGCGCCCCAGCCCCGGGCGCAGAGAAGGTGGCTCAGGCGGCGCCGGAGCGTCGTCAACGAGAAGTGCCGGCGGGCGATGGCCAGGTTGGCGTCGTGCAGCGAGGGGTCGGGGGACGCCAACCAGGCGGCCAGGGGCCGGTGGTCGTCGGCCGGGAACCAGCGGAACCCCCAGGCGGCGATCTCTTTGGCCACCGGGTAGCAGCCTACGGCCAGAGGACGACGATGGATGGCGGACTCGATGGTGGGATTGCCGAAGCCCTCCCATGTGGAGGGAAGGGCGACGGCATCAGCGGCGGCGTACACGTCCGCCATGGTGAGACCGGCTCGCAGGCCATGGACCACGGGTACCCAGGCTGCAGACAGCAGGCGGTCGAGCTCGGGGCCATAACCGTCCTCGGCCTGGCCGACGAGCCAATAAGTGGCCCCGATGCCCTCGGCCAGTCGGAGGGCAGCCGGTACGTTCTTGCGGGCGATGGCCCGAGTGGGCTGCACCAAGAGGGGCTCGTGCTCTTCGACGCCGATGGTGGTGCGGGTCCGCCGACGATGGCCGCGTGGCATGTCCACGTCGAAGCAGTTGGGGATTACCACGGCCGAGATGCCCCGCGTGGCCAGCTCCGCCCGGCTGCGGTGGTTCACGGTGACGTGGGCCCACTGCGGGTCGGTGGGCGGGAAGGCGGCGACGTCGGTGAACGGCGGCCGCTGCCACGCCAGGTCGTGATGATGCAGGATGGCAGGACGACCTCGCAGCCTGCATGCCACCGCGGCTGCCGCCCCCCGGTTCAGAGGCAAGGAGCACAGGTTCTCGACCACGACCAGATCGGCGTCGGCCAGGGCGCCGTCGAGCTCGACCGGTGTGGGCGGTGGCGTGGCGTCGATGGCCAGCCCTGGTAGGAGCCGGTCGGCCTTTCCAGCCCCGGCCACGGTCAGGACCGCGAAACCCAGCGCCTTGAAAGCGGCTGCCCACTTGGCCGCCTCCACCGAGACCCCGTCGGGATGCCCGAGGCGGAACGAGACGATGGCGACAACAGGCGGCACCGCTGCAGTGTTGTCCAAGGCTTAGCGCCGTGAGGCGCTCCCGACGCGATCAGCGGGCGTTGTAGGCCTGCTCGACCTCGGCTGGGATGCGCCCCCGGCTGCTGACCTGGTAGCCGTTGGCATTGGCCCATTGGCGAATGGCCATCGTCTGCTCAGGATCACGCCTCGCCGGCTGCCTACCGGCACCATCCACCGTCGCTGCCGATCGCTGACGCCGGGTTGGTGCCACCGGCGAGCGGTCCGTCGACCAGTCGATCATCGATTGAACAGTGTCGTGGAACGCGGCGGCATGAGCAGCGCAAAGATCGAGACCGTAGGAGTAGCCGTCGTAGCTGAAGGTGACTTCCTCCGTGCTGTCGACCCCTTGGTTGCCTTCGGCCTGGCACCGGTCACAAATGGCTCGGACAATTACCGTTTTGGCCACAGGGGTGCCTTTCCACAGCCATTCTTGCGCCGCGCGGATCGCCGCTCTTGACGATTCAGCATAGCCGGGACTGAGGAACATCGGGTGGTCGCCTACACATTGGCGGGCAGGAGGCGGGAGAAGTTCTCGAAAAAGAAGAAGAGCACTAACAAGAACACGGGGGCACCGAGCAGGTAGGCTGCCCATCGGCGCCACACGCAGCCCCACCACCAGATGAGGATCAGCACAGCGGCGGCCAGGAGGCCCCACTCGATGGCGGGAGCCTTGGACGCCGACTTGCCCGACAGCCCGGCCAGCTGGGGGGTGGGGGATGGAGGAGCGGCCGACGCCGGTGCGGGTGGGGGCGCCGGGGCCAGCGGCGAGGCAAGGGTGGCCACCACGATCAGGCGCTGGGCGGCACTGTACTTGGGGTTGCACGTGGTGAGGGTGAGACGGTCGTCGGGGGTGTTGTCGAGCACGGACACCTCGTTGGGGGAGACGACTTTCGTCTCGGATACCTCGTAGCGGAACGTGCCCTTGGTCGTGCGGACGATGACGGGATCGCCCTTGGAGAGCTCGTCGAGCCGGTTGAACGGGGCGCCATAGGTGGTGCGATGCCCGGCGATGGCAGAGTTTCCGTGAGTGCCGGGCAGAGGTGTGCCCGGGTAATGACCGGGCCCCTTCTTCAGGTCGGGGACACCCACCCCTTCCACCACGAACTTGTCGAGGCCGATCTTGGGTGCGGAGATCTCTCCCACCAGGGACGGGTCGAGCGGCGGGAGTGGAGTGGTGTCGGGCGGGGCGGTGGCAGAGCCGGGCGCGGCCGTAGTCGGCGTGGTTGCCAGTGATCGGTTGAACTGGGCCTTCAAGCGGCTCTGGTCGCGGGCCTCGGCGATGCTGGTGCCCCACAGCTCGTAGGCCACGAACAGGAAGATGAGGACCCCGGTTCCGATGAGCGTCTTGCCCACGCCTCTGACGATGCGGCGAAAGTCGACGTGGGCCCGCCGGCGTGCCGGCGGCCACCGGCGACGGCCCAGGCCACCGCGGCGGTGAGGCCCGCTTGGACCTTCCCGGCGTCGCGCCGGTAGCGTGGAGACGGTCGTCATGGGCCTTATCGTACGCTTCCGCTCCGCGGTCTCACTGCTCGGTCGCTTCCCCGCCCTGGCTGGTGTCGACCTTGACATCGCCCGGGGCGAGGTGGTGCTGCTCCACGGCCCCAACGGCGCCGGCAAGACCACCCTGTTGCGGGCTTGTGCCGGCCTGGTGGCCATCGGGACCGGCGAGGCCGAGGTGCTGGGCCATGATCTGCGCCGCGACCGACGCGCCGTGCGCCGCCAGGTGGGTCTGCTGGGCCACGGCGCCGGCCTCTACGACGACCTAAGCGTGGAGGAGAACCTGCGCTTTGCGGCTCGGGCCGCCGGCCTGCGTGGCCCTAACGCAGTGACCACCGAGACCCATGCCGAAGAGGCCATGGGCCGGTTGGGTCTTGACGGGCGTCTTCGCCATGTCAGCGTCGGGCGCCTGTCCGCGGGACAGCGGCGGCGGGCCGCCCTGGCTGCGGTCGTGGCCCGGCGACCCGAGCTGTGGCTGCTCGACGAGCCTCACGCCGGCCTCGATGCCGCCGGGCGCGATCTGCTCGACGCCATCGTGGCCGAGGCGGTGGCCCAGGGCGCGACGGTGCTCCTGGCGTCGCACGAGCTGGAGCGGACCGCGAAGATGGCCAGCCGGAAGGTGATGGTGGTGGGCGGCCGGGTGGTGAACGGCCTGCTGGCCGACGTGCCCGCACGCGTCGAGCTCGTACCGGGCGAGGTTCCCGGGCCGGGTACGGGCGGGAACCGCGTGGAACGAGCCGGCGTTGTTGGCTGATGCCAGCCTGGTGGCAGCCAAGGACCTCCGGATCGAGGCTCGTTCCCGGGTGGCGACCAACCAGGTCGTGCCCTTTGCCCTTCTCGTGCTGATCCTCTTCGCTTTCGCCCTCGACCCCGACCGGGGCATCTTGAGCCGGGCCTCGGCCGGGTTGTTCTGGGTGACGGTGCTGTTCTCGGCGGTGCTGGCCATCTCCCGCAGCTTCGCCATCGAAGCCGACGGCGACGCCCGCGATGCCCTGCGGCTCTCCGGTCTCGACGGCGGTGGCATCTTTCTCGGCAAGGCCGTCGCCGTCGCCGTACAACTGGTGGCCCTGGAGGCCGTTCTGGCGGTGGGGGTGGGGGTGCTCTACGACGTTTCCCTGCACGGCGCCGCCCTCCTCGCCCTCATCTGTGGGCTGGCCACCGTCGGCATCGCCGCCAGCGGCGTCGTCTACGGCGCCGTCGCCGCCGGCTTGCGGGTACGCGACACCCTCCTGCCCCTGCTCGTCCTGCCCGTGCTGGCGCCGGTGCTGCTGGCCGCCACCCGGGCCAGCGAGGCGGCACTGGCGTCGACCCCGGGCGACGCCTGGCCGTGGGTGCGACTGCTCGGCGTGTTCGCCACGATCTACACGGTCTTCGGCGTCGTCGCCTTCGGGCCCCTCCTCGAGGAAGCATGACAAGGTCGCGGGTCACCCGGATCCTCGGGGCGCTGACGATCGTCGCCTTGGCCCTCACCGCCTGGATGGCGCTGGTCGCCAGCCCGCCCGACGTCAACCAGAAGGACGCGGTACGACTGCTGTACCTGCACGTACCCACTGCCTGGCTGGCCATGTACCTGTCCTTCGGCGTGACATCACTGGCCAGCGCGTTGTACCTGTGGCGCCGCACCCGTTCGCGGTTCTGGGACCAGGTGGCGGGGGCCTCGGCCGAGGTCGGCGTGCTCTTCATCGGCCTCACGCTCGCCATCGGTGCCATCTGGGGGCGCACCACCTGGGGTGTGTGGTGGACCTGGTACGCCCGCCTCACCAGCACCGCCGTGCTCTTCGTGCTGTATCTCGGCTACCTGGCGGTGCGGCGGGTGCCTGCTGACCCCGAGGTCAGGTCGCGGCGGGCGGCCATCGTGGCCCTGGCCGCTTTCGTCGACGTGCCTATCGTCCACCAGTCGGTGGACTGGTGGCGCACCTTGCACCAGCCCGCCACCATCCTCGACGAGAAGCGCCTGCTCGACCCGCAGATCCACGGTTCCATGGCTTGGACACTGCTCGTGGGGGTGGTGGCCTTCACCCTGCTGTACTTCTGGCTGCTGGTTCACAGGGTGCGCCTGGCCCACCTGGAGGAGCTCGCCGACGACCGCCTCCTGGAGGAGGCCTTGGCCGAGCGCCGGGCGGAGGGTACCGAGGTGCTCATATGACCGGCCCGGGAGGCCGGTCCCAATGGCATTCACTGGGGCATACCTCGGAGAGGATGGCCCAGTGACCGACGCTGGCTACGTGCTGGGCGGCTACACGCTGACCGCCGTCGTCCTCGGGGGCTACGTCGTGCGTCTCCGGGCGCGGGTCCGTTCCCTGTCGTCACTGCCCGAGGACCACCAGCCAGCGGTCGACGACACCCCGACCAAGCGCCGGTGATCGCGTCGCGCCGGCGCCTGTGGCTGGGCGGGGCAGTGGTGGTGGCGGCTCTGGGCTTCCTGGTCTTCCAGGGCCTGGGCAACGCCACCGTGTACTTCCGCACCGCCGACGAAGCGGTGGCCCAGCGCCGGTCGCTCGGCACCCGCCGGTTGCGCGTCGAGGGCACGGTTGTCGGCGGCTCAGTGGTGCAGTCGGCCGGCAACGTGGCCTTCCTCATCTCGAACAACAACGTGGAGCTGTCGGTGCTCCATACTGGCGCCCCGCCCGAGATGTTCAAGCCGGGTATCCCGGTGGTGCTCGAGGGCCATTTCTCGGGCAACACGTTCTCCAGCGACCGCATCCTGGTCAAGCACTCCGAGACCTACGTCGCCGACCACCCCGAGAGGGTCACCACAACCGTTGGAACAAGCGGGCCGTGAACGCCGTCTTGGGCACCGCCGGCGTCGCCCTCGGGCTGGCCGCGACCGTGCTGGGGGTCGCCACCCTCGCCCTGGGCCTGCGCCGGGACGACCCGCGCCTCCTGCGGGCGGGCTCGCGCTACGTCTGGCTCATCGTGGCAGGGGCGCTGATGGCCACCATCGCCATGGAGTCCGCCTTCATCGGCCACGACTTCAGCTTGAAGTTCGTGGCCGACAACGGCAGCCGGGAGACGCCCCTGCTGTTCACCGTCACCGGGATGTGGTCGGCCCTGGAGGGCTCGATCCTGCTGTGGTCGCTCATCCTGGCTGGTTACCTGGCGGTGATGGTGCGCCACTTCAGGGCCAAGGCCGCCGATCACCTGGTGGCCTGGGCCACCCTCTGTGGCTTCAGCGTGGCCGCCTTCTTCTTCGGGCTGATGGCCGGGCCTGCCAACCCCTTCCGGGTCATCTCGGGCGTCACCCCTCTCGACGGACAGGGCCCCAACCCGTTGCTGCAGAACCATCCGTTGGTCGCCTTCCACCCGCCCATGCTCTATCTCGGTTTTGTCGGGTTCACCATCCCCTTTGCTTTTGCCATCGCCGCCCTGGTGACCGGCCGCGTCGGGGAGGGCTGGCTGGTCGAGACCCGGCGCTGGACGTTGTTCGCCTGGGGCTTCCTCACCGTGGGCATCGTGCTGGGAGGTTGGTGGTCCTACGAGGTCCTGGGCTGGGGCGGCTACTGGGCCTGGGATCCGGTGGAGAACGCCTCCTTCATCCCGTGGCTGACGGCCACCGCCTATGTCCACTCGGTGATGGTGCAGGAGCGACGGGGGATGCTCCGGGTCTGGAACCTGTCGTTGCTGGTGGCCACCTTCGCCCTCACGATCCTCGGCACCTTCCTGACCCGCTCCGGCGTTCTCGACTCGGTGCACGCCTTCTCCCAGTCCTCGGTAGGCCCCCTCCTGCTGGGCTTCTTCGCCCTCGTCGTGATGGTGTCCATTGCCCTCATCGGCTGGCGGGGCGACCGCCTCCGATCGCCAGGTGCCATCGACTCCCCGTTGTCGCGTGAGGGCGCCTTCCTGGCCAACAACGTGGGCTTCGCGGCGTTCGCCTTCGTCGTGCTCCTTGGCACCGTCTTTCCTCTGATCGCCGAGGCCATGAACGGCGACCGGCTCTCGGTGGGGGCGCCGTACTTCAACCGCATGACCGCTCCGGTGGGCTTCACCCTGCTGTTCCTCATGGCGGTGGCGCCCGCCCTGCCGTGGAGGAAGGCGTCGGGCGAGGTGCTGTCGCGCCGGCTGATGGGGCCGGCGTGGGCGGCAACCTTGGTAGTGGCGGCCTGTGTAGCGGCAGGGCTGCGGGGCTTCGCCCCCCTGCTGGCGTTCTGGCTCGGGGCCTTCGCGGCGGGCGCAGCCGTTCGGCAACTGGTGCTCTCCGCCCGGGCCGCCCGGCGCCAGGGCAGCCCGGCTTGGCGCGGCCTGCTGGGTAGAGCCAACGGCGGCATGGTCGTGCACATCGGTGTGGTCGTGCTGGCGGTGGCCTTCGCCGCCAGCCACTCCTACGGCCACCGCCGCCAGTTCCGGCTCGAACCCGGTCAGACCGCGCAGGTGGCCGGCCACTCGGTCACCTACCTGGGTACCACCACGACCCGCCACGCCAACAAGACCACGGTCGCCGCCCGAGTCCGCATCGACGGCGCAAAGGTCTACGCGCCGGCGCTCAACACGTTCCCGTTCGCCTCCCAGGCCATAGGCACACCGTCGGTGAGGACGAGCCTGGTCGACGACGTCTACCTCACCCTGGTCGCTGCCCCCGAGGCAGGCCAGGCAGCGGCCATCGTGGGGGTCAACGTGCAGCCTCTCATCGCATGGCTGTGGATCGGCGGTGTGCTCATGGGCTTGGGGACGTTCCTGGCCGCGTGGCCAGGCCGCCGCCGCCGCCCCACCGATCCGTCGTCGGCCCCGGCGGCACCCGCCCACGTCCCACCGGCCATCGAGCAGCCAGCCGTGGCCGTTGGCCCTCATGCCTGACTCCGCGCGACGATGGTCGTGGCTGGCTCTCGCCGTGGTGCTGGCCGTCGCCCTCGTCATCGGCTCCCGGGGTCGCACCGGCCCGCTCACCGACGCCCAGCGGGCCCACCGCATCGCCACCGAGATCCGCTGTCCCACATGCCGGGGCCTCTCGGCGGCCGACTCCGACGCCCCCTCCTCGTCTGCCATCCGCGACGAGGTCCTGCGCCGGGTGCAGGCGGGCCAGACCGATGGCCAGATCCGCGGTTACCTGGTGAGCCGCTACGGCATCGACATCCTCCTCAAGCCCGAGGCCACCGGTGTGGCCGGTCTGGTGTGGGCGTTGCCGGTGGCTGCGTTGGTGGTGGCGCTCGGCGGCCTGGCCCTTGCCTTCCGAAGCTGGCGGGCCCGACCGGGGGCTTCGATATCGCCGTCCGACCAGGCTCTGGTCGACGAAGCCCTGCGGATATGACCACCGCGTTCCGTCGGGTCACCCGCGCCAAAGGTCCCTCAGAGGGCCAATGGCGCGAGTTGGCGGCATTGGAGGAGGAGCGCGATTTCCTCCTGGGGTCGCTGCGCGACCTCGATCGAGAGCGCGACGCTGGTGACCTCGACGACGCCGACTATCGCAGCCTGCACGACGACTACACCGCCCGGGCCGCAGCCGTGCTCCGCGCCCTGGACGCAGCCAGGAGGCTGGTGTCAGACCCGTTTGCACACCAGCCTCCCAGGACGCCATCGTCAGCGAACGTCGAGGCTCGCCACCCGGGTGCCAGCCAGCGCGGCATGGTGATCACAGTGGCGGTGCTGTTGATCGTGGCCGTGGGGGCGGGCATCGCGGTGGCCACTCTGTCGGGTGAGCGGGTCGGCGGCATGAACATGAGCGGCACGACGACGTCGGCAACGGCCCGCCACACGGCCAAGGCTCAGCAACTCGAAGGCCAGGGCAGGGCTGCCGACGCCCTCAAGGAGTACGACGCCGCCATCTCCGCCGATCCCAGCAACGTCGTCGCCCTCACCTACCGCGGGTGGCTGCTGGCCCGAGCCGGCCTGACCGACCGGGCCATGACCTCTCTGGACAAGGCCATCGCCACCAACCCTGCGTACCCCGATGCCCACTTCTTCAGGGGGATGGTGCTGTACGAGGCCAAGAACGACCCGGCCGGAGCGGTCACCGAGCTCGAGGCGTACCTGGCCTCGCGCCCGCCCGCGTCGGCGGCCGCTGCTGTGCAGAGCGTTCTGGACAAGGCCCGCCAGGCCGCGGCCAAGCCACCGGGCTGAAACAAGCAGGGGGCGCACCGCTGAGGCAGACTGGCGATATGCCACTCATCGGACTCATCATCAGCCTCGTCATCACCGGTCTCATCGTGGGCGCTCTCGGCCGCCTGGCGATCCCCGGGCCCAACCCCATGTCCATCGGGATGACGATCCTCGTCGGCATCGTCGGCGCCCTCGTCGGCGCCCTCGTCGGCGCAGCCCTGAGCGCCAGCGCCGGCATAATCATCATCCTGCAGATCCTGTGCGCGGCTGGCATCGTCTACCTGATGCAGCGCCGCCCGAACCGGGTCGTCTGACCGGACAGGCGCACGCGGGCAGCTACTATCGGCTCCGTGGCATCTCTCGACCAAGCCGATCCCACCGTCTCCGCAGTGGTGGAGGTCGCCAGCGACGAGGAGCGGGAGGCTGCCGGCCAGGTCGGCCTCCACGTCAACCAGGCCACCTCTCAGCTTAAGGCCCACCTCACCAAGGCCGGCTTCGAGGTGCATGCCCCGTTCAACACCACATTTTCCATCGGGGGCAAGCAGTCGTTGTTCGAGGAGTACTTCGGCCAGAAGGTCGTGGTCGACGAGGGCCTCATCAGCACGGTGACTGTCGAGGGCGGCGGAAAAGAGCTGAGCCTCGACACCATGCCCGATGACATGAGGGCCTTCGTCCACAGTGTCACCTTCGTGTCGCCCCCGAGCTTCCACGAGCTCACGGCAAAGCCCTCCTAGGAGGCTGGTCGTCGAGCCGGTTTCCGGCATTCGACTAGAATCGAAGCGTTCGCGTCTGAGAGGTTGTCGCTTGCCCACCATCGCCCAGCTCGTGCGTACCGGCCGCGAGTCCAAGTCCGACAAGACCAAGACCCCGGCCCTGAAGGGCGCCCCGCAACGGCGGGGAGTGTGCACGCGCGTCTACACCCACACCCCCAAGAAGCCCAACTCGGCGCTGCGCAAGGTGGCCCGGGTGCGGCTGACCACGGGCCAGGAGGTCACCGCCTACATCCCCGGCGTGGGCCACAACCTCCAGGAGCACTCGATCGTGCTGGTCCGCGGCGGCAGGGTGAAAGACCTCCCCGGCGTGCGCTACAAGATCATCCGGGGCGTGCTCGATGCTTCTGGTGTCCGAGACCGCAAGCAGGCCCGCAGCCGCTACGGCGCCAAGAGGGAGAAGTAGGCCCATGCCCCGCAAGGGACCCCCGCCCCGGCGTGAGCTCATGCCCGACCCCATCTTCCGCTCTGTGCTCGTCACCCAGTTCGTCAACAAGGTGCTTCAGCGAGGGAAGCGCTCGCTGGCCGAGCGCACCATGTACGACGCCCTGGAGATCGTGAAGGACAAGACGGGGGCCGAGCCCGTCGCCACCCTCAAGCGGGCCATGGACAACGTGAAGCCCCAGCTCGAGGTGAAGAGCCGCCGGGTCGGTGGGGCCACCTACCAGGTGCCTGTCGAGGTACCGCACCGCCGGGCCAACACCCTCGCCATCCGCTGGCTGGTGGGCTACTCCCGCCAGCGCCGGGAGAAGACCATGGCCCAGCGCCTAGCCAACGAGCTGCTCGACGCATCAAACGGGATCGGCAACGCCGTCAAGCGCAGGGAAGACCTGCACAAGATGGCGGAATCAAACAAGGCCTTCGCCCACTACCGTTGGTAGAGGGGGGAAGGAGACCTTTCCCCCCTCTAGCTCCCCCTATCGGGGGCCTCGCCCTTCGGGCATTGGCGGGCGGTGGCAGCCGGGGGGCCGCCCTTCGGGCGGCGCCGGCGGCCGCCACAGAGTCAAAGTCAACTTCACAGGCAAAACCTGCAAGAGAGATCACGCATATGGCTGACGCACCCCCTATTCGAGAGTTCCCGCTGGCCCGGACCCGCAACATCGGGATCATGGCCCACATCGACGCGGGCAAGACCACGACCACCGAGCGCATCCTCTATTACACCGGGCGCACCTACAAGATCGGCGAGGTGCACGAGGGCGCCGCAGTGATGGACTGGATGGTGCAGGAGCAGGAGCGGGGTATCACCATCACCTCGGCGGCCACCACCTGCCGGTGGAAGGACTCCTGGATCAACATCATCGACACCCCCGGCCACGTGGACTTCACCGTCGAGGTGGAGCGCTCGCTGCGGGTTCTCGACGGAGCGGTGGCGGTGTTCGACGCAGTGGCCGGCGTGGAGCCCCAGACCGAGACGGTGTGGCGCCAGGCCAACAAGTACCGGGTCCCCCGCATCTGCTTCATCAACAAGATGGACCGCATCGGCGCCGACTTCTTCGCCGCCGTCGATCAGATACGCGACCGCCTCGACGCCGTTCCCGCGGTGGTGCAGATCCCCATCGGCGCCGAAGGCGGCTTCCGGGGTGTCATCGACCTCATCGGCATGAAGGCTCTCGTCTGGGAGGAGGGCATGGGCGAGCGATGGGAGGTCACCGACGTGCCCGCCGACATGGCCGGCGAGGCCGCGAAGTGGCGCCACCAGCTCGTCGATGTGCTTTCCAACCACGACGACTCCATCATGGAGAAGTACGTGGGCGAAGAGGAGATCACCTCTGACGACCTGCGCAAGGGCCTGCGGGCTGGCACCATCGCCAACCAGGTGGTGCCCGTGCTGGCCGGTTCGGCCTTCAAGAACAAGGGCGTGCAGCCCCTGCTCGACGCCATCGTCGACTTCTTGCCCAGCCCCGTCGACCTGCCTCCGGTGGAGGGCCTCGACGTGAAGGGCATCGAGACCCTGGAGCGCCCGCCTGAAGACAGTGCCCCGTTCTCGGCGCTCGCTTTCAAGATCATGAGCGACCCCCACGTGGGCAAGCTCACCTACTTCCGGGTGTACTCGGGCAGCCTGCAGAAGGGCGCCGCCATCCTCAACTCCACGCGCGACCGCAAGGAGCGCATCGGGCGCATCCTGCAGATGCACGCCAACCACCGCGAGGACAAGCAGGCGGTCTACGCCGGCGACATCGTGGCCGTGGTGGGCTTCAAGTCCACGTCCACCGGCGACACCCTGTGCGACCCCAACGCGCCCATTGTGCTGGAGTCGCTGGAGTTCCCCCAGCCCGTGATCCACGTGGCCATCGAGCCCCACACCAAGGCCGACCAGGAGAAGCTCTCCGAGGCCCTCCAGCGCCTCTCCGACGAGGACCCCACCTTCCAGAAGCACACCGACGAGGACACCGGCCAGGTCATCATCGCCGGCATGGGCGAGCTCCACCTCGAGGTGCTGGTCGACCGCATGCTGCGCGAGTTCCGGGTGGGCGCCCACGTGGGCAAGCCCCAGGTGGCCTATCGGGAGACGATCCGCAAGCCGGCGTGCAAGATCGAGGAGCGCTACATCCGCCAGACCGGCGGCCGGGGCCAGTACGGCCACGTCGTCATCGACCTCGAGCCCACCGGCCCGGGCGGTGGCTACCAGTTCGTCGACATGATCAAGGGGGGCGACGTCCCCAAGGAGTACATCCCCTCCGTCGACGCTGGCATCCAGGAGGCCCTGCAGAACGGCGTGCTGGCCGGCTACCCCATGTCCGACGTGCGGGCCACCCTCATTGACGGCTCCTACCACGACGTCGACTCCTCGGAAATGGCGTTCAAGATCGCCGGATCCCTGGCCCTCAAGAAGGCCGCCCGCCAGGCCAGCCCCGTGCTGCTCGAACCCATCATGGGTGTCGAGGTGGTCACGCCCGACGAGAACATGGGCGACGTCATCGGAGACCTATCCAGCCGCCGGGGCCGGGTGGAGGGCATGGAGCAGCGGGGCAACAGCCAGGTCATCAAGGCCCAGGTTCCGCTGGCCGAGATGTTCGGCTACGCTACTGACCTACGGTCGCGGACCCAGGGTCGAGCGACGTACACCATGCAGTTCCACTCGTACCAGGAAACACCCGAGTCGATAGCCCGCGAGGTCGTCGCCCGGGTGCGGGGCGAGTAGGCGGTAGTGGTAGCCGGCAACACAGTCCAGCGATGAACCCGGGAGTCTCCTGATGGCCAAGAAGAAGTTCGAGCGCTCGAAGCCGCACATCAACGTCGGCACCATGGGCCACATCGACCATGGCAAGACCACGCTGACGGCGGCGATCACCAAGGTGCTCCACGAGCAGGACCCCACGGTCGCCTTCACCCCGTTTGACCAGATCGACAAGGCGCCCGAGGAGAAGGCGAGGGGCATCACCATCGCCATCGCCCACGTCGAGTACGAGACGCCCAAGCGCCACTACGCCCATGTCGACATGCCCGGCCACGCCGACTACATCAAGAACATGATCACGGGCGCGGCCCAGGTCGACGGCGCCATCCTGGTGGTCTCTGCCGCCGACGGCCCCATGCCTCAGACGCGCGAGCACGTGTTGCTGGCTCGCCAGGTGGGCGTTCCCTATATCGTGGTCGCTCTCAACAAGGCCGACGCCGTCGACGACCCCGAGCTGCTCGATCTGGTCGAGCTCGAGGTGCGGGAGCTGCTCTCCGAGTACGAGTTCCCCGGCGACGACACCCCCGTCGTGCGGGTGTCGGCCCTGCGCGCCCTGGAGGGCGACGAGAAGTGGGTGCCGGCCATTACCGAGCTCATGTCGGCCGTCGACGACTACATCCCCGAGCCCGAGCGTGAGGTCGACAAGCCCTTCCTCATGCCCATCGAAGACGTCTTCACCATCACCGGCCGGGGCACCGTGGTGACCGGGCGGGTCGAGCAGGGCATCGTCAAGGTGGGCGACCCGGTGGAGATCGTCGGCCTGCGCAACACCCAGACCACGGTGTGCACGGGCGTCGAGATGTTCCACAAGTTCCTCGACCAGGGCCAGGCCGGCGACAACATCGGCGCCCTCCTGCGGGGCACCAAGAAAGAAGACGTGCAGCGGGGCCAGGTGCTGTGCAAGCCGGGGTCGATCACGCCCCACACCAACTTCGAGGGCCAGGTGTACGTTCTCACCAAGGACGAAGGCGGCCGCCACAGCCCGTTCTTCAACAACTACCGCCCGCAGTTCTACTTCCGCACCACCGACGTCACCGGCCAGATAACCCTCCCCGAGGGCACCGAGATGGTCATGCCCGGTGACAACATCACCGTCAACGTCGAGCTGATCCAGCCCATCGCCATGGACGAGGGGCTGCGCTTCGCCATCCGCGAGGGCGGGCGCACCGTGGGCGCCGGTCGCGTCACCAAGGTCTTGAAGTAGACGACTGGCCCGCATGGCGCAGAAGATCCGCATCAGGCTCAAGGCCTACGACCACGAGATCGTCGACCAGTCCACCAAGAAGATCGTCGAGACCGTGGTGCGCACCCAGGCCACGGTGCGAGGGCCGATACCCCTGCCCACCGAGATGCGGCGTTGGACGGTGATTCGCTCGCCGTTCAAGGACAAGGACTCGCGCGAGCACTTCGAGATGCGAGTGCACAAGCGCCTGCTCGACATCTTGGAGCCCAGCCCCAAGACGGTCGACTCCCTGCAGCGCCTAGACCTGCCTGCCGGCGTAGACATCGAGATCAAGATCCAGCAGGCCTGACCCTCCGGCGACGGACCCGGCCCTTGACAGGGCCGAACGTGTGACTGCTCGGCCCGGAGGTGGCTCGGCTGCCTGGCAGGGCCGTCCGGGAACTATCTGCGCACCAAGACCGGCCTTGACCACCGAACTGAACTGAGGTGCCGGACCGCGCAGGTACCGGCGGGTCCCAAGTCAGGGCACGACTGCGAGTCCCTCGTTGCTGAAGTCTCGGTCGAAGGCGAATGCGCGATCCAGGTTCGCGTCGCGCATGAGTTGGAAGCTGACCCAGTCGACGAACGAGACGCGGCGGCGGAGCGCGGCCAGGTAGGCAGAGACGGCGCGGTCATGCAGAACGGAGTCGACGAAGACAACTGCCATGGCCGGGATGAAGGCCTCTAACAGGACCTGTACCGCCTGCGGGCCCAGGCGGCGATGCACGAGAGCCGTCGTCTCGATGACCACGTAGCCGTGACTCGACAGAGCTCAGCCGGTTCGGCGCCCGTCGTCGAAAACCAGGGCGAGCAGCACCTTCCAAGAGATCGGAGTGGCGCTGGGCATCGCTGGGTTCGGATATCTAATCGAGTGGGTGTCGCCAGCGGAGCCCGGGGTAGCGGGCGAAGCCCCGGTCGGCGGTGGCCAGCTCGCTTCCGGAGTCGATGGCCAGCGCGGCCAGGTAGGCGTCCGGCACGGCGTTGCCCTTGGCGCCCGTTCGCCGGCACAGCGCAGCGAAGGTGTCCCAGCGACGGTCGCTCGCTCGCACGACCACGCAGTTAGGTCGGGAGCGGATGGCCTTGGCGGCGGCCAGAGCGTCAGCGACACGTTGGGGATTGTCGAACACGCGGGGGTGGGTGACGACGCGCAGGAAGCCGGCGATCACGAGGTCGGCGACGGCGAATGAACCCGGTGAGTTGACGACGCCCTCCCACCAGCGCAGGTAGGCAGCATGGTCCGCGCTCTCGACATGATGGGCGTAGACAAGCACGTTGACGTCGGGAAGGATCACTCCCGGCCCATCAGCTCCAGCAGGGTGCCATTGTTGTCGAGGTCGACGCCGGGGCGAACCGGGGAGTGAAAAGTCTTCACCTGGTAGGCACGTTCCTTGGCTGGTCGAGCCCTCTGGGCCAGCGCCTGGCGCAGCCCCTCTTCGATCAAGCTGGTGAGTGTCCGGCCCGCACGAGCAGCCTCCGCCTTGGCCTCTCGTAGAAGAGCGTCATCGAGGTTGACAGTGGTTCTCATACATATAACCATACCATCCAGGCAGCGATATGCCCGAGCTGCCGAGCTCACCGCACGGTGAGCTCGGCGTACATCCCATGGGTGAAGTGGGGAGGGCCACCGGCGATCTTGGGCGGACCGCTCTGTGGGTCCGCTGCGGCTTGTTGGACCGCTTGCATGAAGGCGGCTGGATCGACGCCGGTTGGCACGAAGCACAACATGAGGTAGCGGCCGCGCTGGCCCAGCCTGCCGTCTCCGACAGCAACGACAGCCTTGCCACCCGGAGGTGCGACCAGCACCATGGCCGGGGGGCCGGCGGACAACGCGCCGAGTTGGTCCTCCGGAAGCGCGACCAGCTCGGCGGCCGACCGGCGTTCGCCCTCGGGTAGCCGAATCGCGGTCAGCTCGTGCGCCTCCATCTTCGAGGTGTTGGTCATGGTGAAGCTCGAGCCGGCGCCCACCTCGCGGGGCAGGCCCTCGAAGCGGTAGTCGGCGGCCTTGACGGTGACGGCCCTTGCCTTGGTGCTGCTGCTGCTGGCACAGCCGGCCAGGAGCACGAGCATGAGCGATGCGGCGGACGCGACGAACGTCGACGGCGAGACGGATGCTCGGACAGCCCGCTTCATCGTGCATCTCCGCCGAGCGACACCTGGTCGGTCTCGAACTCGACGTAGGTCGAGTCGTTGCCTGGTCCGAGGCCGGTCTTGGCGAACGCCGGGAACAGGCGCTCGGCGACGAAGCGGTCGGCGCTGGCCTTGGAGTCCCAGAGGTCGGCCGTGTGCAGCGCCCCGTCGGCCTCACCGGCGGTCGAGAGCAGATGTCCGTCGGCCGGCTCGTCACCGACGGCCTGCAGGACGGCCCGGTAGTCGGCAAGGGTCCGGCCAGGGGAATGGCTGATGTGGACGTAGGGCATGATCGTCTCCTTGGTGGTTGGTTGCACCACCGACAATGACCGTCGCGCCCGATGCTGACATCCGCCGAAGTACGTATTCCGGTTACGTATTCGCGCCTCGGTCCGGTACCGACAGGGCCACCCATGACGCGATCTGGCTGCGTGTCGAAAAGCCGAGCTTGGCGAGAATATGCTGGACGTGGGTTTGGGCGGTGCGCTCGGAGATGAACAGCCGGGATGCGATCTCCCGGTTGGTCTGGCCGCGGCCCACCAACTCGGCGACCTCAGTCTCCCGGGCCGACAGCCCGCCCGCTCTGGCCGTGCGAGCGGTGGCAGCAACGATCTCGGCTGCTCGAGGCGCCCACCGCATCATTCCCAATCGGGTGGCGGCGGCCTGGGCGCCCCTGCCGAGTGACCGAGCCAGGTCGATGTCGCCCTCAGCGCCACGCCGGGCCAGCACCACGGCCCGCTCGCAGTCCGCCTCGACCGCGAAGCCCTCGGCACCCATGGTCCGGCAACTCGACGCGGCGACGGCAAGGTCGGCTTCGGCATCGTTCAAGTGCCCGAGGAACGCCTCTATCCGGCCCAGGTGGAGCTCGACCGGTCCGAAGTATGAGGCGTTGCCCGCCCCACCTACAGCCTGGCGACCACGTTCGGCTACCAGCCGCTCGTGAAGCCAGATGACGTCATCCCGCTCGTCCAGGACCACCGCAACCATCGAACCCACGGCCCATGCCAGCACTCGGAAATACGGCGGCGGCTGCCATCTCTGCACTGGCCCGGCTCGCCGGTAGAGCGTGGCTGCCTCGTCGAGGCTGCCCAACTCGGCCAGCACGAGGGCGGGGGCCAGGTGGGCGAAGATGGCGTCGCGCACCTCACCGGGCTCGGTGAGCGGCGAGACCGATTCGTCGGCTGGTGGATCGGTCGTCCCAGCCTGATCGTGGCCGATGTGATGGCCAAGGGCGCAGAGCAGGGACATGTGGGCCCCGAAGGCAGCAGGGTGGCGTGCCGCCCGCATCGACTCGAATCCCTGCCGGCTCAACTCCAGGGCCTCGGAAAAGCGCCCGAAAGCCTGGGCCAACGCTGCCCGGCAGACGACAAGATGCCAGTGGGCCAGCGGGCCGCCTACGTGCTCGACGCACCATGCCAACTTCGCCAAAGCGGTGGAGATCGCCGACAGGTCCCCGCGTTCCCAGCAGGTGTCGATTCGCCACAGCCATCCCCACATCTCGATGGTGGGGCGACGCAGGACCGACCCGGACTCGATCATGCGAGCGGCGAGAACGGTGCGCTCCTTCACGTGCTCGGGGCCACTGAGGGCCAGTTGGCGCGCTCTCAGGGCAGCCACGACGGCGGGGGCTTCGCCCACCTGGTTGGCGAGATCGAGTGCGCGCCGACTGATATCGCCGACGGAGCCGTCATCACCGAGGTAGATGGACGCTTCGGTGAGCCGCGCCAGGAGGCGGACCCGCAGGCTGGGCTGGGACTCGCCCAGGCCGGCCAGCGCCTCCTCACACCACTGGCGGACGTCGCGATCCCAGCGCTGCGAGCCGATGGCCTCGAGGACCAGCGCCGCTTCGCCCAGGAGGTCGGGTCGACCTTTCCGCCGGGCGTGGTCGACGACCTGGCGGCATGCGGCGATGCACGGTGCCAACTGGGCCGATCGCCAGTGGGCGGCGGCCAGGCCCAGGAGCAGCCTGGCGCGGGTGCCGTCGCCGATCTCCGCAGCGCAGGCGTCGAGAGCCAGTTGGTACAGGCGGGCAGCCTCCTCGTAGGCCAGGGAAGCGACGGCCTCCTCGGCGGCCAGGGTTGCCCAATGCACGGCGTTGGACCGTTCGCCGGTTACCGCCACGACGGCCCAGTGCCGGGCCAGGTCGGCGAGTCGCGGTCGGAGCTGGCCGGCGTAGGTCGCTTCGATGGCCACGGCCGCCTTCCGGTGCAGGGCGACGCGGTCGGCTACAGGGATACGAGCCTCGACCGCCTCACGGACGAGGGCATGGGTGAAGCGCCACTCGCCCGGGGTCCTGGTCGCCTCGATGAGGCCAGCGTCGGCTGCCTCCCCCAGGGTGGAGAGGCAGGCGACCACGGGACTGTCAATCAGCGACGCTGCCACCGCGACCGCGAACTGCTCTCCCAGCACGGCAGCTGCGTCCAGGAGCTGGCGGGTGGCAGTCGAAAGACGCCCCACCCGCTCACCGACGACCTCGATCACCGATGTCGGCAATCGACCGTCGCCACCGTCAGGCGCTTCGGCCCAGGCATGGGCCAACTCGCCGACGAAGAACGGGTTCCCCCCGCTTAGGCGGCGAACTTCTCGGGCAACCCTGGCGGGCGCGGCAGTCCCGGTGACCGCTTCAATGCAGACCATTGTCTCCGCCGTGGTGAAGCCCCGCAGATGGAGCTGGCGGGTGACCGGCCGGGCGAGCAGCTCGGCCAGAACCGCCTGCCAGCGCTGGTTCGCCTCGGTGGCCACCGTGCGGTGGGTGACCAGGAGCATCAGGCGGGCGCTCTGCAGCTCCCGAGCCAGATATCCGAGCAGGGTGAGCGAGGATTGATCTGCCCACTGGGCGTCGTCGATTACCAGGAGGAGGCCGCAGGCATGGGCATCGTCGAACAGTCGATGGGCGACGGCGTCGAACAACCTCAACCGCCCTGCTTCGGACTCGCCCTCCCTCGCCTCGCCGCCCGAGCGGACTGCGAGCAGGTCATCCCCTGGTCCGAACGCCTGTCGCCATAACCAGAACGGAGGCGGAGCCAGGCCCTGGGGCGCCCGTGCCCAGGCAACCTTGACGCCGCGGGTCTCGGCCAGCGCGGCCAGCTCCTGGGCGAGGAGCGTCTTGCCGATGCCCGGCTCACCTCCGCAGACCACTAGTTGCGGGTGACCGCTGACGGCGGCATCGAGCCAGTCGCCCAACGCCGTCATCTCCTGCTGCCTACCGACCAGTCGGCTGTGCTCCACCCTATTCTCCCGCCCCGGACGCTAGCCGTGGCCACTCGGAGGGGAACCATGGAATACCGGTGCTGCGTTCGTGGCATGGCGCGGCTGGCGAGCGACGAGCGGATGCGAGCCGTGTGTGTCGCATTGGCGGTCGCCACGGCCTGCGACTGACGCCCGGCGGAGCCGTCTGTCCAACTCGCTATACTCGACCCTGTTCACGGAGCCACAAGGCTCCAATCCCCTCAACTCGACGTCCTCGGCGGCCGTCCCCTGGTCGGTACCCCGAGGCACAACCAACCGTCGCTCCGCCGGGGCCGTCACTGCGTGAGGCACGCAGCCGGGTCCGTGCGGAGCGTCCCGCGTGTATCTCGATTCCCAGCGAGGCGAAAGGTCCGATGGCAACCAAGGCGATCGTCGGCGAGAAGGTCGGCATGACCCAGGTCTGGAATGACCAGAACCGGGCCATCCCGGTCACCCTCGTGCGGGTCACGCCGTGCCGGGTGGTGCAGGTGAAGACGCCCGACCGCGACGGCTACAGCGCCCTACAGGTCACCGTCGGGTTCACCAAGGCGTCCAAGCTCAACAAGCCCGAGGCCGGCCACTTCGCCAAGGCCGACGTGGAACCGGGCAAGCACCTGGTGGAGCTGCGCCTCGACGACACCGGAACCTACCGGGTGGGCGAGGAGCTCACCGCCGAGCTGTGGACGGCAGGGGAGCGCGTCGACGTGACCGCGGTGAGCAAGGGCAAGGGCTTCGCCGGTCCCATGAAGCGCCACAACTTCTCAGGCCTGGGCGCCTCTCACGGGGCCCACAAGGTGCACCGTGCCCCCGGCGCCATAGGTGCCTGCGCCACCCCGTCGAGGGTCTTCAAGGGCACCCGGATGGCGGGGCGCATGGGAGCCCAGCAGGTGACCACCCTGAACCTGGAGGTGGTCGAGGCCGACGCCGAGCGCGAGCTGGTGCTGCTCAAGGGCGCCGTTCCTGGACCCCGGGGGGGCCTGGTGCTCATCCGCAACGCGGTGAAGGCAGCCGCCAAGGCGACGGTTTGATGGCCACCGTCGAAGTGCGCACGCCGTCGGGCGACACGACCGGATCGGCCACCCTCGACCCGGCGGTGTTCGAGGTCACCCCCAACGTGGCGGTGATGCACCAGGTAGTGACCGCCCAGCTCGCCGCGGCCCGGTCAGGTACCCAGAGCACCCAGACCAGGGCCGAGGTTCGCGGCGGTGGGCGCAAGCCGTGGCGCCAGAAAGGTTCTGGACGGGCCCGCCAAGGCTCCACCCGGGCGCCCCAGTGGCGGGGCGGCGGTGTGGCCCTGGGGCCCAAGCCCCGCAGCTACCGCCAGCGCACGCCGAAGAAGATGGTGGCCCTGGCCCTGCGCTCGGCTCTGTCAGACCGCGCCGCCGAGGCAAGGGTGGCGGTCGTCGACGCCTGGGGCTTCGACGCCCCCTGCACACGTGATGCCCGCACCGCCCTCGGCGCGCTGGGATTGTCAGGCAAGGTGCTGGTGGTGCTCGGTCCCGACGAGGAGACGGCGGCCAAGTCGTTCCGCAACCTTGCCGATGTGCAGCTCCTGAAGGCTTCCGAGCTCAACGCCTACGACATCTTGTGCAACGACTGGGTCGTCTTCACGAGGGCGACCCTGCCGGGTGGTGACCGGTCGTGAAGGACCCCCGCAGCATCATCCTGCGCCCGGTCGTGAGCGAGAAGTCCTACGGGCTGCTCGACACCGGCGTCTACACCTTCGTGGTCGACCCGGAGGCTTCGAAGATCGAGATCCGCCAGGCGGTGCAGGAGATATTCAACGTAGGAGTGGTGAAGGTGAACACCCTGAACCGCAAGGGTAAGCGCAAGCGCAACCGCCGCCAGGCCACCCTCGGTAGCCGTGCCGACACCAAGCGCGCCATCGTCACCCTCGCCGCCGGCGCCCGTATCGACCTGTTCGAGACCTAGGACTCTCATGCCTCTCCGCAAGCGAAAGCCCACCAGCGCCGGCCGCCGGTTCCAGACCGTCTCCGACTACGCCGACATCACCAAGACCGAGCCCGAGAAGTCGTTGCTGGCGCCGCGCTCGGGCACCGGAGGGCGTAACAACTACGGCCGCAAGACGGCACGACACCGGGGTGGGGGCCACAAGCGCCAGTACCGCATCATCGACTTCAAGCGCACCAAGGACGGAGTACCGGCCAAGGTGGCGGCCATCGAGCACGACCCCAACCGCAACGCCCGCATCGCTCTTCTCCACTACCTCGACGGCGAGAAGCGCTACATCATCGCCCCTGCCAAAGTGAAGGTGGGCGACATGCTAGCCAGCGGTCAGAAGGCCGACATCCGCCCGGGCAACGCCCTGCCCCTGCGCTACATCCCCGTAGGCACGACGGTTCACAACGTGGAGCTCAAGCCCGGCGCCGGGGCCAAGATGGGCAGAGGGGCAGGAGCGAGCATCCAGCTGGTGGCCAAGGAGGGCGACTTCGCCACCCTGCGCCTGCCCAGCACCGAGATGCGGCGCGTCCCCATCGACTGCAGGGCCACCGTGGGCGAGGTCGGCAACGCCGAGGCGGAGCTGGTCTCCATCGGCAAGGCGGGTCGCAACCGCTGGAAGGGCGTCCGCCCCCAGACCCGCGGCGTGGCCATGAACCCCGTCGACCACCCCTTGGGCGGCGGCGAGGGCAAGTCGTCGGGCGGTCGCCACCCGGTCTCGCCGTGGGGCAAGACCGAGGGTCGTACCCGCGACAACAACAAGCCGTCCCAGAAGCTCATCGTGCGACGCCGCCGTACCCGCGGTGCCCGGAGATGACGGCGACGAGCGGGGCAGGGGCCCCGCTTCGACGAGGAGCCGGGGTTGGGGCCCCGGCGGGAGAGAGGGCATAGACCAATGGCTCGAAGCCTCAAGAAGGGCCCCTTCGTCGACGACCATCTGTTGAAGAAGGTCGACGCTCTCAACGAGCGGGGCGAGAAGCGGGTCATCAAGACGTGGTCACGCCGCTCGACGATCATCCCCGACATGGTGGGCCACACCATCGCCGTCCACGACGGGCGCAAGCACGTCCCCGTGTACATCACCGAGTCGATGGTCGGACACAAGCTGGGCGAGTTCGCCCTCACCCGCACCTTTCGGTACCACGCCGGCCAGGAACGAGCGGGGAGGCGTTAGCGGTGCCCGGACCCAAGCTCAACGAGCGACCCGTCATTCGCACCCGCCTGTCGGGGCGGGCCCGCGCCATCGCCCCGTCCAGCACCACCAAGGCGGTGGCCCGCTACGTGCGGGTGTCGCCCTACAAGGTGCGCCAGGTGCTCGACTTGGTGCGAGGCCACGATGTGGCCCGGGCCCAGGAGATCCTGCGCTTCTGCGAGCGTGACGCGGCCACCCTGGTGGGCAAGGTGCTCACCTCGGCCGTGGCCAACGCCGAGCACAACGACTCGTTGGCTGCCGACGAACTGTTCGTATCGGCCTGCTTCGCCGACGAAGGTCCCACCCTCAAGTGCTGGCGCCCCCGGGCGCGCGGGCGGGCCACGCGCATCCGCAAGCGCACCTGCCACGTCACCGTGATCGTCAGCCGCCTGCCTGAATCGGCGCTGGCCAAGCGGCGTTCGCAGCGCCCCGCAGCCACGGCCGAGCGCCGCCGCCGGCGCACCGGCCAGGAGCGTCCGAGCCGGTTTGAGCGTCGCCGGAGCGCAGCCGAGGCCCCGGCCGAGCAGGCGGCGGCGCCGACGCCGCCCGAGGAACCGGCCCCTGATGTGCCGCCCGATGCCGCGCCGGAGGTAGTGGTGCCCGTCGAGGAGCCCAACCAGACACACGACGACGAGACAGAGGACACGGAGCGAGGACCAGAGCGCAGCGACGGCCCGCAGCGACCAGAGGACACGGAGCGATAGATGGGTCAAAAGGTCAATCCCTACGGGTTCCGCCTGGGTGTCACCACCGACTGGAAGTCGCGCTGGTTCAGCACCCGCGAGTACACCGACTACCTGATTGAGGACTGGAAGATCCGCGACTACCTCATGCGGCAGCTGCCACACGCCGCCATCAGCCGCGTCGAGGTGGAGCGCACGCGCGACCGCCTGCGGGTCGACGTCCACACCGCCCGGCCCGGCATCGTCATCGGCCGCCGGGGCGCCGAGGCCGACCGCCTTCGGTCCGATCTGGCCAAGATGACCAACAACGCCAAGATCCAGCTCAACATCCAGGAGATAAAGCAGCCCGAGCTCGATGCCGCCCTCATCGCCCAAGGGGTAGCCGACCAGCTGGCCGGCCGGGTCAGCTTCCGGCGGGCCATGAAGAGGGCGGTGCAGACGGCCCAGAAAGCCGGGGCCCTCGGCATCCGGGTGCAGTGCTCGGGCCGCCTGGGCGGCTCGGAGATGGCCCGCAGCGAGTGGTACCGCGAGGGCCGGGTGCCCCTGCACACCCTGCGCTCCGACATCGACTACGGCTTCCGCGAGGCGCGGACGACCTTCGGGCGCATCGGCGTGAAGACGTGGATCTACAAGGGCGACATCCTGCCCTACAAGACCTCCACCGAGGACAAGATCTCCCGCGAGGCGGCCATGGCCGTGGGCGAGACCTCGGGCAGCCCCCGGCCCCGACGCATCATCTCTGCCGGAGGCGGTCGTCGCCTGCCCACCGCCGAGGAGGGTGCCGCCGTTCCTGCTAGCGACGAGGCGGCCGAGGCTTCCCCGATGATCAAAGAGGCCGATCCCGACCTCGAGCGCCTGCTCGCCGAGGAAGAAGACATCACCCGTCGCCTGCGCGAGCAGCACGAGACGCCGCACTTCCGCAGCGGCGACGAGGGGTGAGCCGGCTGTGTTGATGCCCAAGCGGGTCAAGCACCGCAAACAGCACCGGGGCCGGCGCACCGGTGTGGCCAAGGGTGGCACCACCGTGGCCTACGGCGACTTCGGCATCCAGGCCCTGGAGCCGGGGTGGATCACCGCCCGCCAGATCGAGGCGGCCCGTATCGCCATGACCCGCCACATCAAGCGCGGCGGCAAGGTGTGGATCAACGTCTTCCCCGACAAGCCGGTGACGGCCAAGCCGGCCGAGACCCGCATGGGCTCGGGCAAGGGCAACCCCGAGCACTGGGTGGCCGTGGTCAAGCCCGGCCGGGTGATGTTCGAGCTGGCCGGTGTCAGCGAGGAGTTGGCGCGCGAGGCCATGGAGCGGGCCATCCAGAAGTTGCCCATCAAGGCCAAGGTCGTGGTGCGCAGCGAGGAGGTCGTCATATGACGAAGCCAGGAGAGCTGCGCGAGCTGCACGACGAGGAGCTGGAGACCAGGCTGGCCGAGGCGCGCCACGAGTTGTTCAACCTGCGCTTCCAGCACGTCACCGGCCAGCTCGACAACTATTCCCGCCTGGGCCAGCTTCGCCGTGACGTGGCCAGGGTCAACACCCTGCTCCGCCAGCGCGAGATCGACGCCGCCGAGGCCCAGGAGGCCGCCGACCAGGCCGACCGGGAGCGGGAAGCGGCTGGCCGGCGGGCACGGGTTGAAGCCAGCCGGCGTGGCGTGATCGCAGGCGTGGGCGCTGAAGCGGCCCGATCGCAGGCCGACAACGAGGAGTCGAGTGATGGCTGAGCAGTCCATTCCTGAGCGTGCGGGCGAGGCCCGCCCCAACCGCCGCAAGGTCCGCGAGGGCCTGGTGGTCTCCGTTGCCATGGACAAGACCGCGGTCGTCGCGGTGGTGGAGCGGGTCCGCCACCGCCGTTACGCCAAGACCGTGCAACGCACCAAGAAGGTGCACGCCCACGACGAGGCCAACGACGTGAGGCTCGGCGACCGTGTGCGGGTGGCCGAGACCCGGCCGCTGTCCAAGACCAAGCGCTGGAACGTCGTCGAGGTCTTGGAGCGGGCCCGGTGAGGGGCCGCGCAGACGGCAGGGAGAGGGCCCGATGATCCAGCAGGAGTCCCGCCTGCGGGTGGCCGACAACTCAGGCGCCAAGGAGGTGCTCTGCATCAAGGTGCTGGGCGGCTCCAAGCGCCGCTACGCCGCCATCGGCGACATCTTCGTGGCCACGGTCAAAGACGCCATTCCCGGCGCGGCCGTCAAACGGGGCGACGTGGTCAAGTGCGTGGTGGTGCGCACCAAGAAGGAGAAGCGCCGGCCCGACGGCTCCTACATCCGCTTCGACGAGAACGCTGCCGTTCTAATCAACGACCAGCTCCAGCCGCGAGGCACCCGCATCTTCGGTCCCGTGGGCAGGGAGCTGCGCGACAAGAGGTTCATGAGGATCGTATCCCTGGCTCCTGAGGTGCTCTGAGATGAAGTTGAAGAAGGGCGACCACGTACGCGTGCTGTCCGGCAAGGACCGGGGCGAGGAGGGCGAGGTCATGCGCGCCTTCCCGTCCACCGGCATGGTGATAGTCGACGGCGTGAACCGGGCCAAGAAGAGCCAGCGGGCGGTACGCGCCACCATGCAGGCGGGCATCATCGACAAGGACATGCCGGTGCCGGCGTCAAAGGTGGCGCTGGTCTGTCCTCACTGCGGGCGGCCTACCCGCATCGGCTACCGCTTCGACGCAGGCGCGAAGGTTCGTGTCTGCCGCAAGTGCGGGGCTGAGGTATGACGACCACCGCCCCCGCTCCCGGTACCCGGCCCGCCCCCAGGTTGAAGCAGCGCTACAACCACGAGGTCCGCGCCGCCCTGCGGGACACGTTGGGGCTGTCCAACATCATGCAGGTGCCGCGCCTGGAGAAGATCGTGGTGAACATGGGCGTGGGCCGGGCCACCCAGCAGGCGTCGCTGCTCGACGGCGCGGTAGGCGACCTCTCCCGCATCTGCGGCCAGAAGCCCCTCGTCACCAAGGCCCGCCGTTCCATCGCCGCCTTCAAGCTGCGGGAGGGCAACAGCATCGGCGCCAAGGTCACCCTCCGTGGCGATCGCATGTGGGAGTTCCTCGACCGCCTCATCAGCATCGCCATCCCCCGGATCCGCGACTTCCGGGGCCTGCCGCCCAAGGCCTTCGACGGCCGGGGCAACTACACCTTCGGCGTCGACGAGCAGCTGATCTTTCCGGAGATCGACTACGACCAGGTCGACACCGTCCGGGGCATGGACATCACCATCGTGACCACCGCTTCCGACGACGCGGGGGGCCGGGCACTGCTCGACGCCTTCGGTTTCCCGTTCCGTCGTGAATCGGCCCGTTCTGAACCGGCTTAGTGAGAGATCGAGGAGAACCTGTTGGCAAAGAAGGCACTGGTCCAGAAGCAGGAGCGCAAGCCGAAGTTCCGGGTGCGGGCCTACACCCGATGCCGGCGCTGCGGGCGGCCGCGGGCCGTCCTGCGCGACTTCGGGTTGTGCCGCATCTGCCTGCGCGAGATGGTGCACGCCGGCGAGGTCCCCGGCGTCACCAAGGCGAGCTGGTGACCTCCTCATGACCATGACCGACCCCATCGCCGACATGCTGACCCGTATCCGCAACGGGTCGGTAGCCGCCCAGGACCAGGTGCGCATGCCGTCGTCGAAGCTCAAGGAGTCGCTGGCTGCCATCCTGCGCCAGGAGGGCTACATCGCCGACTTCCGGGTGCACGACGACCCGGCCCGACCGGGGCGCACCCTCGAGATCGTCATGAAGTACACACCCGACCGCCGGCCTACTATCACCGGGCTGCGCCGGGTCTCCAAGCCCGGCCTGCGGGTGTACATCAAGGCCGACCGTCTCCCCCGCGTGCTGGGCGGGCTGGGGGTGGCGGTCCTGTCGACCAGCCAGGGGCTGATGACCGACCGCGAGGCGCGCCAACGCCGGGTTGGCGGCGAAGTCCTGTGCTACGTGTGGTGAGGCGCTGATGTCACGTATCGGAAGATCGCCCATCCCTGTTCCCGACGGCGTCGACGTGACGGTGGCCGCCGGCCGTGTCACCGTGCGCGGCCCTCAGGGCACCCTGGAGCAGATCCTGCCGCCCGACATGTCGGTGCGTGCCGAGGAAGGCGTGCTGCTGGTGGAGCGCCCCGACGACGAGCGCCGGCACCGCGCCCTCCATGGGCTCACCCGTTCGCTGGTGAACAACATGGTGGTCGGGGTGACCACCGGCTACCAGCGCGACCTCGAGATCGTGGGCGTGGGCTACCGGGCCGTGGCCCAGGGCTCCAACCGCCTCGAGCTGGCCCTCGGGTTCAGTCACCCGGTGGTGGTGGAGGCACCCGAAGGTGTCACCTTCGAGGTCCCTGCCCCCACTCGAATCTCGGTCAGGGGCATCGACAAGCAGGCCGTGGGCCAGGTGGCCGCCAACATCCGTCGCATCCGCAAGCCCGAGCCCTATAAGGGCAAAGGAGTCCGTTACGCCGGCGAGGTCGTCCGCCGCAAGGCCGGCAAGGCCGCCAAATGACCTTTTCCTCCAAGCAGAAGGCGTTGGCTCGGAAGCGGCGGCATCGCCGGGTGCGCAAGCGGGTGCGAGGCACTCCTGACCGGCCCCGCCTGGCTGTGTTCCGATCCAACAAGCACGTTACCGCCCAGGTGATCGACGACGTGGCCGGGCGCACCCTGGCCGCGGCCAGCACGGTGGAGGCCGACTTGCGCACCGTTGCCACCGGCAACAGGGAGGCCGCCGCCAAGGTGGGCCGCCTGGTGGCCGAGCGGGCCAGGGCGGCCGGCGTGGAGCGGGTCGTGTTCGACCGGGGCGGGTTCCAGTACCACGGCAGGGTCGCCGCCGTGGCCGAAGCCGCCCGCCAAGCAGGGCTCGATCTCTAGAGATGGGTGACACCAATGGCTGAGAGCCAGTACGCAGAACGAGTGATCTCCATCAACCGCGTGGCCAAGGTGGTCAAGGGCGGCCGCCGGTTCTCCTTCACCGCCCTGGTGGTGGTGGGTGACGGCGGCGGCAAGGTGGGCCTGGGCTACGGCAAGGCCAAGGAAGTCCCCGCCGCCATCCAGAAGGGCATCGAGGAGGCCAAGAAGAACCTCTTCGACGTAGCCCTGGCGGGGTCCACCATCACCCACCCGATCATGGGTGAACGGGGCGCGGGCCGGGTGCTGCTCAAGCCAGCCGCCCCCGGCACCGGGGTGATCGCCGGCGGGGCGGCCCGCGCCATCCTCGAGTCGGCCGGCATCCACGACATCCTCGCCAAGTCGTTGGGGTCGTCGAACGCCATCAACGTGGCCCACGCCACCGTCGCCGGCCTGCGTTCGCTGAAGCGGCCCGATGAGGTCGCCCGCATGCGGGGCAAGTCACCCGAGGAAGTGGCACCGGCCGGCCTGCTGCGGGCCTACAACGAGACCCGCCGGGGCGGTCATGTGCCCACCGAGGTCGCCTGATGTCGCTGAACGTCACCCAAGTGCGGTCCGCTATCGGCGTGAAGCCCGTCCACCGGGGAACGCTGCGGGCGCTGGGCCTGGGCGGCATCGGCAGGGTCAACGTGCTTGCCGACCGGCCCGAGATCCGGGGCATGATCGCCCGCGTCACCCACCTGGTCGAGGTCGCCGAGACCAACGACGAACCCACTCCCCGGCCCCGCCCGGTGCTGCGGTCGGCCCGTCGGGCCAGTGCCAGAAGGGATGTCGGCCGATGAAGGTCCACGACCTGCGCCCCGCCCCCGGTTCCAGCCGCCCCTCCACAAGGGTCGGCCGGGGCACCGGCGGCAAGGGCGGCAAGACCGCGGGACGAGGCACCAAGGGCCAGAACGCCCGCAGCTCGGTGAGGCCCGGGTTCGAGGGCGGCCAGATGCCGCTTTCCCGGCGGGTGCCCAAGCTGAAGGGGTTCAAGAACCCCTTCCGCGTCGAGTACGCGGTGATCAACCTCGACGGCCTGCAGGCCTTCGAGGGTGACGAGGTCACTCCCGACACCCTCCGTGCTCGCGGCATGGTGCACAAGCGGGGGCTGGTGAAGGTGCTCGGCCGGGGCGAGCTGTCGCGGCCCGTGCGGGTGGCGGCCCACGCCTTCTCCGGGTCGGCCGAGGCGGCCATCACCGCCGCAGGCGGTAGCGTCGAGGTCCTCCCGCCGCCCTTCGGGAACGGCCGACCACCGGCATCAGGCAACGCCCTAACCAACCGCTAGCCCTCACACCAGAGCCGAACGGGACAAGGAGCCATGCTCTCCAGCCTCAAGAACATGTTCAAGGTGCCGGACCTCCGGAACAAGATCATGTTCACGCTGTTCCTCATCGCCCTCTACCGGCTGGGGTCGAACGTCACCGTGCCGGGCATCGACTTCACGGCCGTCCAGGAGCTGCAACGCAGCGCGTCCAAGGGCGGTGTGCTCGGGTTCCTCAACCTGTTCTCGGGGGGAGCCCTCACCCAGATGGCGGTGTTCGCCCTCGGGATCATGCCCTACATCACCAGCTCGATCATCATGCAGCTGCTGGCCGTGGTCATCCCCAAGATCGAGCAGTGGCAGCAGCAGGGCGCGGTCGGCCAGAAGAAGATCACCCAGTGGACCCGCTACATGACCGTTGGCCTGGGCATTCTGCAGGCCACCGGCATCACCTACCAGTTCAACAACGGGCTGCTGAGGGGATCCAGCACCAGCTCGCTCCCCCTGGTGCGGCACTTCGACGTGCCCCACGTGGCCCTCATCGTGCTCACCATCACTGCGGGCACGGCCGTGGTCATGTGGATGGGAGAGGCCATCACCCAGCGCGGTATCGGCAACGGTATGTCCATCCTCATCTTCGCCAACGTGGTGAGCCGCATGCCGGCCCAGCTCGGCAACGTGCGGGCCGAGGGTGGCAACGTGGTCTTCGCCCTGGTCTGGCTCATGGGCATTGTGATGATCCTGTCCATCGTGTTCATGGAGGAGGGCCAGCGGCGCATCCCCGTGCAGTTCGCCAAGCGGGTGGTGGGGAGGCGCATGTACGGCGGCCAGAGCACCTACATCCCCCTGAAGGTGAACCAGGCCGGCGTCATCCCCATCATCTTCGCCAGCTCGGTGCTCTACTTCCCGGTGCTGCTCTCCAACGTCATCCCGTGGAAGGGTGCCGTCGACTTCACCAACCACTACCTGTTAAGGCCGGACAATTTCGTGTACATCACGGTCTACGGCCTGCTCATCATCTTCTTCACCTACTTCTACACCGCCATCACCTTCAATCCCCAGCAGCAGGCCGACATCATCCGCAAGCAGGGCGGGTTCATTCCCGGCATCCGACCGGGCCCGCCCACCGAGCGCTACCTGGGCACCATCCTGAACCGCATCACCCTGCCCGGATCGGTGTTCCTGGCCGTGATCGCCCTGGTGCCCCAGATCGCCCTGGCCCTCTACGGCATCCAGAGCTTCCCGTTCGGTGGGGTCACTATCCTCATCGCCGTGGGCGTGGCCCTCGAGACCATGAAGCAGATCGACAGCCAGCTCATGATGCGCAACTACGAAGGCTTCCTCGCGTGAGCAACCACGCCGTCGCCGGCCCCTCCAGGAGTGGCGTCGGCTGACGTGGGCGCGAGTCGCCGCCTTGTCGTCCTCGGCAAGCAAGGCGCGGGCAAGGGGACCCAGGCCGAGCGACTGGCGCGCCACTACGGGGTGCCCCGCATCTCCACCGGTGACATCTTCCGCACTTCGGTGAAGGAGGGCACCGAGGCGGGCCAGCGGGCCAAGGAGTACATGGACGCGGGCGAGCTGGTACCTGACAAGGTGGTGGTCGACGTGGTGAGCGAGCGCGTGCTCGAGCCTGATGCCACCGACGGGTTTCTCCTCGACGGCTTCCCCCGCAACGTCGTGCAGGCCCAGGCCCTCGACGACATGCTCGAGCCTGGCGGCGTCGACCTGGTGGTGGAGCTCCAGGTGCCCACCGAGATGGTGCTGCGGCGCTTGGCCGGGCGGCGGGTGTGCGTCGAGTGCGGCACCAACTACAGCGTGGAGAGCCCTCCTACGGTCGACTGGACCTGCGACCGCTGTGGGGGCAAGGTCGTGCTCCGGGGCGACGACACCGAGACAGCCATCAGCCGGCGGCTGGCCCTGTACGCCGCAGAAACCGAGCCCCTGGTGGCCTGGTACATGGGCCAGGACAAGCTGGCCGCGGTCGACGGCATCGGCACGCCCGACGTCGTCACCGGCCGGCTCCTCCGTGCCGTCGACAACCGCCTGGGCATCTCGACCAGAAGCGCGTGATCAAGCAACGATGATCAAGACCAGGGCCGAGGTGGCCAAGATGCGACGGGCCGGCCGGGTGGTGGCGGAGATGCTCGACGAATGCGAGAAGGCAGCCCACCCCGGGCTCACCACGGCCGACCTCGACGAGCTGGCCCGGCGGGTCCTCGATCGCCGCCACGCCCGCTCCAACTTCTTGAACTACCACGGCTTCCCAGCGGTCATCTGCACGTCGCCCAACAACGTGATCGTCCACGGCATCCCTGGTGCCTACGTGCTGCAGGAGGGCGACATCCTGTCCATCGACTGCGGGGCCGTCATCGACGGATACCACGGCGACGCCGCCCGCACCATCCCCATCGGCGCGGTGAGCAACGAGGCCGAGCGGCTCATCAAGGCCACCCGCGAGAGCCTGTGGGCAGGCATCGAGTTCGTCCGCAAGGGGGCGCGGCTCTCCGACATCGGCCACGCCGTGCAGACGGTGGCCGAGGGCGAGGGGTTGAGCGTGGTCCGTGAGTACGTCGGCCACGGCATCGGAACGGCCATGCACGAGGATCCCCAGGTGCCCAACTACGGCCCGCCGGGCAAGGGACTCAAGCTCAAGGTCGGCCACGTGCTGGCGGTGGAGCCCATGGTGAACCTCGGTAGCGCCCGCACCACCCTGTTCGAAGACGGCTGGACGGTGCTCACCGCCGATGGCCGCATCTCCGCCCACTTCGAGCACTCCATCGCCGTCACCGACGACGGCCCCGAGGTCCTGACCGAGTCGGATTAGGGGAGGGTTCGTGAAACTGTGGCACACTGAAAATGTGAAGAACATCACCGTTTCAGTCCCCGATGACGTCTATCGTCAAGCCAGGATCCGCGCCGCCGAGAATGGTTCGTCGGTCAGCGCCCTGGTCGGCGAGTACCTGCGCTCCCTGTCAGATCGGGGAGCCGAGTTCTCCCGGCTCGAGGAGCGCCAGAAGAGGGTGCAGGGGCAAATCCGGCGGTTCCAGGCCCGGGGTCGCCTGAGTCGCGACCAGGTGCACGACCGTGCGGTTCGTTGACACCAACGTCCTTCTGTACGCCATCTCCACCGATCCTGACGAGCAGGACAAAGTGGAGCGGGCCAACCAGATCCTGGACGCCAGAGACCTGGCTCTCTCGGTCCAGGTCCTGCAGGAGTTCTACGTTCAGGCCACCAGACAGAGCCGGCCCGATCCGCTCACTCATGAGCGGGCCGCCGAGCTCGTCGAGTCGTTCCTGCGTTTCCCCGCTCAGGAGATCACCGCCGAGCTGATGCTTGCCGTCATGACCACGCGTCAGCGCTTCGGCATCTCCTACTGGGACGCCGCCATCATCGAGGCTGCTCGCGCCCTGGGCTGTGCAGTGGTGCTGTCCGAGGATTTGAAGGACGGCGAGGATTACGCCGGCGTGGTGGTCGAGAACCCCTTCGGCCGCCGGTGAGTGTCATAGCCCCCGCACAGCATCCACCATGACGGACTTCCCCCCTGAAGGGACGGTGGAAGCGACGGCCGCGGGGTTGGGTTCTACTTCCGCAACGTAACCGAGCCAGTCCTGTTCGGCGTTCGAGGGAAGCTCAGAACGCTGCCGCCCGCGAGGCGACAGGTGAACGTCATCGCAACCCAGAAGCGCGAGCACAGCCACAAGCCTGATGAGCTCTATCCGCTGATCGAGGCGTGCTCGCCCGATCCGTTCCTCGAGCTTTTCGCTCGCTATCCCCGGAAGGGTCAGTCTCACCTGCTTCCGCCCAAGGGAGCCGCTCGAGGGTCGAGATGACCCGAATCCGGTAGATTGCCTCACGCCACCCCTTCGATCGCAGCATCCGATTGAGGTGGGCCGCAGTCTCGGACTCGCTGCCCCCGGCCGGGGTGATGTCGCGGCTCGGGTCGACTGCAAACCCGGTCAGGAGATCGAGAAGGTCCTGGAACTCCGCCGGATTGGTGGCGGCGAGCGCGGCAGCCGCCTTCCTCGTCTCCGCCCAGTCGTAGCGATCGAAGACGGCCGGGGGGACAACCCTGAGGTAGCTGTCGGTCAGATCCACCAGGCCAGCCTACGTTTGCGATGTTCTGACGCCGCTGGGTCGCCCTTCCCGCCCGAACGCAGCAGCTGCCGGTGCTGCTACCATGAACGGGTTCCCCGGGCTGTACGGCGGTTTCGACCGCGCGCCTGGGGCTACTGCACGTCCACCGGAGGTCCACCTGCCCAAGCCCAAGGAAGACGCGATCGTGCTCGAGGGTACGGTCGTCGAGCCGCTCCCCAATGCCATGTTTCGCGTCGAGTTGGAGAACGGCCACAAGGTGCTCGCTCACATCTCCGGGAAGATGCGGATGCACTACATCCGGATCCTCCCCGGTGACCGGGTGCAGGTGGAGCTCACCCCCTACGACCTCAGCCGAGGTCGCATCACCTACCGCTATAAGTAGACACTCGGGGGCTTTGCCCCCCGAGTCAAAGGCACGAGGTCAAGGTCGAAGGCATGAAGGTTCGCCCCAGCGTGAAGAAGATGTGCGAGAAGTGCAAGGTGATCCGCCGCGAGGGCACGGTCATGGTCATCTGCACCAACCCGCGTCACAAGCAGAGGCAGGGATGACTCGAGTGAGCGAAGCGAACGAGACGTGGCCCGAGCGACCCTCTGAGCGGGAGGGATAGCCATGGCTCGTATCGCCGGCGTAGACATCCCCCGCGAGAAGCGGCTCGAGGTGTCGCTCACCTACATCCTGGGCGTGGGCCGCACCACCGCCCAGAAGGTCTGCGAGGGCACGGGCGTCGATGCCAGCACCAGGGTTCGCGACCTCACCGACGAGGAGGTCGCCCAGCTCCGCACCTGGATCGACTCGAATCTGAAGGTCGAGGGCGATCTGCGCCGCGATGTGGCCCAGGACATAAAGCGCAAGATCGAGATCAGCTGCTACGCCGGTATCCGCCACCGCCGGGGCCTGCCGGTGCACGGCCAGCGCACCCATACCAATGCCCGCACCCGCAAGGGCCCCAAGAAGACCGTCGCTGGAAAGAAAAAGGTGAGGAAGTGATGAGGCCCCGTGCCTAAGCCCAAGCCGGGAGGGCGGCGTCCGCGCAAGAAGGAGCGCAAGAACGTCACCTTCGGCGTCGCCCACATCAAAAGCTCGTTCAACAACACGATCGTCGCCATCTCCGACATGGAGGGCAACGTGCTGGCCTGGGCGTCGGCCGGCAACGTGGGCTTCAAGGGGTCCCGCAAGTCCACTCCCTACGCGGCCCAGCTGGTGGCGGAGACCTGCGCCCGCCGAGCTATGGAGCACGGTGTGCGCCGGGTGGAGGTGGTCGTCAAGGGCCCGGGCTCGGGGCGCGAGACCGCCATCCGGTCGCTGACCGCGGCCGGCATCGAGGTGGCCGGCATCAAAGACCTCACTCCCGTCCCCCACAACGGCTGCCGGCCCCCCAAGCGTAGGAGGGTCTGATGGCCCGCTACACCGGTCCCGTCTGCCGGCTCTGCCGGCGCGAGCGCATGAAGCTCTTCCTCAAGGGTCCCAAGTGCGATTCAATGAAGTGCCCCATCGAGCGTCGCCCCTACCCTCCCGGTGACCACGGCCGTGGCCGCATCCGTGAGTCGGAGTACCTGCTCCAGCTCCGGGAGAAGCAGAAGGCGCGCCGCATCTACGGGGTGCTCGAGAAGCAGTTCCGCAATCTCTATGCCGAGGCCAACCGCCAGGAGGGCATCACCGGCGAGAACCTCCTGCGAATGCTCGAACAGCGCCTCGACAACGTGGTGTTCCGAGCGGGCTGGGGAGCCAGCCGCAGCCAGGCCCGCCAGTTCGTACGTCATGGTCACGTCGACGTCAACGGTCGGCGGGTGACCATCCCGAGCTACCAGGTGCGCAAGGGCGACGTCGTGTCCCTACGCCAGAAGTCGCAGTCCCTGATCGTGATCCGCCACAACCTTGACACCCTCGACCGCACCATGCCGCCTTGGCTGGAGGCCGGCGCCCAGCCGATGTCGGTGGTCGTGCGCGATCTCCCCCTGCGCGAGCACATCGACGTGCCCGTGCGCGAATCCCTCATCGTCGAGCTCTACTCGAAGTAATCTAACTTCCGGGGCCTGGGCGGCCCCGGCGGTTCTCGTCTCGCACGCCCCAGGAGCAGGCCCATGCTGATCATCCAGCGCCCCACTGTCGAGCCCGTCGGCCCCGCCGAGGGCAACCGGCAGAGGTTCGCCATATCGCCTCTCGAGCCCGGCTTCGGCCACACTCTGGGCAACTCGTTGCGACGTACGTTGTTGTCGTCGATCCCGGGGGCGGCTGTCACCCGGGTGCGCTTCGACGACGTGCTCCACGAGTTCGCCACCATCCCCGGCGTCAAAGAGGATGTGACCGACCTCATACTGAACCTCAAGGACCTCGTGCTGCGGGTGTATTCCGATGAGCCCGTCGAGGTGCGCCTCGACGCCCGGGGGCCGGCCGAGGTCACTGCCGCCGACATCACACTGAGCGCCGACGTCGAGATCCTAAACCCCGACCTACACATCGCCACGCTGGCCGAACGGGGTCGGCTGGCCCTCGACATCACCGTCGACCGGGGCCGGGGCTACGTCTCGGCCGAGCGCAACAAGCAGAGCACCGTCATCGGGGTCATCCCGGTGGACTCCATCTTCTCCCCGGTGCGCCGGGTGGCATTCACGGTGGAGCCCACGCGGGTGGAGCAGGCCACCAACTATGACCGCCTCACCCTCGACATCGAGACCGACGGCTCCATCTCACCTCGGGAAGCCTTGGCGTCTGCCGGCGCCACCCTCCGGGGCCTGGTGTCGCTCGTGGCGGAGATGAGCGATGCCCCCCAGGCGCTGGAGCTGGGCGAGACCGGGTCGGTGGGCAGCGGGTCCCCAGATCTCGATCTCCCGATCGAAGACCTCGAGCTGTCGGAGCGTCCCCGCAACTGCCTCAAACGGGCACAGGTCAACACCGTGGGCGAGCTCGTGCGCAAGACCGGCGAAGAGCTGTTGGCCATCACCAACTTCGGGCAGAAGTCCCTCGACGAGGTGCTGGTGCAGCTGAACGAGCGCGGTTTGTCCCTGCGCTCCCAGGAGAGCTGAGCCGTGCCCGGCACGCCCAAAAAGGGGCGGCGCTTCGGCGGCAGCTCTTCCCACCAGAAGGCCATGCTGGGCAATCTGGTTGCCTCCCTGATCGCCGCCGAGGCCATAGTCACCACCGAGGCCAAGGCCAAGGCCCTGCGCCCGGTGGCAGAGCGGGTGATCACCAAGGCCCGCAAGGGAGGCGTGCACCGCCAGCGCCAGGTGGTCTCCTTCCTCGGCGACAAGGACATGGTCCACAAGCTCTTCGCCGAGATCGGCCCCCGCTACGAGGACCGTCCCGGCGGCTACACCCGCATCCTCAAGCTGGGCCCCCGCCACGGCGACAACGCGCCGATGGCCCGCATCGAACTGGTGTGAACGAGGCCCCGATCGGGGGCGAGGCGCCGGCCACCGTCCGGGTGCGCATGACGGTGGCCTACGACGGCCGGGGTTTCCACGGCTTCGCGGCCCAACCGAGCGGCCTCACGACAGTGGCGGGGGTGCTGAACGCGGTGCTGAGCCGCCATCTCCGCTGCCCGGTGACGCTGGTGGCGGCCGGGCGCACCGATGCCGGGGTGCATGCCCGCGCCCAGGTGGTCAGCTTCGACGCCCCTGCCTGTCGCCTCGATCCCGACCACCTCCAGATCGCCTTGAACCGTTGTTTGGCGCCGGCGGTGGTGGTTCGCGCCGTCGAGGTCGCCCCGCCCGGCTTCGACTCCCGGCGCTCGGCGCGGAGCCGCCATTATCGCTACACCGTCTGGAACAATCCCGTGCCCGACCCGTTCCTGGCCGCCACCGCCTGGCATGTGCCCGAGCCCCTCGACGTGGCGGCCATGCGCCTGGCCTGTGATCCCCTGATCGGCGAGCACGACTTCACCTCGTTCTGCCGGACTCCCCGACGGGCCTTCAGCGACACTGCGTTCGGGCCACGCAGGCCACCGAACATGGTGCGCAGGGTGCTCGACGCCCGCTGGGTCGTGGCTGGCGACGACCTGTTGCGCTTCGAGATCTCGTCGTCGTCGTTTTGCCACCAGATGGTGCGCTCGATCGTGGGTTTCATGGTGGCGGTGGGCCGCGGCCGCCGCCGGGCCGGCGAGATGGCCGGCGTCATCGGCGCACGCGATCGCGCCGCCGCCCCCCACCTGGCTCCCGCCCACGGCCTGTGCCTGTGGAAGGTGGAGTACTGAGCGTGTGCCTACAATGGTCCGGTTCTGGCACGCCCCGGGAAGGAACTCGCGTGCGCACGTACTCCCCGAAACCCGCTCACATCACCCGCGCCTGGCACGTCATCGACGCCGACGGCCTGGTGCTGGGCCGTCTGTCCACTGAGGTGGCCACGCTGCTGCGCGGGAAGCACAAGCCCATGTACGCCCCCCACTTGGACACCGGGGACCACGTGATCGTCGTCAACGCGGCCAAGGTCGTCCTCACCGCGGAGAAGGCGTCCAAGAAGGAGGCCATCCGCCACTCGGGGTACCCGGGCGGGCTCAAGCGCCGGGGCTACGACGAGATCCTCGCGACGCGCCCCCAGGACGCGGTGCGCCACGCAGTGAAGGGGATGCTGCCCAAGGGCCCCCTTGGTGCCCAGATGCTGCGCAAGCTCAAGGTTTACGCCGGGCCCACCCATCGCCATGCCGCCCAGATGCCCGAAGCTCGCGAGGTGCCGCACGCTCGGCGCCAGCCCAACGCCAGGTAGGAACAGACATGCCCAAGCCGCTCTGCCAGTCCACCGGTCGTCGCAAGCAGGCGGTGGCCCGCGTGCGCCTACGCCCGGGTTCGGGCCAGGTCACCGTGAACAAGAGGACGCTCGACGACTACTTCCCCTCCGAGACCCACCGGATGGTCGTCACCGAGCCGCTGCGGGTCACGAGCACCGAAGAGGCGTACGACATAGACGCCACCATCGACGGAGGCGGCATCTCCGGGCAGGCCGGCGCGCTCCGCCTTGGCATCTCCCGGGGACTGATCGCCCTCGACGAGGAGCACCGGCCTTCTCTGAAGCGAGCTGGGTTCCTCACGCGCGACGCTCGCGAAAAGGAATCCAAGAAGTACGGGCTGAAGAAGGCCCGCAAGGCGCCCCAGTACTCGAAGCGGTAGGGCCGGTGGCGCCCCGGCGTTTCGGCACCGACGGAGTTCGGGGCGTCGCCAACGCAGACCTCACGCCTGAGCTGGTCATTGCCCTGGGCCGTGCCGCGGCCCGGACCCTAGGCACCGAGCGCTTCTTGGTCGGGCGCGACACCCGCGTGTCAGGTCCCATGTTGGCGGCCGCCCTCAGTGCCGGCCTCACCGCCGAGGGCGCCGACGTCGCCGACCTCGGGGTGCTCCCCACGCCCGGCGTGGCCTGGCTCTCGTCGGTCGAGGGGTATCCCGCGGCCATGATCTCGGCCTCCCACAACCCGTTCCCCGACAACGGTGTCAAGTTCTTCGCTTCGGGCGGCCGCAAGCTGTCCGACGACGTCGAAGACCACTTGGAGGCCGAGCTCGAGCGCCTGCTCGACCGCGCCAGTGGCCCGAGCGGCCCCCTGAGCGGGGGGCATAGCGGTACCGCCGGGCCCACGGGCGCCGCCCTGGGCCGGGTGCAGCCTCACGACGGGCGGGCCGGGTACACCCAGGCCGTGGTCGACACCCTCGAAGGGCGTCGCCTCGACGGCCTGTCGGTGGTCGTCGACTGTGCCCACGGAGCGGCCTGCACGGTTGGCCCCGACGCTCTGGCCGCCCTCGGCGCTTCGGTGACGGTAATCAACGCCTGTCCCGACGGTACCAACATCAACGCCGGGGCAGGATCGAACCACCCCGAGGGGCTGGCCATCGAGGTGGTGGCCCAGGGCGCCGACGTGGGCCTCGGCTTCGACGGTGACGCCGACCGGGTGGTAGCCGTCGACCACACCGGCGCTCTTGTCGACGGTGACCAGCTCATCGCCCTGTGCGCCGTAGACCGCCAGTCTCGGCGCCGGCTGGCTGGTGACACAGTGGTGGTGACGGTGATGGCCAACCTCGGGTTCCGCCGGGCCATGGCCGAGCGTGGTATCGCTGTGGTCGAGACCAAGGTGGGTGACCGCTACGTGCTGGATGCCCTCGAGCAGGGCGGGTGGTCGTTGGGCGGAGAGCAGTCGGGGCACGTGATCTTCCGTGACCTGGCAACAACCGGCGACGGCATCCTCACCGGTGTCCAGGTGCTCGACGTCATGGCCCGCTCCGGTCGTGCTCTGGCCGAGCTGGCGTCGGTGATGACCCGCCTGCCCCAGGTGCTGCGCAACGTGGTGGTGGCCGACCGCCACGGCCTGGCCGCCGCCGACATCTTCTGGTCCGACGTGGAGGACGTGCGCCGTCGCCTGGGCGGCGACGGACGGGTGCTGGTACGTCCCAGCGGTACCGAGCCGGTAGTGAGGGTCATGGTGGAAGCCGTCACTCTCGATGCCGCCGAGGAAGCCTGTGACGAGCTGTGCGCCGCCCTGGTGCGCTGCCTCGGCGCCCCTGCCGGGGCACGAGTGGTCCCCTGAGCCCGTTCGCCCGGCAAACCGACAGCTACCCTCAGTAACCGTGTGCGGCATCGTCGGTGTCACCGGGAGCGAACCCGCCCTTCCCATCCTCCTCGAGGCGTTGTCCCGGTTGGAGTACCGCGGCTACGACTCGGCGGGTATCGCCCTCCAGGCCGGTGGTTGGCTCTGGTGCCGTCGCCGCTCAGGCAAACTGGCCGAGCTGGCCGGCGCGGTGGGCGACGCGCCGCGGGCCGCCACCGCCGGCATCGGCCACACCCGCTGGGCCACCCACGGGCCGCCCATCCAGCGCAACGCCCACCCCCACACCGACTGCACCGGCCGTTTGGCCATCGCCCACAACGGCATCATCGAGAACTACGTGGAGCTGTCCGACGAGTTGGTCGGGCGGGGCCACGAGCTGGCCTCCGACACCGACACCGAGGTGCTGGTCCACCTCGTCGAGGAGCATCTGGCCACCGGGCTGGGGCTGGGTGACTCAGTGCGGGCTGCCTTGGGGCGGGTCGTGGGGTCGTTCGCGGTGGCCGTGGTCCATGCTTCCGACCCCGATCTGGTGGTGGCTGCCCGCCGGGGATCGCCTCTGATCGCCGCCCGTAGCGACGGCGCCACCCTGGTGGCGTCGGACATCCCTGCCCTGCTGCCCATCACCCGCGAGATCTACGTGATCGACGACGACCAGGTGGTCGAGGCCCGGCCCGGCTCCCTGGTGGTCACCACCCTCGATGGCACCCCCGTGAGCCCGGCGCGCCGCCACGTCCCCTACGACCTGGCTGCCGCCGAGAAGGGCGGCTACGCCGACTTCATGCTCAAGGAGATCCACGAGCAGCCCCTCGCGGTACGGGAGACGCTGCGGGGCCACACCCGCGGCGGCCGCTTGCTCCTCGACGAGATGCACCTGACCGACGCCGAGCTACGGGCCGTCGCCCGGGTCTTCGTGGTCGGCTGCGGTACCAGTTTCTACTCGGGCCTGGTGGCCAAGTACGCGATCGAGCACTGGGCTCGCTTGCCCGTGGAGGTCGACGTGGCCAGCGAGTTCCGCTACCGGGACCCCGTTCTCGACGCCGGCTCGCTGGTGATCGGCGTGAGCCAGTCAGGGGAGAGCCTCGACACCATGGAGGCGTGCCGGTTCGCACGCCTACCCGCCAACGGCGCCAAGGTTCTCACCGTGTGCAACGTGGTCGACTCGTCCATGGCCCGTGAGGCCGATGCCGTCGTCTACACCCGCGCCGGGCCCGAGGTGGGGGTGGCGGCCACCAAGACCCACGTGGCCCAGATCGTGGCCCTGGAGCTACTGGCCCTGCACCTCGGCGTCTTGCGGGGGCTCGTGTACCCCGACGAGATGACCCTGGTGGTCGATGCCCTTTCAAGGGTCCCCGCCCGCATCGAGGCGCTGCTCGAGCGCTCCGACGAGATCTGCGAGGTGGGTCGTCGCTACGCCGGCACCCGCGACTTCTTCTTCCTGGGGCGCGGGGTCGGCTACCCGGTAGCCCTGGAAGGGGCCTTGAAGCTCAAGGAGATCTCCTACGCCCGGGCCGAGGGATACCCGGCGGGCGAGATGAAGCACGGGCCCATCGCCCTCATCGAGCCCGGGACGGTGGTCGTGGCGGTGGCCACCCGCAGCCACCTGCACGCCAAGGTCATGGCCAACATCGAGGAGATGCGGGCGCGCGGGGCCACTGTCGTCGTGGTGGCCACCGAGGGCGACACCGCCACCGCCTCTCGGGCCGACGAGGTGCTATGGGTGCCTCCGACGCCGCCGGGCGCCGAGCTGCTGGCTCCCGCCGTCGACGTCGTGGCCCTCCAGCTGTTCGCCTACGCCCTGGCCAAGGCCCGGGGCCGCGACGTGGACCAGCCCCGCAACCTGGCCAAGACGGTCACCGTCGAGTAGCGGGCGGCCCGAGATCATCGGCATCGGCATCGACGCCGTCGACGTCGACCGCTTCCGCCACGTGCTGGCTCGCCGGCCCGGTATGGCCGAGCGCCTGTTCACCGCAGGCGAGCGGGCCTACGGGGAGCGCCATCGCGACCCTGCCCCTCGCCTGGCCGCCCGCTTCGCGGCCAAGGAGGCGGTGATGAAGGCGCTGGGCGTCGGCCTGGGTGATTTCGGCTTCCATGATGTCGAGGTCGTGGCCGCCCCCTCGGGCGCACCGTCGCTCGTGCTGCGCGGGTCGGCGGCCGCCATCGCCCGGTCGGCCGGAGTCTCGTCGTGGCGGGTCTCCCTGACCCATACGTCGCTGGTGGCCCAGGCCGTGGCGGTGGCGTTGTGAACCCACGGTGATCCCTGTCGTCACCCCGGCGGAGATGGCTGAGATCGACCGGGCCGCGCCCGAGGGCACCGAGGTGCTGGTATCCCGGGCGGGCGCGGCCGTGGCCCGGGCCGCCGTTCGCCTCCTGGGTGGCACCTACGGCCGGCGGGTCGTGGTGGTGGCCGGCAAGGGGAACAACGGTGCCGACGGGCGGGCCGCAGCCACCATCCTGGCTCGGCGCGGCATGCGGGTACAGGTTGTCGACGCCGCCGAGTCGTCCGACCACCCGCCGGCGTGTCACCTGGTGGTCGACGCTGCCTACGGCACCGGCTTCCGCGGCAGCTATCGAGCCCCGGGAACTGGAGGCGCGCCGGTGTTGGCCGTCGACATCCCTTCTGGTGTCGACGGCCTCACCGGCGAGGCGGGCGACGAAGCGGTGTGGGCGGCGCGCACTGTGGCGTTCGCTGCCCTCAAGCCTGGCCTGGTGCTGCACCCCGGCGCCGAGCGGGCCGGGGAGGTGGTGGTGGCCGACATCGGCCTGGACACATCGGGCGCCCGTGCCCACCTGGTGGAGGACGAGGACGTGTGCGAGTGGCTCCCGTCACGTCCGGCCGAGACCCACAAGTGGAAGAGCGCCCTCTATGTGGTGGCCGGCTCGCCGGGAATGACGGGCGCCGCCCATCTGTGCGCCCGGGCCGCGATGCGGGCGGGATCAGGCACCGTTCGACTGGCCATCCCCGGGTCGAGGCCCGACCCTGGTGCCCCCGAGGTGGTGGGCCGGGACGTGCCCGCCGAGGGCTGGGCCGATGTCGTGTTGGACGACTCCCAACGGGCCCGGGCACTGGCGGTGGGCCCCGGTCTGGCTCGCAGCGACGATACGCGTTCCGCCGTACGTCGTCTGCTGGCCGCTTCGCCGCTACCTGTGGTCGTCGATGCCGACGGCCTCTACGCCCTCGGTGGGCGCGACGAGGCCGCCGAGGTGCTCCGGGCCCGGCGGGCGCCCACCGTGCTCACTCCCCACGAAGGCGAGTTCTCCCGGCTGGCCGGGTTGCCACCCTTCCCCGACCGCTTGACCGCGGTGCGCGACCTGGCGAGCGCCCTCGATGCCACCGTGCTCCTGAAGGGGTCCACCACTGTCGTGGCTTCCCCGGGCGGCGACGTTCTCGTCACCACCACCGGAGACTCCAGGCTGGCCACGGCCGGCTCCGGCGACGTGCTGACCGGCGTGATCGGCGCTCTCCTCGCCTCGGGGCTCGAGGGCCTGCGGGCCGCCGCCACCGGTGCCTTCGTTCACGGCCGGGCCGCGTCGCTGGGTTGGCGCCGCGGCCTGGTGGCGGGCGATCTCCTCGACCTCCTCCCCCTGGCCCTCGCCGCGCTGTCGTGAACAAACGTGGCGATTGCTGCGTGTCAGACAACCACATGGAACCGGGACCTCGGACGCTCGCTGAGTAGCCTGGCCCGGCCATGTCCTTTGCTGCGTCCCCGGGTCGTCCGGCCTGGGCACAGATCGACCTGGGCGCCGTCCGCCACAACGCCGCCGCCCTGGGCGCGCTGGCCGCGCCAGCCCGCTTGTGCGCGGTGGTGAAGGCCGGTGGTTACGGGCACGGCATCGTGCCGGTGTCACAAGCCGCGCTGGAGGGAGGCGCCATCTGGTTGGCGGTGGCCATGGTCGAAGAGGGGGCGGACCTGCGCGAGGCGGGCATCGAAGCGCCGGTGCTCCTTCTGTCGGAGCCACCCCATGCCTCCATGGCCGACGTGGTGGAGCTGGGGCTCACGCCCACGCTCTACACCCAGGCCGGGGTGGAAGCGGCGGCCAAGGCGGTCGCTCACAAGGGCGCACCGCCGCTGGCCGTGCACATCAAAGTCGACACCGGCATGCACCGGGTGGGGGCAGCACCGGCCGACGCCTTCGCCGTTGCCCTGGCCGTGGCCGAGCGACCGGAGCTGCGCCTCGGCGGCCTGTGGACCCACTTCGCCAAGGCCGACGAGCCCGGCGACCCGTTCACCGCCCACCAGCACGCCGCCTTCCTGCGGCTGGTCGACGACCTTGCTGCAGCCGGGCTGCGGCCGCCCCTGCTCCACGCCTGCAACTCGGCCGCTGCCATCGCCCATCCTGATGCCCGCCACGACCTGGTGCGCTGTGGCATCACCATGTACGGGGTCAACCCGGGGCCGGCGATCGACGGCCTGGTCGCCCTCCGGCCCGCCCTGTCGTTGCGTGCCCAGGTCTCCTACGTGAAGGAGGTGACGGCCGGCGAAGGCGTGTCCTACGGCCTGCGGCGGCGATTCGACAGGCGCACTGTGGTGGCCACCGTGCCCCTCGGCTACGCTGACGGCGTACCGTGGCGGCTGGGAGTGGCCGGCGGCGAGGTCCTGATCGGTGGGCAACGCCGGGCGATCGCCGGCAGCGTCACCATGGACCAGATCACCGTCGACTGCGGTGACGATGCCAGCATCGTTGCGGGCGACGAGGTGGTGCTCCTCGGGCGCCAGGGCGACGAGTCGGTGGGGGCTTGGGAGTGGGCGTCGCGGGCGGGCACCATCGCCTACGAGATCCTCTGCGGCATCGGCCCCCGGGTGCCCAAGCACTACGTCGGCTGAGCGCGCCGGTACAATCCATCGATGGCTTCGACGGCCCCCGCTCAGAGGGCCGCTCGGGCTCCAGCCCCCGCTCAGAGGGCCGCTCGGGCTCCAGCTCCCGCTCAAAGAGCCGCTCGGGCTCTGGCCGAGGTGGAACGGCAGGCGCTCACCTGCACCCGTTGCCCGCTCTCGGTGGGGCGCACGCAGGTGGTGTTCGGTGTGGGCGATGCCAGCGCCGATCTGATGTTCGTGGGCGAGGGCCCTGGCGCCCAGGAGGACCTCCAGGGCGAGCCCTTCGTAGGGCGGTCGGGCCGGCTGCTCGACCGGCTTGTGGCCGAGGAGATGGGCCTTACCCGCGACCTCTTCTACATCGCCAACGTGGTGATGTGCCGCCCCCCCGGCAACCGTGACCCGCACCCCGACGAGGTGGCCGCCTGCCGGCCCTGGCTGGATGCCAAGCTCGACCTGGTCGAGCCCACGGTAATAGTCACGCTGGGCAACTTCGCCACCAGGGCACTGCTCGGCACCACCCAGGGCATCGCAAGTGTGAGGGGCCGGGCCTACGTCCTCGGCCAGCGGGCCCTGGTGCCCACCTTTCACCCCGCGTTCGCGCTGCGGTCGGGCGGGGAGACGGTCGCCCAGATGCGCGCCGACCTGGTGCGGGCCAAGCAGTTTCTGACGTCCCCGGCCGCGGCTTCATGATCCACTGCCTCACCCGCTCGGTCGACGACACCCGAGCCTTGGCCGCCGAGGTCGCCTCCCTCCTGCAACCTGGTGATGTGGTGGTGCTCGCCGGCGACCTGGGGGCGGGAAAGACGGCGTTCACCCAGGGACTGGCCCGGGGCCTGGGTGTCACCGAGCCCGTCACCAGCCCCGCCTTCGTGCTGGTGCGGCCCTACTCCGGCCGCCTGCCGCTCACCCACATCGACGTCTACCGCCTCGACCACGTCCAGGAGCTATTCGACCTGGGCATCGCCGAGATCGTCGACGGTGGCGGTGTCACGGTGGTGGAGTGGGGCGACGTGGTGACCCCCGCCCTTCCTGCCGACCGCCTCGAGGTGCGCCTCGACGACGGCGAGGCGGAAGACGAGCGACTGGTCGATCTCGAAGCCGTCGGGCCTGACTGGGCGTCACGCATGACGGCTCTGGGGCGGGCCCTGAGCCGGTGGCTGGTCGACGCCGGCGACGACGCCTTCAGGGCGGCCCCACCACGATGTTGATCCTCGGGATAGAGACCGCCACCCGGTTGGTGGGCTGCGCCATCGGTGGCCACGAGGGGGTGCGGGCCAGCTTCGGCGCTGCCCACGGCCGTCGTCACGTGGAGACGCTCGTACCGGCCATCGATTTCGTGTGCCGCCATGCCGGGGTGGACCTCCACGAAGTGGGGGCGGTGGCCGTCGACGTCGGACCGGGCCTGTTCAGCGGTCTACGGGTGGGGGTGATGGCGGCCAAGGCCCTGGCCCAAGCCCTACGCGTGCCCGTCGTGGGCGTGCCCAGCCTCGACCTGCTCGCCTTCCCGGTGCGCCACAGCAGCCGCCTGATCGTCGCCACCATCGACGCCCGGCGGGCCGAGCTTTTCTACGCCTTCTACCGCCAGGTGCCGGGAGGGGCCCAGCGGCTCACGCCGTTCCGGCTGGGCTCCCCCGCCCAGGTGGCGTCCGAGCTCATGGCCGGTGGCGAGGAGTGCCTGTTCGTGGGAGATGGCGCCCTGCGCTACCCCGAGCTGCTGGCCGATGCGGCCCGGGCCGAGTGCGGCGGGCCGGGCGCGGCCTATCCTTCGGCGGCTGCCCTCGTGGAGCTGGCCCATCCCCTCGCGGTGCGGGAGGAGTTCGTGCAGCCCTGGGAGCTGGAGCCCCTGTACCTGCGCCGTTCCGATGCCGAGATCAACTGGGAGCGGCGGACGCCGGGCTGGGCGGCGGCGGGCTGATGGCTCAGGCCCGCCACTACGACTGGGGCCAGGGTGGCCGGGGCAATGAATCACAGCGGCGATCCGGCGACCTCGTCGTGCACCTCGTCCCCATGCGTCGCCGTCACCTGCGGGCTGTGCTGCGCATCGAGTCCCAGGTGTACCCCCGGCCCTGGTCGATGGGCCTGTTCGTCAGTGAGCTCGCCCTGCGCAACAGCCGGGCCTACTGGGTGGCCAAGGTCGGAGGCGTCGTCGTGGGCTACTGCGGCCTGATGATCACCGTCGACGACGGCCACGTGACCAACCTCGCCGTCGACCCCGCCTGGCATCGGCGTGCCATCGGGTCGAGGCTCCTGCTCACGCTGGCTCGGGAGGCCCTCCGCCGGGGCGCCACCGGCCTGACCCTCGAGGTGCGGGTGGCCAACACGGGTGCCCAGGAGCTCTACCGGCGCTTCGGTTTCCGCCCTGCCGGTATGCGCAAGAACTACTACGTGGAGACGCACGAGGATGCCCTCGTCATGTGGGCCGACGACGTGGACACGCCTGCCTACGCCGAACGCCTGGACGCCATCGAGGCAACGATCCCGGGGCTCACCCTGGTGGAGGAACCGTCAGGGGGGAGCGGCCCCCCCCCGACCCCACAAACCACAACCCCCACTCCCCCTTCCCTCCCCCCCTCCCCCCACCCCCCCCC
>JBPCJQ010000073.1:0-10329 GCA_051005135.1 Acidimicrobiales bacterium
CCGCCGGGCTGGACGACCACCGCTGCGCCGGCGGCGGCGGCGGCATCGACACCGTCCCGGAAGGGATAGAAGGCGTCGCTGGCGCAGGCGCCTCCCCGAGCGCGCCCTGCGGCCTTCTTGGCCGCCAGCTCGGCGGCGTCCACACGGCTCTGTTGCCCGGCCCCGATGCCGACGGCCTGGCCTCCCCGCACGCGGACGATGGAGTTCGAGCGCACGTAGCCGCCGACCCGCCACGCCAACTCGGTGTCCACCCACTGCTCCTCGGTGGGGGCGACCTTGGTGACCACCTGCCAGTCGCCGCGGTCGGTAGCGAAGTGATGCGGCTCCTGCACGAGGAACCCCCCTCCGATCTGGCGGAGGTGGAGGCGCTCATCCTCGGGAAGAGGCGCCTGCAGGATGCGGGTGGCCTTGCGCTTGGCCACCAGGCGCTCGACGGCTTCGTCCTCGAATGCGGGCGCCACGATCACATCTGCCTGGGGGGCACCCACCATCTCGGCGGCCACGGCGGCGGTGACAGGGTGGTTGAGGGCCACGATCCCACCGAACGCCGACTTGTCGTCGCACTCGAGGGCCAGGCGGTAGGCGGTGACAAGATCGGCGGCCACCGCCACCCCGCACGGGTTGGCGTGCTTGACGATGGCGCACGCCGGCTGGTCGCCGAGGTCGTGGACCAGCCTCCAGGCGGCTTCGGTGTCGTAGATGTTCAGGTACGAAAGGGAGAGCCCGGCGAGCTGGGTGACGTCGTCCCACCAGCTCGCCCGTCCGACGGCCAGGTACCGGGCGGCGTCCTGATGGGGGTTCTCGCCGTAGCGCAGGACCTGGTCCGATCGCTCGAGAGCCAGGTGCAGGGTGGGCGGAAGCAGCTCCCCGTCGGTGTCGTCGAACCATGAGACGACGGCCGCGTCGTAGGCCGCGGTGTGGGCGAAGGCGGCTCGGGCCAGCCGACGGCGGGTGTCCTCGGACAGGCGCCCGTCGCGGCGCAGCTCGGCCAGGACGGGCTCGTAATCTCCCGGTTCCACGACGACCCCCACGTGCGCATGGTTCTTGGCCGCGGCCCGCACCATGGTGGGGCCACCGACGTCGATCATCTCGATCGAAGGCCGGGCCCTGAACGGGTAGAGGTTGCACACCACCAAGTCGATCGGCACGATGCCCTGGGTCTCCAGGTCGGCCAGGTGGTCGGGCTTGTCGCGGTCGGCCAAGATGCCGCCGTGGATGGCAGGGTGAAGGGTCTTCACCCTGCCCCCCAGCATCTCGGGGCTGGCCGTGACTGCCTCTACCTCGATGCAGGGGATCCCCGCCTCGCCCAGCGCACGCGACGTGCCCCCGCTCGATACCAGATCCCAACCGAGGCCCACCAGTCCTCGGGCCAGGTCGACCAGACCCGTCTTGTCGTACACCGACAGCAGGGCTCTCACGGGCGCAACTCGTCCAGGAAGCTACGGATAGTTGCCGGGTACAGCCGGTGCTCGACCGCCCTTATGCGATCGTGCAGCGATGCCACCGTGTCATCGGGCAGCACGGGCACCGCCTCCTGGGCCAGGATAGGGCCGGAGTCGACCTCGAGGTTGGCCACGTGGATCGTGCAACCCGTGACCTTCACCCCGGCGGCCAGGGCGTCGGCCACCGCGTACCATCCCGGAAAGGCGGGCAGCAGGGCGGGGTGGGTGTTGAGGATGCGCCCGGGGAAGGCGTCGTGCACCTGCTTGTCGAGGATGGTGCCGAACCCGGCCATGGCCACCACGTCGACGTCGTGGGCCTCGAGGGCGTCGACCACCCGAGCCGTGTAGGCACCCCGGTCGAAGTCGGCGCCGAAGGTGTCGCGCTCGACCACCTTGGCGGGCACCCCCGCCGCTGTGGCCACCGCCGTCGCCCCGCATAGGCGGTCGACCACCACCACGGCCACTGGGAGGCCGCTTTCGAGAATGGCAGCCAGGTTGGAGCCGCCTCCCGACGCCAGCACGCCCAGACGCCTCACCCCCGCAACCTACCGCGCCGGGGTGTTTTCTTCCCGGCCCGTCGGTGGTTGACTGTTCCCTTCCTACCTGCGGGGTGCCCATGGCTGACACGACACGAGGCAAGCTGACGACGGCAGAGATCGTGATCGTCGCCGCCGGGGCGGTGGCGCTGCTCTTCTCGTTCTTCCCCTGGTACACCTACGGGTCGTCTCACCGCAGCGCGTGGTCGAGCGGCCTGTTCCCCTTGGCTACCCTCGTGCCCATCCTGGGCGTGGTGATGCTGGTCCAGGTCCTTGTAGACAAGTTCAGCGTTGTCCGGCTGCCTTCGCGGGTCGGCGACTTCACCTGGGAGCAGATCCACCTGGTGGCCGCAATAGGCGCGGCCGTGATCGTGTTCTGCTTCCTGCTCCTCGATCGGTCGCCGGCTGGGCTCGGCTTCGGCTTCTACTTCGCCATGCTCGCCGCTGTCGCCCTGGTAGTAGGGGCGGTGATGCTCCGCAAGGAGCGCGGGCACATACGTCCCCTGTAGCGGCTCGCGCCTACAGCTTGGGATCGACGCACGGCGGCGGCGGGGGGCCGGGCGGGGCGGGAGGTTCGACACGGGGGTAGGGAGTGGTGAAACCCGAACCGGGGTCAGCGGTGCGCAGCCAGCGGATGACGCCGCGGGCCACGGCGTCGCCCTCCACCGCCTGCACATCGGGGCGGGCCAATAGGGCGGCTTCGGGTGGGTTGGACATGAAGGCCAGCTCGGCCAGCGCGCTGGTGAGGGGCGCCGGTTGGCGCAGGATGGCGTAGTAGTCGCCCCGTGAGCCCGGGCGGTACTTCGCACCCGCGTCGGTGTCGCCCACCCACGGCACCTCGTACACGGCCAGTGCCTTCACCACCTCCTCGTAAACGAGGCCGGCCAGGCGCTTCGAGTCGGCGGACGCGATCTGGTAGTAGGTCTCGGTACCGGGACCGGCATGGGGGCCGTCGGGCTGGGAGTTGTGGTGCACCGACACCAGCGCCCGGGGCCCGAGGTCCGTGGCGATGAGGGCCCGGGTGGTGAGAGACACGTCGTAGTCGCCGGTACGGGTGAGCACGGCGGCGATGCCCTGGCCCTGGAGGTCGGTGACCACCCTGGCGGCTACGGCCAGGTTGACGGCGGCCTCGGCGAGCCCCCCGGGTGATATGGCCCCCCGCTCGCTGCCGCCGTGGCCGGGGTCGACCACGATGGTTGTCCCCCCCACCGGTTTACCGGCGCTGATCGTGCGCTCTACCCCGCATGGAGTACGCACCCGCCACCTTCCCCTGCCGCCTGCCAGCACGGGCACCACCACTCCCGACGGGGTGACGACAACTCCGCGCCCCGTAGAGGCGACGGTGTCGGGCGCGCCGATGGCGGTTGGCGGTGCGGTCGCCACCGCGGGTGGCGCCGTGGTGGTCGTCGCGCCCGTGGTGGCCGCCGGTGACGACGTGAGCCCACCGCTGCCTCCTCCGCACGAGGCGGCCACGACAAGGGCCGCGGCAGTGGTGAACGGGCGTCGCCAGCTCACCGCTCCCTCAAGCCGGAGCGCCACCACTGGCGTCGGGAGGCGCCAGCGAGCTCACCACCTCGGCCATGCGGGCCCCGATGGCGGTGGGGTCGTCCACCACAATGGCGCCGGCCCGGCGCAAAGCGTCGATCTTGGAACGGGCGCCGCCGCCCCGGCCCGACACGATCGCACCGGCGTGGCCCATGCGCCGGCCCGTCGGTGCGGTGACACCAGCGATGTAGGCGACGACGGGCTTGGTCATCTCCCCGGCCACGAAGTCGGCGGCCATCTCCTCGTCGGTGCCGCCGATCTCGCCGATGAGGACGACGGCCCGCGTGTGGGGGTCAGCCTCGAACCGGAGGAGGCAACCGACGAAGCCGGTGCCGGGCACGGGGTCGCCACCGATGCCCACGCACGTGGTCTGGCCGATGCCCTGGCGGGTGAGCTCGTGGAGGGCCTGGTAGGTGAGGGTGCCCGAGCGCGACACCACGCCCACCGGGCCGCCGGCCAGGGCGATCTCATGAGGTGTGATGCCGATGTTGGCCCGGCCCGGCGAGATCACGCCCGGGCAGTTGGGACCGATCAGCGTGACCCCTGGGTGCGACCGGCGCAGGTAGGCGCTCAGGCGGGCCTCGTCGTGCAGCGGTATTCCCTCGGTGATGCACACCACCAGCCTGATGCCGGCGTCGGCGGCCTCCACCACCGCCGCCGCCGCCCTCGGGGGGGGCACGAATACGAGGCTGGCATCGGCACCGGTCTCGGCCACCGCCGAGGCCACCGTGTCGAACACAGGGATGCCGTCGACGTCGGTCCCGCCCTTGCCGGGTGTGACCCCCGCCACCACCTGGGTGCCGTAGGCCCGGTTGCGAATGCCGTGGAAGCGGCCCTGGCTGCCGGTCAGCCCCTGCACCACCACCCGCGTCCGTTCATCGGCCAGGATCGTCACGGGGCGGAGGTGGCCAGGGCGACAGCTCGGTGGGCGGCGGCCAGCATGGTGGGCTCGGACACCAGGTGAGGGGACGCGTTGGCGGCGAGGATGGCCCGGCCCTCCTCGGCATTGGTGCCGTCGAGGCGCACCACGATGGGGCTCCGCAGCTCTAGGCCAGTGACTGCGTTCGGGCCACGTAGGCCCCGCTCGAGCGCCTCCACGATGCCCAGGGCAACTTGGTCGCCCCTGGTGATGCCGCCAAAGATGTTGACCAGGATGGCACGCACGCTGGGGTCGCTGTTGACCACTTCCAGGGCGGCGGTGACCACGTCGGCGCCTGCTCCGCCGCCGATGTCCAAGAAGTTGGCGGCGGTGCCACCGACGTGGTTGACCACGTCGAGGGTGCTCATCACCAGCCCGGCGCCGTTGCCGATGATGCCGACGCTGCCGTCCAGCCCGATGTAGTTCAGGCCCTTGTCGCGGGCCAGTCGATCTCTCTCATCGAGCACTTCGGCGGCTCGCCACTCGCCCCACTCCGGGTGGCGGAAGGCGGCGCTCTCGTCGAGGGTGACCTTGGCGTCGAGGGCAACCACGTGCCCGCCGGTGGTGACGGCCAGGGGATTCACTTCGACCAGCTCGGCGTCGTTGTCCCGGTAGGCGGCCCACATGGCGAGGAGCACGGCGGTGACCTGGTCGACCATGTTGGGATCCAGGCTCGCACGCGCCACCACGTCGCGGGCGGCGACCGGCTCGAGCCCGTCGAGGGGGTCGACGTGCAGCCGGGCGATGGCTTCGGATGACCGTTCGGCCACCTCTTCTATGTCGACGCCGCCGAGGGCCGAGACCATCACCAGGTGCTGACGCGTAGCGCGGTCGAAGGTGATCGACGCGTAGTACTCGTGGGCGATGCTCGACGCCGCCTCCACCCACACCTGACCGACGACGTGGCCCTTGAGGGGCCGGCCGAGCATCGCCGCGGCATGGGCTTGGGCCTCGTCGCGGGTTGCCGCGATCCGGATGCCACCGGCCTTGCCCCGGCCCCCCACCTGCACCTGGGCCTTGACCACGACCGGGTAGCCGAGGGCGGCTGCGCTGGCCACCGCCCCTTCGGGGGAAGCGGCGACCCCTCCAGGGGGGACGGCCACGCCTGATGCGGCGAGGAGCTGCTTGCCCTGGTACTCGAGGAGGTCCATGGCCCAGGTGATACTAGGCGGATGCCTTCTGTCCCCCGGCGTCCTGGCCGGCGGCCCCGCATCACCAGCGGGGGAGCGGCCCTGTTGGTGGCGGTGGGGGGTGTGGCAGTGGGGGTGCTGCTGTTCGTAGCCGTGCTCGACTTGGTGGGGTCGGGCCAGGCCGGCAGCCGGGCGGGAACCGACCTGTTCGTGCTGGGCCAGGCCAAGCCGTTGGCCTCTGCAGTCGCCCGCCAGGGTCCGCTGCTGCTCCAGGACCCGCTCGGCAAGGGCCGCGACGTCTACGTGCAGAACCTCGGAGGTGATGACTGGCGCACGTTCGGCGCCCACCCGCCCGGGGCAGCATCGCGCTGCCCGGTGGCCTGGCAGCCGGCCCGCCGTGTGTTCGCCGATAGATGCTCCGATCGCGTGTACCCCCCCGACGGCGCCGGGCTCACCACCTATGCGACGACCGTGGACTCCAAAGGACGGGTGCTGGTCGACCTCCGCCATCCTCGAGCGCCGCAGGACACGCCGACCAGCTCCGCGGTCAGCGCGCCACCTTCTTGAGCGGCGCCCAGGCCAGCAGGAGGTGTTTCTCACCCAGGCCAGGAAAACGGACGACGGCTTCGGCCTTGTCGTCGGAGCCGATGATCTCGAGCACCACGCCCTCACCCCACTTGCCATGGACGACGTCGTCACCCACCGACAGGCCCAGTCTCTCCGCACCGGAGGTTCGCGCCGGCGACGGCGCGCGCACGGCGGCGTCGATGATGCGGTCGCGTCCCGATCGGGCCCGCCCCAGACGATCGCGCGAACGGCCCGATCCCACCATGGCGGTGAGCTGTTCCGGTATCTCGCCGAGGAACCGGCTGGGCGGGTTGTACTGGGTAGAACCGAACAGCATGCGGCTCCAGGCGTTGGACAGGTGCAGGCGGCGGCGGGCCCGGGTGATGCCCACGTAGCACAGGCGACGCTCCTCCTCGAGCTCGTCGGGCTCGCCCAGGGAGCGCAGGTGCGGGAACACACCGTCCTCCATGCCGATCATGAACACGGCGTCGTACTCCAAGCCCTTGGCCGTGTGCAGGGTCATGAGCACCACGCTCGACTCGTCGGGGTCGAGCTCGTCGGCGTCGGCGGTCAGGCTGACCGACTCCAGGAAGGCGCCAGGGGTGGCCGGCTCGGCCGTTCCGGCCGCCGCTTCTTCGAACTGGCGGGCGGTGCCGACCAGCTCGCCCAGGTTCTCGATCCGACCCTGGGCCTCGATGGAGCCGTCGGCCGCCAGCTCGGCCAGGTAACCGGTGTCGGTGAGGATGCGCTCGAGGAGCACCGACGGCCCGGTGCCGGCCTGAGCATCGGCCCGCAGCGCCTCGAGCAGGGCCACCAGCTCGGCGATGCCACCCACGGCCCGACCTCCCACGCCCGCCTCGTCGGCATGGTCGAGGGCGTCGGGGAACGACGTTCCGTTCGCCGCCGCCCATGCCTCTATGCGGGCCACGCTGGTGTCGCCGATCCCCCGCTTGGGCACGTTGAGCACCCGGCGCATCGACACCTCGTCGGTGGGGTTGACGATGGCCCGCAGGTAGGCGATGGCGTCCTTCACCTCGCGCCGCTCGTAGAACCGGGTGCCGCCCAGCACCTTGTAGGGGATATTGGCGCGCACGAGGTGTTCCTCGAGCACCCTGCTCTGGGCATTGGTGCGGTAGAAGACGGCCATGTCGGCCCAGCGGTAGTTGTCTGCGCCGCGCAGGCGCTGCATCTGGTCGGTGACCCAGTTGGCCTCGTGATGCTCGTCCTCGGCGTAGTAGCGCTCGATCAGCTCGCCGCCCACCTGCTCGGTCCACAGCGCCTTGGGCTTGCGCATGGCGTTGTTGGCGATGACCGCGTTGGCGGCGTCGAGGATGGTCTGGGTGGAGCGGTAGTTCTGCTCCAAGACGATGAGGGTGGCGTCGGGGAAGGCGTCTTCGAACTCCAAGATGTTGCGGATGTCGGCGCCGCGGAAGCGGTAGACCGACTGGTCGCTGTCTCCCACGACGCAGATGTTGCGGTGGCCCTTGGCCAGCATGACCACGATCTCGTTCTGGGCCCGGTTGGTGTCCTGGAACTCGTCGACCAGGATGTGGCCGAAGCGTTGCTGGTAGTGGGCGAGGACCTCGGGGTGGCGACGGAACAGCTCCGCGGTGACGAGCAACAGGTCGTCGAAGTCCATGGCGTTGGCCGCCCGCAGCCGCCGCTGGTACTCGACGTAGACGTCGGCGATGCGCCTCTCGTAGATATTGGCGGCGCGGTCGTGATAGGCGTCGGCGTCCACCGTCTCGTTCTTGGCCGCGCTGATCACCGAGTGCACGACTCGAGGGGGGAATCGCTTGGGGTCGATGTTGAGGTCGCGCAGGACATAGGTGGTGAGTCGCTCGGCGTCGGCCTGGTCGTAGATCGTGAACGATGACGAGTAGCCCAGATGATGGGCGTCCCGGCGCAGGATGCGAACGCACGCCGAGTGGAAGGTGCACACCCACATGCGCCTGGCCACCGGCCCCACCAGCGCCGCCACCCGCCCCTTCATCTCGTCGGCCGCCTTGTTGGTGAATGTGATGGCGGCGATCTCGAACGGCGACACGCCCAGCTCGCGAATCAGCCACGCCACCCGGGAGGTCAGCACCCTGGTCTTGCCCGAGCCCGCCCCCGCCACGATGAGCAGCGGTCCTCCCGGGTGGGTGACGGCCTCGCGCTGCACCGGGTTCAGGTTGGCGAGCAGGTTGGCACGCTCGGGCATCACCGCCCAAGCTACTGACGTGGTGGGCGATTCAGTGCCGAGGGTCTTCATGGGAAGCTCAGTGTCGACAAGCCCCGGTCGGGATGGCCCGCATCGCGTAATCACGAAGCCGCTCATGGTCTCCTGTGTCGAGCAACTCGACCAGGTCGAAGACTGGACGGCCGGGGCCCTCGAGGACCCCCTTCCACCAAACGACTTCGCCTCTGAGCAGCAAGCCGAGGTCCTGCAGAATTTCCTAATCGGCGGCTACTCGATTCAGCCTCTCAGGGCCAACGCGATGCGGGCGACGGCGAGGATGCCAGCAGGTGGGTGGGCGAGGTCAGCGTCGCAGCCTTATCGTCCCGCGTCCTGCCGTTACTCGACCGATGACGGCTGCGTCATGGCCGGACCGGACCAGGTCCGATACCGCGGCTTCGGCTCGTTGGGGATCGGCCCCGAACAGGAGGCCGCCCGAGGTCTGGGCGTCGGCGAGCAGGATCAAAGCTGCCTCCTCGTCCACGCCCGAGGCATCGAGCACTTCGCTGGCCCAGGCCAGGTTGCGTCGGGAGCCCCCAGGGACGAGCCCTTCGGCGGCCAGCTCCACCACGCCGGGAAGCACCGGGATGGCCCCGACCGTCAGCTCGGCGTCGACGCCGGACGCTTCGGTCATCGACCGGAGGTGGCCGAGGAGGCCGAAGCCCGTGACGTCGGTCGCGCCGGTGGCGCCGGCGCGCAACGCCTGGGTCGCGGCGTCACGGTTGAGCCGGATCATGGACGCCACCGCAGCGTCGACGACCGAGGCAGGTGCCGCCCCGGCTTTCAGAGCGGTGGCGACGATGCCAACTCCCAGGGCCTTGGTGAGGACCAGGGCGTCGCCCGGGCGTAGCCCGGCGTTGGTGAGGATGCGCGCCGGGTCCACCTCGCCCACCATCGCCAGGCCGAACTTGGGCTCGGGGTCCTCCACCGTGTGGCCGCCGGCGGTCGCCCATCCGCCTTCCGCCGCCGCCTCGGCGGCGCCCTCCATGACGGCCACGAGCACGTCGTTGGAAAGCTCCTCGCTGTTCCACGCCACCAGGTTGAGGCCGAAGAGCGGTCGTCCACCCATGGCGTAGACATCGCTGGCCGAGTTGGCGGCGGCAATGCGTCCCCACACCCGGGGGTCGTCGACGATCGGCGTGATGAAGTCGGCCGTGGCCACCAGGGCCCGGTTGTCGTCGAGCCGCCACACGGCCGCGTCGTCGCCGGTGTCGAGGCCGACCAACAGGTCGGGATGGCCGGGAGGGTGCAGTCGACGCAGGACCTGCGTCAGCTCGCCAGGGGCGAGCTTGCACGCTCAGCCGGCGCCGTGGCTGAACTGGGTGAGGCGGCGGGACGAGGTCATTCCGCAGAGACTCTCACGGTTGGCCCGGTCTTGGAGACGTAAAAGGGGCGGGTCCCGGAAGGGCCGCCCCTTCATTGTGGACTGCTGTCTAGCAGCCCAGCAGCAGACCCAGGGCACCACCCACACCGCATAGGAGACCCTTGAGCAAGCCGATGGGGTTGCTCAGCAGGTTGTTGACCCCGTAGTCGATTCCGGCGGCGTGGTTGTTGATGGACACCACGTCGGAGCTGACGGTGTCGAGGTCGCTGCGGATGCCCGACACCGAGCGCAGGATGTTGTCGACCCGCACGTTGATGGCGTTGACCCCGCCGATGGCGAAGGCGGCAGGGGCGTTGATGTTGCCGCCACCGTTACCTCGGATGTTGTTGACCACCGGGGCCAGTGAGGTGAACGTGCCGTTGATCGACTTCACGGTGCCGTTGATCGACTGGGCGTTGGTCAAGATGTTGGAGCCGGTGGCGTCGATGCTCTTGGCCGCGGTCAAGATGTCGTTGGCCTGTCCCGACAGGGGCTTGGCCGCCGCCAGGATCTGGTCGGCCCGGTCAGCCACGGTGTTCAAGATGGCGGTCTCGTCCAGGCGGCTGACGTTGGAGCCGGGGCCCACCTCGGTGGTGATGGTCTTGACCC
>JBPCJQ010000074.1:0-16375 GCA_051005135.1 Acidimicrobiales bacterium
CCTCCACGAGGGCGGTGAGGGGGGAGGGTGGGGCTTGTTTGGCGGTGGGGGCGTTTGGGCGGCGCGCCGGAACACGCTCCCGCCAAGAACAGGCCATGACGCTGCCGACCAAGCTGGTGGCCTTCGAGGGCGGTGAGGCCAGCGGCAAGTCGACCCAGGCCGCCATGCTGGCAGCGCGCCTGGGGGCGGTGCTCACCCACGAGCCGGGGGGCACCGACGTCGGCCGTCGTATCCGCGCCCTGGTTCTCGATCCCGGGTCGGGCCCGCTCGACCCTCGAGCTGAGGCCCTGTTGCTGGTCGCCGACCGGGCCCAGCACGTGGCCGAGGTGGTGGCGCCCGCCTTGGCGGCCGGGCGTCACGTTGTAACCGACCGCTTCTCGGGATCCACCCTCGCCTACCAGGGCTACGGCCGGGGACTCGACCCCGCCGAGCTGTCCCGGCTGTCGTCGTGGGCCAGCGGGGGGCTGGAGCCCGACGTGGTGGTGCTGCTCGACCTCGAGGCCTCGGTGGCCGTCGCCCGCCATGCAGGACGGGATCTCGACCGCCTGGAGGCCGAGGGCGACGGGTTCCATTCCCGGGTCCGAGAAGGCTACCGGTCGCTCGCCGCCACCGACCCCCGACGGTGGGTAGTCGTCGACGGCCGTGGCCCAGTCGACGACGTGGCTGCCCAGGCGTGGTCGGCGGTATCGGCCAGGCTGGGGATGGATTGACGACGAGCATCGTGGCCGGCCGGGTCTTCGACGGGTTGGTGGGCCAGCCCCGAGCCGTAGCCTCCCTGCGGTCGGCGGCCGCCGCGCCGGTGCACGCCTACCTGTTGGTGGGGCCACCGGGTAGTGGCAAGGGGCCGGCGGCCCGCGCCTTCGCGGCCGCTCTGCTGTGCCCCGTGGGCGGTTGCGGGGAGTGCGACGTTTGCGTGCGGGTGGCAGCCGCCGTGCACCCCGACCTGGTGATTGTGGAGCGCGAGGGTGCGTCCATAACCGTGGCCCAGGCCAGGGAGATCGTGCGCCTGGCCATGCGTACGCCCAACGAGCGCCCTCGCAAGGTGCTCATGCTCACCGACTTCCACTTGGTGCGCGAGGCGGCGGGAACCTTGCTGAAGGTGGTCGAGGAACCCCCCGCCAGCACGGTGTTCGTGATCCTGGCCGAGCACGTGCCGGCTGAGCTGGTCACCATCGCGTCGCGATGCGTAAAGATCGATTTCGCCTCCATCGGCGCCGCCGACCTGACCGCTGCCCTGGTGTCGGAGGGACTTGATCCCGAAGTGGCGGCGGAGGCGGCCAGCGCCGCCGGCGGGCGCCTCGACCGGGCCCGCCTGCTTGCCTGCGATCCCGGCTTCGCGGCGCGGCGGGCCGCCTGGCAGGCGGTCCCCCAACGCCTCGACGGCACCGGCACGGCGGTGGCGATCGTGGCCGCTGAGCTCGTCGAGCTCCTGTCAGCGGCGGCGGTGGCCCCGCTGGAGGAGCGCCAGGCGGCCGAGCTGGCGACCCTCCAGGCCCGGGTCGAGCGCTCGGGCGAACGGGGTGCGGGCCGCAAGGAGCTGGCCGACCGCCACAGGCGCGAGTTGCGACGCCTGCGCACCGACGAGGCGCGCTTCGGCCTCGGTGTGCTGTCGGCCGCCTACCGCGATGCCCTGGTGTCGGGCACCGCCGACGCCCGCGCCTGCATCGATGCGATCGACGCCTTGCGCACCGCGGCCGAGAACCTGGCCCGCAACCCGAGCGAGCTGCTGGCCCTCCAAGCCCTGCTCCTTCAGCTGCCGCCACTGCCACCCGTCTCCTAGAATCACGGGCCCCGCCCGGGTAGCTCAGTCGGTAGAGCAGCTCACTCGTAATGAGCAGGTCGTCGGTTCGAATCCGACCTCGGGCTCCAAGTGCCTCTGGTCCGGTCGCCACGGCGTGCGGCGCGATCTGCGCTCTGGCTGGAGCCGACTCGGGTTCTCAACGCTTGCAGTGTTTTGCGACCAGCCGCCCGAGCGCCCGTGGCCCATCACGCCTGGCCCTACCCACGATAAACCCGGCGGCTCGCGGCGCTCCCGAGCTGGCTCCCGGGCATTCTCGCGTTGTCTGCGATGGCGACCGGGCGAGTCGTCGCGGCGGGGAAGACTCATAGGCGGTGCGACGAACCAGCACGGCCAGGGTAAGCGCAACACCCTCGGCCAATAGCACCAGAACGAAGTCGCTGAAGTGAAACAAGAGCGGGGCGCCGACCAGGACCATTACGAACACCCGGTCTAGGTGGTGGTGGTTTCGCAAGTTGATGACCTTCCAGCCGCCGAGCGGGCCATCCGTCCACAGCGCGAGGCTGGCCACGGCCAGGGCAGCCAGAAGCACCGGCCCGGCCGAGTTCGTCCGGACATGGGCGGCGATCAGGACGAGCAGCAGTGCCAGTAGGTACTCGACGCCCTGGTGGACACCGAAGGCGACCCGGTCATCCCCGCGCCGCCACTCCGCTGCGCATCGGACAGCGCCGCGCCGGACCTCACGGTCAACCAGCCCGGGCCTCAAGGGCGTCCACCCGCGCCGCCAGCTCGGCGATCACCAAAGCGAGCTCGGCGGTGACCTCGCCCACCACTGCCAGCACTACGGCCGTCACCTCAGCCAGCTCTTGCTCGGACGCCTTCGGTGACCGGTGCATGGCCTCGTGCAGGCGATCGCGGACGTGCTCTGCTTTCATGGTCCTCCTCACCGAACGTCGCGTCTCCAGAGTAGTTCGGGTGACGCGAGTCGTCAGCATCCTGGGCCGAATCAGGAGCCCGGCGGCGACCCGGCCAGACGAACATCAAGCCCTCCCCGTCGGTGGCTGACCTCGAGCCGGTGAGCACCGTCGGGTTCACGGCGCACGTGGAGGTCGGCGGCTGCCTCGCCCACGCGCAGGTTCGTCAACCAAAGCTCCGCCAGCCATTCCGGCAGGGCAGGGTCGAGCTGTAGGGATGACGTCTTGGCGTCAGCTCGGGGCCCCAGCAGAACGGTGATCAGATGGACGAGCGCTCCCGAAGCCCAGGCTTGGGGAACGTTGGCGCCCAAGTATTGCACCGGAAAGCCACCCGGATCGCGAGTCAGGCCAGCGAACAGCTCCGGTAGGCGACGGGCCTGGAAGCGGTCGGCGGCGTCGAACATGGCACGGGCAACCTGGGCCGCTTCGGCATCCAAGCCGTAGCGGCGGAAGCCCGCGGCGCAGATGGCGTTGTCGTGGGGCCACACCGATCCCAGCTGGTAAGAGAAGGGGTTGTAGGCCCGATGGCGCTGCGAGAGCGTGCGGATGCCCCAACCGCTCCACATGTCGGGTGCCAAGAGCCGCTGGGCGACCCGCTGGGCCCGTTCGGGAGCGATGGCCCCCGCCCACAACAGGTGTCCTGGGTTCGAAGCCACTGATTCGATGGGCGCCTTCTTGCCGTCTAGGCCCAGGTAGTAGGTTCCCTCGGCCTCCCACCAGAACTGGGCTTCGATCAGCTCGACCAAGCGATCGGCCTGGTCACGCAGACGCCCGGCCCACGCCTTGTCGCCGTAGGCGTCGTCGACCACCTCGGCCCATGCCCGCTTGGCCGCAACCACGTAGCCCTGGTGCTCACAGAGGGCGATGGGCAGCGAAGAAATGTCCCCGTCGGAGCCGACGATCGCCTCCCCCGAATCCTTCCAGCCCTGGTTGTAGTAACCGCCCTGGCGGGCGCGGGTGCGGTATTCCTGGAGTCCGTCGCCATCGACGTCGCCATCGGTGTCGATCCAGGCCAGTGCCCGCTCGACGTGGGGTCGGACGCTGTCGAGGGCGTCGCGGTCGCCGTGCCAGCGCCAGGCCTCGGCTGCGGCCCACACGTAGAGGGTGGTGGCCTCGTGGGTGCCGTAGTAGGGGGTGTGGGGTACCAGGTGGAAGAAGGCGAGCTCGCCATGGCGGACTTCGTGCTCGATCTTGCCCGGTTGCGCATCGCGGTCGTCGTCGTAGCCGTCGCCCTGGAGAGCCCCGAGGGCACGAAGGGCTCCGAGGGCGAAGCGGGGCGACAGCGCCAGCGTCTGCAGCGACACGACCAAGCTGTCGCGGCCGAACAGCGAGACGAACCAGGGAACCCCGGCGGCCGGCACCCAGGCGTCGAGGTCATCGTGGCGGTGCGGATCGGCGGCCGCGTCGTCGTGGACGAACATCCGAAGGCCGGCGAGATCGTCGATGGCTTGGCCCACCGCCGCGGTCACCGCGGCATCACTGGTCCGCACCCGTGTCGACTCCCGGATCCACTGGCGCCTGGCGTGGTCGCGCTGGTGATCCGCTCCCAGCAGGTCCTGGCACTTCCTGGTGGGCAGTAGGACGTCGCCGTCTGCTGCGAGACGGACCCACAGCAGGCAGGTGTGCCACGATCCGCCTGGCTCGAGGGATACCCGGAAGGTGATGCCGCCGTTGGCAAACTGGGGTCCCGAGCCCGAGTTCGCCACCTGAAGGCGCAACGATCGGCGGAAGTCACCGTTCACGTAGTGGGTGCTGAGCCAGCCGCGGGCGGGATCCCAATGGCTCTGCAACGAGCCACGTCGCACCAGCCTTGCCCCTTTGACGTCGAACAGATCGGCAAAGTCGCACTCGAAACTGACCTCGAGGTCGACCTCCACGGGCTGGGGCCCGTAGTTGACCACCTCATAGTCCTCGTGGACCCCGTGGCCCACGGTGCGGTCAAGACGAAGGTGCAGCGTCTGAGCTGCGATCTGGCCTCCGTTGGCGGCCAGCAACGCCGGGTTGGTGAACTCGAACCGGGACGAAAAGGGCTCGACCGCCGAGCTGTTGAGCAGTACAGGTGGGAGGCGACCCAGCTTGAGGCGGTATCCCGACACCAGGCGGGTGTCCGAAGCGAAGTAGCCCTGATCCTTGGTGCTCGAGATCCTGCCGTCGGGGTCGCACACCACCACTTCATCGTCGGCGTGGATGGCCACGATCGGCGGCCCTACGTGGACCTCCATCTGCTCACTCCTTCCTCGCGCCTCACTCGGCGAAGTCGATGACGACCTTGACGTCGTCCGCCTGACGCCCCAGGGCGCGCTCCAGTTGTCGAGCGGGACTCGCCGGGTGACCAGCCGGCCGAGCCACTGGGCGTCCCCTCGGGCCAGGGCGCCGGCACCCGCCTGGTAGTGGCGGCGATTGGCGTTGACCGGCCCGAACACGACTTCGTTGCCCAGCACCATGCTGCGGTTCAGCGCCCCCGGGTCGAGCGACAGGCTCGCGGCCGCCAGCGGACACCCCGGCCAGGCAGACGACGCCCCCCGGGGCGAGGTCGGCCCTCGCATCGAAGACCAGCTGTCCGACCCCTGTGCACTCGATGTGCTCCCAGGCCTTGGCCACCACGCTGGCCGGCTCGAGCAAAACCCCAAGACGGCCGAGTGCCGGATCCACTTTCACCACGAAGTCTGGCTGGATGCGATAACGCTCGGAACCGAAGCCGTCGCGCTGCTTGATCCCGCGCTCGGTGTAACCTCCATTGCGGCACATGTCCCACTCGCCCACCGCGCAATTGGCGCAAGGGAGGGATCCGGTAGCCGGACGATGCCCACGACCAGGTCACCGGGCTCGAGACCCGACTCCGCTGGCGCGTGGCGGACTCGCCCCAGCGACTCGTGGCCCAGAACCAGGCGCGATCATCCCTCGGGCGCCCAGCCGTAGGCGCCGCGACGATCTCGGCATCGGTACCGCACACCCCAATGACCAGGGTGTCCACCAGCACGGGTCCGGCGGCGACGGGCGGTTCAGGCACCTCGGTCAGCTGGGCTGATCCAGCCTGGCCGGGGACGACGGTGATCGCTCGCATGATTCGTCTCCATCCATTCGGGCAAGCCACCGCGCCGCGCACCATCTTGCGGCTTGTCGCCGCCACCGAGCAACCCGGGGTGGAGTTGGCATGATCTCGAACTGAACATGGCGGCCGTCGTCGTCGTCGACCCCGGTCGCCGGTGGACGACACGCGGCTCGTTCGACCGGATACTGCCCCGGATGCGACCTGATGGTCAGAATGCTGCGACGCGAAAGGCGTCCCGGGCGATAGCGAACTCCTCGCATCGCGGACTACGAGTACCGCCACAGTGGCTCATGGCGACTGATGCGGACGACGCTGAACCTCGACCCTGACGTGGAGACCCGGCTCAAAGAGCTGGCTCGGCGCCAGGGCCGATCGGTGTCGCGGGTGGCGAACGACGTCGTGCGCGCCGGCCTGCGGGCGCAGCCGGGGCCGCAGATCCTGGCCCCCGACGTTCGACACCGGGGATGCCCTCGTCGACGTCCGCGACGTGGCCGAGGCGCTCGATGCCCGCTGAGCAGGGCGACGCCGTCCTCGTCGACGCCAACCTGCTCCTCTGGGCCCACCATCGACAGTTCGGCCACCATGTCGCGGTCGCCGCCTGGTGGGCGTCGACGCTGAGCTCCACCCCCTCGTCGGCGTGCCCTGGCCGTCGGTACTCGCGTTCGTGCGGATCTCAACCCACCCCCGCGCCTTCGCCCGTCCCCTCGACGTCGCCGCCGCCTACTCGGTGGTGGCGGGCTGGTTGGGCCGTCCCAATGTCACCACGCCGAACCCGACCGAGCGCCACGCCGCCCTGTACCGGACGATGCTGCTCGGCGGCCAGGCCGCCGCCAACCACACCACCGACGCCCACCTCGCCGCTCTCTCGGTGGAGTGGGGGCTCGAGCGGTGACACCCGAGGGCTGCTCACACCTTTGCCTGCCCAACTGGTTGAAATATCAGCGTCAGACGGCGATATTGACGAACTGCACCTTTACCACGTAGTCCTCGGCCCCGGCCGGGCAGGGAAGCGTGTCGAAGCAGGGGCTGAAGGTGACCGAGCCGGTGCCCTCACAGGGCACCGGCGACGGAGGGACCGGCTCCTTCACGCCATAGGCCCTGAAGCGATCGAAGTGACGCCGGTCGGAGTCGAAGTTGGCCCACACCGTGGAGCTGGTGGCCGTTGTAGCCCCCGCCGTCGGGGACCTGCTCGACGGCGAAGGTCTGCCCAGCCACTGGCTGGGTGGTGCGGCCCGGCCAGATCGGGCCGGCGCACGCGGTGCGCACCACGGCATCGGCGCTTCTGCCGTTGACGAGTCCCACGAAGTGCTGATGGGGACGGATCCGCTGCGGGCCGGCGGCTGCTGCCTGCGCGGCCGCTGTGGGGGCTACACCGACGATCACCGCAGCCTCATGTCCCACCATGGGCGTCTCCGGCGGCCAAGGCGACGGCGGCGGCCACATGGCTGAGGTGGGAGAGGCCCTGGGGGAAGTTGCCCAACAGCTCGCCTGCTCTGGGGTCGTACTCCTCGGAGAACAGGCCGAGGTCGTTGGCCGTGGCCATGGATCGATCGAAGACGTCTCGGGCCTCCTCGGCACGGCCCTGACGGGCCAGGCACTCGGCCAGCCAGAACGAGCAGGCCACGAAGCAACCTTCTTCGCCGGAGAGGCCGTCGTCGATGTCGTAGCGGAGGAGAAGGCCGTCACGGCCGAGGCGGCTGCGCACCGCGTCGACGGTGCGCACCATGCGCTCGTCGCGGTACTCGACGAAGTCGTAGGAGGGCAGCAGTAAGAGGGCGGCGTCGAGGTCGGTGGAACCGAAGGCCGCTACGAAGGTGCCCGCTCGTTGGTCGTAGCCCTTGTCCTCCACGGCGGCCCGCACGTCCCGGCGCGCCCGCCGCCATCGTCGGGTGGGAGCCTGCCGCAAGCACTCGTCGGCCAGGCGGATGCCGCGGTCGAGCGCTACCCAGCACATGACCTTGGAGTGCACGAAGTGGCGCGGCTCGCCTCGCATCTCCCAGATGCCCCGGTCGGGCTCGTCCCAGCGATCGGCGGCAGTGTCGACGAGACAGAGCAGGAACCGCCAGTAGTCGTCGTCGGGCGAGCGGCCCACCTGGTGCCAGCGCCAGGCCAGCTCCAGTAGCTCGCCGTACATGTCGAGCTGCAACTGGTCGGAGGCGGCGTTGCCTATCCGCACCGGCGACGACGCTTTGTAGCCTTGCAGATGGCCCAGCTCCAGCTCGCTGAGGCGGCGCTCACCCCCCACGCCGTACATGATCTGGAGCGACTCGACACCACCGGCGGCGCTGCGCTCGATGAAGCGGCGGAAGCCGTCGGCCTCGTCGGTGCAGCCCAGCTCGCCCAGGGATCGCACGGTGAACTGGGAGTCACGAATCCAGCTGTACCGGTAGTCCCAGTTGCGGCCGGCGCCCACGGCTTCAGGCAGCGAGGTCGTGGGGGCAGCGGCCACCGCCCCGGTAGGGGCGTTGGTGAGAGCCTTGAGAACGACCGCGGAGCGACGCGCCCCGGGGGCGTCGGGCCCCTCGATGGTCACCTTCTCGCTCCATTGCCGCCACCATGCCACCGTCTCCTCCAGGCGGTGATCGAGCTCGGCGACGCTCGGCTGCTCAGGGGGATGGGGGTCGACGCGCTCGGGCGGGAGCCAGGTGATCGACAGACGTACGCGCTCGCCCGCCCGCACGATGACCTCCCCCGCCAGGTCGTGGACGTCGGAGATCTCGAGGGCGAGGTCGCCGCTGACCACCAGCGAGTCGTTCCCGCCCACTGCGGTGAACAACTCACTGCCGTGGCGGCGGATCCACGGCCTGACCCCACCGTAGTCGAAGCGGGCAGCCATGCGCAGGTCGAGGGACAGCCGGCCCCGTTCCCCGTCGACGACCCGCAAGAGCTGGTGGTAGGGGTGCGACGCGCCACCAGCGTGCATTGTCATGCAGTCGGTGACCGTGGCCGAGCCCCCGGCGGTGGAGAAGGTGGTCACCAGTACGAGGGTGCCCGGGATGTAACGGCGGGAGCTCTCCACGTCGCGTCCCGGGGGGCCCAAGGAGCAGAAGCCACCGTTGTCCCAGTCGAGCAGGCGCCCGAAGGTCGCCCCCGCGTCGAAGCGGGGAAGGCAGCACCAGTCGATCGAGCCGGCCCGGGAGACCAGCGCGGCCGAGTGGCAGTCGCCGATGAGGGCATAGTCGCGGATAGGCGGATAGGAGTTGGTCATCCCGCCATTGTCGCGGGAGCAACGTCGTTCGACGTCTAGGGTTGCCGAGGTGGCGGACAAGGCCCAGTTCACCGAGCTTGCGATGCAGCACATGCCCTCGCTCTACACGGCCGCCCTGCGGATGACGCGCAACCCCTCCGACGCCGAGGACCTGGTGCAGGAGACCTACCTGAAGGCCTATCGAGCCTTCGAGTCCTTCCAGCAGGGAACCAACCTCAAGGCCTGGCTCTACCGAATCCTCACCAACACCTACATAAACACCTACAGGGCCAAGAAGCGACGCCCCGAAGAGACCGACCTCGATGACGTCGAGAGCCTCTACCTGTACCGCCGCCTGGGCGGCCTCGAGGGTGCCACGTCGGGGCGTAGCGCCGAGGAGGAGGTGCTCGACCACTTCACCGACACCGAGGTCAAAGAGGCGGTGGAGGCACTTCCCGAGCAGTTCCGTCTGGCCGTGCTCCTCGGCGATGTCGAGGGTTTCTCCTACAAGGAGATCGCCGAGATCCTCGATGTGCCCATCGGAACCGTCATGAGCCGCCTGCACCGCGGAAGAAGAGCGCTCCAGAAGCGGTTGTACGAGTTCGGCCGCCAGCGTGGATTGGTCCCGGAGCCCGAGGGAACGTCACATGGGTAAGAACTGCATCGAGGCCGTAGAGGTCCTGTACCACTACATCGACGGCGAGCTCACCGAGGAGCGGCGCGTCCTCATCAGCCAGCACCTCGACGAGTGCCCACCCTGTTTCGACGCCTTCGACTTCGAGGCCGACCTCCGCCTGGTGATCTCGGAGCGGTGCCGGGAAAGGGTGCCAGAGCAACTGCACCAGCGTATTGCCGAGGCTCTCGCCAGGCAGGAATAGAGGGCCCCGGCTCCCGGTTGGCTGATACATGGCTGAGGCATCCGTAGGAGCCCACCCGATCACGGGGAACGACCGGCCCTCCAGGGCGTTCAGAGCCGGGAGGACCTGCCGCCACCCCGAGTGCGGGACCCGTCTTTCCATCTACAACGACGGTCTCTTCTGCTACCGGCACGAGCCCATGGTGGTCCCCCGGATACGTGGCAAGAAGATCGCCTAGTCGTGAGCTTCGCCCGCGCTGGGCGAGGTCATAGCCTGCTGGCTCCCGACGCCGGGAACCGAGGCGTAGTGTCGTCGGCGTGGACCTTATCCTCGCCTTCGGCAAGCCCTGGACCTACTGGCTGGCGCCAGTGGTCACCCTCGTCGCCGTGCTCGGCGTGCTCGGCGTGTTCATCCGCTACCTCGTGAAGGTGACGGCCGCCCGCTACCCCAAGCAATAGCGAGGTGGCCCTCGAAGACCGGTGCGACCCCGTCGCCTGGGACGTAGCCCAGAAGGTGGCGGCTCGGGTGGCCCGCCGGGAGCCACTGGCCGAGTCCTACCTGTACGACTCGCTCGGCCCCGACTTCGCCGAGTTCACTGCTCAGGCCGAGGAGCTCGTGGGTGCCGAGACCGGCCTGCACTCGCTGTCGGGGCCGGCCCGGGCGCGGGTCACCGATCGACCGGGTTGGGTCGCCGCCAACCTCAAGTCTTTCCGCCGCCTCCTCCGACCCCTCACCGAGCGCCTGGGAGACCGCATGGGCCAGGGGCCCTTGGCCGACGCCGGCCGCAAGGTGGCCGGCGCCGAGGTCGGCGCCCTGCTGGGGTGGATGTCGACCCGTGTCCTGGGCCAGTACGACCTGCTGGTCATCGAGAACGAGGACGTCGAAGACCAGGACATCGTCTACTACGTGGGGCCCAACGTGCTCGCCCTCGAGAAGCGCTACGCCTTCCCGCCCCGCGAGTTCCGCCTGTGGCTTGCCCTGCACGAGGTCACCCACAGGGTGCAGTTCACCGGCATCCCTTGGATGCGGCCCTACTTCCTGTCGCTCATCGACACCAGCCTGGCCGCCTTCGATCCCGACCCCAAGCGCTTCGTCGCCGCCTTGCGCCGGGCGGCTGCCGCCGCCCGGGCGGGCAAGAATCCCCTGGAGGAGGGGGGGCTGGTCACGCTGTTCGCCAGTCCCGAACAGCACGCCGTGCTCCAGCGCATCTCCGGCCTCATGAGCCTGCTCGAGGGCCACGGCGACCTGGTGATGGGCAGGGCGGGCGCCGGGCTGATCCCGAGCGCAGCGCGCTTCCACCACGTGCTCCACGAGCGCCGCAAGGCGGGCGGCGCCGCCCGGGTCCTGCAACGCCTCATCGGCCTCGAAGCAAAGCTCCGCCAATACGAAGAGGGCGAGTCGTTCCTCCAGGCCGTAGAGGAGTCCGACCGGGCCTCCATCGAGATGCTGTGGCAGGGGCCCGAGTGGCTGCCCACCCTCCCCGAGATCAAGGCCCCCGAACTGTGGCTGTCCAGAGTGGCATCGGCGGAGCCCGCCGCTTCGTGACGGGAGGGGGCCAGGCCCCCCTCCCGGCCTCCCCCCAAGGCCAAGCCGAGCTCCTCAGGCACTGCGCCTTCCCACCGGCGGGCACTGCCGTGACCTGTGCTGTCTCCGGGGGTGCCGACTCGCTGGCCCTGTTGCTCCTCGCTGTGGCCGCCCGGTGCCAGGTGACCGCGGTGCACGTCGACCACGGGCTACGGGCCGGCTCCGCCGCCGAAGCCGACGTTGTGGCGGCAGTCGCAGCCGACGTTGGAGCGGCGTTCCGGGCCGCCAAGGCGCCGGTGCCCCCCGGGCCCAATCTGGAAGCCAGGGCCCGCGCCGCGCGGTATCGGGTCCTGCCCCCGGATGTGCTCACCGGCCACACCGCCGACGACCAGGCCGAGACCGTCCTGCTCAACCTGATCCGGGGTGCCGGCCTCGACGGCCTGGCCGCCATGGCATCGCCGGCCACTGTCGGCCCACGCAGGCCGGACACTGCGTTCACAGTCGGGGGGCTCCGCCCCCCGACGGCTCCCCGAAACCCTTCGACTCATCCCATCCTGGGCTTACGGCGAGCCCAGACCCATGCCCTGGTGGCCGCGGCCCGCCTGGTGCCCGTGAACGACCCGTCCAACGCCGACCCCGCCCACCGCCGGAACCGGGTCCGTGCCGAGCTGATGCCCCTTCTCGACTCCATCGCCCAGCGTGACGTCGCCGCCGTGCTCGCCCGCCAGGCCGCCCTGCTGGGCGAAGAGGCCGCCTTCCTCGACGGCCTTTCCGCTTCAATCGACCCCACTGACGCCAAGGCGTTGGCCGCCGCCCCCGTGGTTCTCGCCCGCCGGACCGTGCGCATGTGGTTGACGGCCGACCAGGACCACCCACCGTCAGCGAACGCCGTGGAACGGGTCCTGCGAGTGGCACGCGGGGAGTGGAGGGCCACACAGACCGACGACGGCCGCCGGGTGAGCCGCCACCAGGGCCGCCTCCGCCTGGGAGAGTGACCCACTACGGTCGCGGCCCGTGACCGTTGGCATGGACGGCATCGGCCCCATCGTCATCAGCCAGGAGCAGCTAGCGGCGCGCGTCGTCGAGCTCGGTGCCCAGATCACCGCCGACTACGCCGGGCGGGCGCCTCTGCTGGTGGGCGTGCTCAAAGGGGCGTTCGTGTTCATGAGCGACCTGGCCCGCGCCATCAGCTTGCCGGTGGAGTTCGACTTCATGGCGGTGTCGTCCTACGGCAGCGCCACCAAGACCAGCGGCGTGGTGCGCATAGTCAAAGACCTCGACCTCGATCTCACCGAGCGCGACGTCATCCTGGTGGAGGACATCGTCCACAGCGGCCTCACCCTCAGCTATCTGCGCAAGAACCTGGGGGCGCGCCACCCCGCCTCGCTGGAGGTGTGCACCCTCTTGCTGCGCGACGGCGAGCAGGGCGACGAGCCCGACCTGCGCTACGTGGGGTTCCGGATCCCGCCCGCCTTCGTGATCGGCTACGGCCTCGACGTGGCCGAGCGCTACCGCAACCTCCCCTATGTCTGCGCCTACAAGCCGGAGGAGGCCGGTAGCCTGAGGGCACTGTGACCAAGCTCGCGCGCCGGCCCGCCATCTACGTAGTCGTCGCCCTCGTCGCCATCCTGGTGGTCGGCGGGGCCCTGCGCCGGGGCGGTGACGCCACCAAGCTGCGCCTCGACCAGTTCGAGCGCAAGGTCGCCGACGGCCAGGTGCGCACGGCCACGGTGGGCGACCGGTCGGGCACCATCAAAGGCTCCCTCGTCGACGGCACCAAGTACACCGCCAGCTACGTGAAAGCCGACGCCCCCAAGGTGGTCGACGAGATGCGGGCGGCCAAGGTGCAGGTGAAGGTCGACCACCAGACCGACCCCCTCTGGTGGGCATTGGTGCAGACCCTGCTCCCGTTCATCCTGCTCGTCGCCGCCTTCCTGTTCGTGATGAACACCATGCAGGGCGGCGGAAGCAGGGTGATGCAGTTCGGCAAGGCCAAGCCCAAGACGGTCAACAAGGACCAGCCCAAGGTCACCTTCGCCGACGTGGCCGGGGCCGACGAGGCGGTGGAGGAGCTCCAGGAGATCAAGGAGTTCCTGGAGTCACCGGCCAAGTTCCAGTCGATGGGGGCCAAGATCCCCAAGGGGGTGCTGCTCTTCGGGCCACCCGGCACGGGCAAGACCCTGCTGGCCCGGGCCGTGGCCGGCGAGGCGGGGGTGCCGTTCTTCTCCATCTCGGGTTCCGACTTCGTGGAGATGTTCGTGGGCGTGGGCGCCAGCCGGGTGCGCGACCTGTTCGTGCAAGCCAAGGCGAGCGCCCCCGCCATCGTGTTCGTCGACGAGATCGACGCCGTGGGCCGTCACCGGGGCGCCGGCCTGGGCGGCGGCCACGACGAGCGCGAGCAGACCCTCAACCAGCTCCTGGTGGAGATGGACGGCTTCGACACCACCGCCGGCGTCATCCTCATCGCCGCCACCAACCGCCCCGACATCCTCGACCCCGCTCTGCTGCGCCCCGGCCGCTTCGACCGCCAGATCGTCGTCGACCGTCCCGACCTTGCGGGTCGGCGGGCCATCCTCAACGTGCACGCCAAGGCGAAGCCGCTGGCCAAAGGCGTCGACGTCGACGTGCTGGCCCGGCGCACGCCCGGGTTCACGGGCGCCGACCTGGCCAACCTCATGAACGAGTCCGCCCTGCTCACCGCCCGCCGCGGGTTCTCCGAGATCGGCATGCCCCAGCTGGAAGAGGCAATCGACCGGGTGATGGCCGGCCCGGAGCGCAAGTCCCGGATCATCTCCGACGAGGAGAAGCGGGTGATCGCCTACCACGAGGGCGGCCATGCTCTGGTGGGCCACGCCCTGCCGCGCGCCGACCCTATTCACAAGATCTCGATCATCGCCCGGGGCCGGGCCCTGGGCTGGACCCTCGCCCTGCCCACCGAGGACAAGTACCTGGTGAGCCGGTCGCAGCTTCGCGACCAGCTGGCCATGCTGCTCGGGGGCCGCACCGCCGAGGAGCTGATCTTCTCCGACCCCACCACGGGCGCCCAGAACGATATCGAGAAGGCCACCCAGATCGCCCGGGCCATGGTCACCGAGTACGGCATGAGCGACGCCATCGGGCCCCAGCAACTGGGCCAGAAGGACGGCGAGGTGTTCCTGGGTCGCGACTTCGGCCACCAGCGCAACTACTCCGAGCAGGTGGCCGCCAACGTCGACGCCGAAGTCCGCCGCATCATCGACGAAGCCCATTCGGAGGCTCGGGACATCCTCACCGCCCACCGGGCGACGCTCGACCGCCTGGCTACCTCGCTGATCGAGAAGGAGACCCTCGACACTCCCGAGGTCATGGAGATCTTCACCGACGTGCCCCGTGGCATCGGCCGGGCCGCGGCCGGGGGCACGGCTGCCGCCAGCGAAGTTCGGCCGCTGACCTCGTCTTAGTAGCCGTGCCCACCGACAAGGCACGGATCGCCCAAGCCGTCCGCGAGATCCTCGAGGCCATCGGGGAGGACCCCGACCGCGAAGGCCTGGTGCACACCCCAGAGCGGGTGGCCGACATGTACGAGGAGCTGTTCGCCGGGCTCGACGATGCGCCCGATCAGCACCTGGCCGTGACCTTCGCCGCCGACCACGACGAGATGGTGATGGTGCGCGACATCCCGCTGGCGTCGATGTGCGAGCACCACCTGATCCCCTTCGTGGGCAAGGCCCACGTGGCCTACATCCCCGCCGAAGACGGCCGCATCACCGGCCTGTCCAAGCTCGTCCGCCTGGTGGGCTCCCACGCCCGCCGGCCCCAGGTGCAGGAGCGCCTCACCACCCAGGTGGCCGACGAGGTGGTGCGCAGCCTTCAGCCCCGAGGGGTGCTGGTGGTGGTGGAGGCCGAGCATCTGTGCATGACCATGCGCGGCGTCCGTACCCCCGGCACCCTGGCCGTCACCTCCGCCGTCCGAGGCCAGTTCCTCGACCCGGCCACACGCGCCGAGGCCATGGACTTCATACGCGGGCGTCGACCCTAGCTCTTAGGAAATGCAGGGGCCCGTGCGCACTGCCGACCCACGAGGCTCGGACAGCACCGGGGCCAGCTCCTGGCTGTCGACGGCGAAGGCGGTGAGGGGGCGAGCCGTGGAGACGGCGAAGGTCACCCCTACCACGCTCCCCGTCTGGTCGACCAGGGCTGCTCCGGAGTCACCGGGCTCCACCCGGGCGGCGAGCACGAGGATCTGGCGGGTCACTGGCTGGCCATAGATGTTGTCCACCTGGGCGCTGACCTCACGGGTGACCTGGGCGGGCGACACGTCGACGGGGGCTTGGCCCTGGGGATGGCCGAAAATCGCCCCGGGACCTCCCACTGTGGCGGAGCCCACCGCCAGCGCCGGTTCGCCGAGCCCGGGCACGCTGAGCACGGCCAGGTCGCGGTTGGGGTCGAACACCACGACGGTGGCGTTCAGTGACCGGCCGTCGGGCCGAAGCACCTGGGGACGGGTCATGCCCGCCACCACGTGGGCGTTGGTGACGATGGTGTCGGGTGCCGCTGAGAAGCCGCTGCCCGAGACCGTGTAACCACACGCTGGGCCAGAGACCCTGACGGTGGAGGCGACGACCCGGCTCACCACTGCGGGGTCGACGGTGGGGACCACCGGCGCGGGTGCCAGGGGTTGCAGCAGGCCTTGAAGGAGGTCGCCCAGGCCGGAGCCGTCGAGAAGCTGGGAGATGACGGGCAGCTGTACCGGCCGTACGGACCGCGGTGTCGTCACTCGATGGGCGCGACGGCGGACCAGCGCCATCTGGGCGCCGGCAGCTCCATCGGCCGGAGCCACCACCCCGGCCCCTAGGGCCGCCAGGGCAACGAGAACCGTCATGGCCCGGGCCACGGCCACCCGCCTGCCCGCCTGTACCAACTGCCCCACCGCTGGACCCCGCGTGGAGAGCTTCGGGGGGTCGGGGGGGGGGGGGGGGCGACAAACGGGGAACGAAACCTTCCCCGCCCCCCCTCGTCTTCCCCTTTCCCCCCACCGCCGCCCCCCCCTCCACCCCCCCCCCC
>JBPCJQ010000075.1:0-6715 GCA_051005135.1 Acidimicrobiales bacterium
CTGGCTCTCGCTGCTCGGTAGCGGCGTGCGTGGGGTGCAGCTGCTCACCGTCGCCTGGTTCGGGCCCAAGGGATTCGCGTCAGTCGTGTACGGGCTGCTCATCTGGGCGGCGGCGATTCCCGACGGGGACCTAGTGTTCGCCCTCGTGGCCACCACGACGGCCATCTCCATCGTGGCCCACTCGTCCACCGACGTGGTCGTCGCTCGATGGTTCCAGCGAGCCGCAGGTGAGGACGGGAACGCCTTCCCCGAGGCGGGTTCCGGACCGTCGTAGTGGCGATGCTCGACTGGGGCCACGGCCCCGGGTTGTCGCTCCCGGACCGGCTGTGGCGCCCTACCGTTTTCCCGGGGCGGACGCCGGGTATACACGCAACGACGTCAGGGACAAGGGAGCACATCGATGACACGACAAGGGGAGCACCTCCAAATCGGGCCCGTCAGCCGTTCGCGCGAGCTCGCCGGGGCGGCGGTGCTGGCGGCCGGGGCCGCCATCGTGATCGCCACCACCACCGCCGGTTTCAAGCTCTACCAGAACGTCGCGGTGCTCGGGGCGGTGGTCACCCTGGCGTGGCTCGTTGACGGAACCAGTCGGCGCTACGTGGGAGCCGGACTGGCCGCGCTGGCGGTCGGCGCGGGCCTCACCATCGGCCAGGATGTGGGCGTCCAGAACTACGAGCACAGCCTGGTGTATGCCCTCCTCGGTGCCACGCTGCTGGCGATCTCGTGGATCAGCCCGAAGGCCATCCGGGGGAGCGGGACCTTCCTCGTCCTGGTGGCTTCCACCGTGGTCACGCTGACCTGGGTTGCCTCCTACAACGGTGGGTGGGAGATCGCTGCCGGCCTCGGGCTCTGGTCGCTGCTCGAGTTCGCCCGCCTCGCCAAGAGCGCATCGCCGCAGGTCCCGGTGGGTTCGCCTGCGGCCGCTCCAGGCCGAGCCGATGACAGCGCGCGTGAACCGACACCTCAACCTGCAGGGCGACACTGAGGCTCAGAAAGACCGGTCATGGTGGTACACCTCTGGACTTGAGTCGCCGACCGAAGTGTCGACCCTCTGGCCGTCTCAGGCATCGCCCGCCTGATCGAGGATCTCGTCGAGATTGAGGATCTCGGTGGTGGATACGACCCCGACGAAGCTCGAGCCGGCGTCGACGACAGCCATGACGTCGATGTCGGCCTTCTCCATGGTCAGCACCGCTTCCCGGAGCCGCCAGTCCGTGTGCCCGACGGGCAGGTCGTCGCGGAGGATCTCCTTGACGGTGGTCCGGGCCCACTCGTCCCTCGGTATGGCGACGAGGTCCTCGGCGCGAACCATGCCGACGTAGTGGCGCCCATCGAGCACGGGAACCGACTTCTGGCGCGCCATGAGCAGGTGGTTGGAGACGAACTCGGCCAGGGTTGCGTCGGGCGGGACGCTCAGCACATCGGCCTGGAGGGCGGCGGCGATGGGCAGGTCGAAGCGGTGCTCGAGGTGCCCAGCCCGGGCGGCGCGCTGGTAGGGCGTCACCGACAAGCGGCCCATGACCAGCTGGGCGACGACCGAGGCCAACAGGGCGGGGACCACGAAGCCGGGTCGGCCGGTCGACTCCGCCACGAACATGACCCCGGCCAGAGGGGAGCGGTAGCCCGCCCCCAGGAAGGCGGCGATCCCGACGACGGAGAAAAGTGACGACGAGGCATTGCCGAAGGCGCCGCTCACCGCTCGTCCGAGTAGGGCGCCCTCGATGACCAGGGGGATGAACAGACCGCCCACGCCGCCCCCACCCACCGTGACAACTGTCGCCGCCGCCCGCAGCACGAGGAGACCCAGGACGAGGCCGATGCTGTGGGTCGGATCGGTCGCCCAGGCGACCGTCCGGTAGCCAGGCCCCAGAGTGAGCCCGGCGCCGAAGAGGAGATGCGACAGACCGAACAGGGCCGCCAGCGAGCAGCCCGCCGCGGCCACCCTCAAGGGGGCACTCAGGCGGGTAACCGCGGACTTGGCCCGCCGGAGCACCAGTGCGAACCCTCGGGCTCCGACCCCGCACAGCAGGCCGACGAGCGCCGCACCGCCGAGATCACGAAAATCGAAGGGGGCGGGGCCGCCGACGGGCAGAAGGGGGGCGGTGCCGGCGAAGGCCACGAAGACCACATAGCTCACCGCCGCCCCCGTCAGCGCCGGCAGGAGCATGCGCCGGGCGGTGTCGTCCTGGTAGGGGACCTCGAGGGCGAAGATGGCCCCGGTGGCCGGGGCCTTGAAGATGGCGGCAACCCCGGCGGCGGCGCCTGCGACCATCAACAGCTTGGCGTCGTCCCGGGAGAACAAGCGGGCGAGGCGTCCCTGGATCACCGACCCGATCGACGCTCCGATGTAGATGGAGGGCCCCTCCAGGCCCATCGCCCCACCCATGCCGAGGGTGGCGACGGCGCCGAGGATGCGTCCTGGTACCGGGCGCAGGGCGAGACGCCGGTCGTGCTCGTGGAAGTTCTTGATGTACTCGTCGGAGGACGCAGGCGTTGCGCCAGAGGCGACAGAGGCGACATAGCGCAAGGACAGGGCGGCCAGACCGAGACCGACCAGGGGGGCGCCGGCCTGCAACGCCAGTGGCGCATGGAGCACGGCGTCGAGGATCACCTCGGCGGTGATCCAGTCGAACAGGGCCACCGCCAGACCGACGACGGCGCCGGTGAGCGCGGAAAGGAGGAGAACCTGCTGGGAACGCCGTCCGAGGGCGACCAGCTCCGCCCTTCGGCTCACCCCGGCCGGCCGTCAGGCCAGGGCTGCGCAGCCAGCGCGGCGGCGGTGGCCGACCTGCCCGATGCCGGTGGCGTGGCACCGGCTAGCGCGATGACCTCATCTATCTGCACATTGCAAAGGTTGCCCATGAAGCCACCTGCGACGCAAGTTCACCCCGAGTCAATGGCGCTCGACGCGCTGTATCACGATTGCGTTCACGGCGTGGATTGAACCGGCGAACCAAATCGTTGTCTCGGGCAATGGATTGTGGTAGCGTTGTTTCGGGACGCACGCCCCTGCTATACCACGCTGCACGGTGGCGACCTGATAACCACCAACAGGACCCTGGCGAACGACATCGGTCCCTGTAACGGCGACCGCATCCAGGTCGGCGCCAGCGACATCACCAGTCGACGGCCGAAGGCAGCGGGTTCGCGATCTTCGCCTCCGGTCCCATCGGCACGATCACGTGCCCGAGCTATGGGCCCACCAACCAGGGATGCGTGCAATGAGCTGACCCTCGGCCGATGACCTCGGCAACGGAGACGAGGGTAGCGCCAACAGCGCCAAGACCGAGATCCCCGATCACGCCAGAAGCGCGTATGGGGGATCCCTGGCGCCGTGCCTCAGACGACCGAGCCCTGTGCCCACGCCTGTTCGGGAACCTCGCCCGCAGCCGTGTTGAAAGCCTGCAACGCCCGCAGCAGCGCGGCGCGCTGGGGGGCGGGGACCTGGCGCAGGATGCGGCCCAGCCTGTCCCGCCGCGCCGCGGTCACCGCCCCCACCAGCCCGCGGCCGCCGGGGGTCGCGGTTAGGCGCACCTGGCGCCGATCCTCCTCGTCGGGCTCCCGCCGGACGAGGTCACCGTCGACCAGGCGGTCGCACAGACGGCTGGCGGTCGAAGGGTTCACATCCATCGCCTCGGCCAGGGCCATCAGCGTCATGGGCCCGCGCCCGGCCACTATGACCAGCGTCCGGTACTGGGGCAGGGTCACGTCTTCGCCGACTTGGGCCAGCGACTCGGCGGCCACTCCCACCAGTGCTCGTGACGCCGAGAGCACCGCTTCGACCAGCTCACTCAGCCCGTCACCCGGCACCATCGGACAGTGGCACACCCGGATCCAGGGGCGCAAGGTCCCGGATCTCCCTCAACCCGCTTTCGTCAGGGACCGTGGGGCGCCGACACCGGTTTCACCGTGGCGTCGGAAGGGCAGGTGCCCGGTATGCACCCTGGTGAGAGCGGGACCTGGCGGTGAACGCCGGCGGTGGCCCGACGATGCTACGCGTCCTGCACGGCGGCGTCGGGCTGGCGCTGACGCTGTGGCCTGACCCGGTCCTCGCCGGTTTCCGGGCCACTCCCGGTACCTCGATTGTCGGCGACGGCCTCGGCGAGGCCGGCCAGGTTGCGGGCCGCGTTGAGGTCCCGGTCGATGACCAGGCCGCACTCGCAGCGGTAGGTGCGCTCGCTGAGGGGCAGGCTTGGCTTTCGCCGCCCACAGCCCGAGCACGTCTTGGAGGACGGGTACCACCGGTCGGCCACCACCAGACGGCCGCCGTACCAGGTGGCCTTGTAGGCGAGCTGGCGGCGTAGCTCGGCCGGGCTGGCGTCGAGCACGGCCCGGTTCAGCCCGGCCTTGCCCCGCCGGTGCCCGGAGCCCTTGGCCGAGGCGGTCATGCCGGCGACGTTGAGGTCTTCGACCACCACCGTGCCGTAGGTGGTGGTCAGGCGGGTGGTGAGCTTGTGCGCCCGTCGGCGCGGGCGGTAGCCACCTTGGCATAGGTGGCGGCCAGGGCCACCTCGGCCGCCTCGACCACGACCACCGGCCTCCCCTGAGCGGCCAGAGTGGCTTCGATGTACTCGACGTCGAAGCGGGCCAGTCGGTCACGGTGCTCCACGACGATGACGCCCACGCCGGGATCCCGCAGCAGCGAGAGGAGCTTGGTCCGATGACGTTGAGCCCGGAACCCACCTCGGCCACGACCTTGGTCGCGGGCAATCTCCGCTCCGTGGCCACGGCGGTGAGCCTCGCCACCTGGCGGTCCAGGTCCTCGCTGGTCGGCCGAAGACACCCGGGCGTAGATGGCCACTCCTGCCGGCGCAGCGCTCGGCTCGTCGACCAGGATCGGCCCGGTCGCCAGCTGACGAGCCGGCACCGGCAGCACACCGGCGTGGAACCAGCGGGTCGCGCTCTGGTGGCTCACCCCGTTCGCCCTCGCCCATTCCGACAGCTTCACGGGCTCAATCATGACCAGGGGGTATGACATGGCCGAACGAGACGGAATCACGCGTTCCGGGCAACAGTTGGCTACCCCACGCTGCGCCACCCGCCGAGCAACCAAGTGAGCATCACCCGGGCGACATCCGTCGGGTGGTGGAGGACATCAGTCGTCCCGGTCCCACGGTGCCGCGTCCCCCATCTTGGCGTAGTACTTGGCCAGGTGGGACTTCGCCCGGTCGATATCGTTGTCCGGCAGGTCGATTCCCCCGCGCGAGCCCTGCATGACCGCGGCGGCGGCCATGACGCCACGCGGCACGGCATGGACCCGGCCGTCGACGACGTCGGCGATGAGCAGCTTGTAGGAGCCGAAGTTCTCCGACTTGTCGTTGTCGTACCAGACATGGGCGTCCCGGTACCTGTCGGTGGGGCCATCTTCGACACCGGCCCAGCTCCGAACACGGGCCTCGGCTTCGTCACCATCCCATGCGCAGTCGCGGTCGGCGAGGGGAAAGTCCTGGAACGTGGTCACGGCCATGAATCCTCCTTGAGTTGTGGGAGTTGGGTATCGGGAGCTCCGGGATGGCATGGTTCGGCTAGCACGAGGACGACATCGTCGCCGATCACACCACCGGCGTGGCGCCCGAGATCGTCGAGAACCTGTTGGACGGCCGCGTCGGCATCCAGGGGCAGGGCGCGCTGAAAGCTGGCGGCGAGGTCGAAGTACCTGCCGCAGGCATCTCGGGTCTCGATGGCGCCATCGCTGTAGAGCAGGATGCGCTGACCTTTCTGTAGGGGTACCGGGGTTGCCACCGTGCCGCAGGCGCCGAGGCCGAGCGGGAGCGTGCCGGGGAGGTCGAGCTGGGTGACGTGGCCGTCACTGTGGGACCAAAGCGGCTGGGGATGGCCGCAGCGCACGGCGGTCAGACCGTCGCCGGTGGCCTGGGCGAAGATCGCAGTGGCGAAGTCCTCCACGGCGCCGGCGTCGCGCGCCGCGGCATCGACTCGGGACACGACATCGGCGAGATCGGCCTCGGTGACAGCCCGGCTACGGAATTCGCCGAGCAGGACCGAAGCCAACCGCACAGCCTCCAGTCCCTTGCCGCGCATGTCGCCCACCACGAACCGGGCGCCCCAGGGAGTGACGAGCGCCTCGTAGAAGTCGCCCCCGACAGAGGCCTCGGCGGTCGCCGAGAGCGGCATCGAGGACGCGCGGAGGCCAGCAGGGACCGCATGCCCTCTGAGCTGCCGACCTTGTGGTGGGCCCCCAGGGACTCGAACCCTGAAACCCGCGGATTGGAGGCCGAAAAGTTCCGGTTCAGCGGATGCCGTCCAAGCCCGTGACCTGCGGGTTTGTCCGCTGGATAGTTCCGTGAGAACGGGGCCGTCCTGCACGTCGAGAAGAAGGGCGAGGTGCCAGGCCAGCGCCGTCCAGTCGACAGGAGCGCTGGGCGTGACCACCTTGAGCTCGACGAGCGCTTCGCCCACCATGTTCACGCCGCCATAGAGAGTGAGGACGAGCGCCGCCGCACCTGCGACTCCGGCCCGCAATCGACGCGGGAACGCAGCGCCATCGGGGTGTCCTCGCTTACACGACCTGGCTCGGCCTGGTCCAGACCGAGCGCGCCCTGGGAGGACAGTTGTTCCCATCGAGCCATGACGTCCAGCGCTTCCAGATCGCTCCCGGCGACCGCCTGGTGCTGGTCAGCGACGGGGTGACGGAGGCATCATCGACTGGCGGGGAGCAGTTCGGGGTCGATCGGCTGGCCTGTCTGGTGGCCGAGAA
>JBPCJQ010000076.1:0-27405 GCA_051005135.1 Acidimicrobiales bacterium
TTGTCAGGTGGGACCACCAGCGTCTGTTTTGAGCGGGGGGGGGGACAGGCCCCCCCTCCTGGCCTCCCCCCCAAGGCCAAGCCGGCCCCTGGCCGGCGAGGGACCATCCGAGGAAGCCGCCTCCGGCGGCGAGAGCGGCCGGCAGGAACCTGTCACATGTCTCGGCTTTCAGGACCCGAGAAATCTAGCGGCGCTTGGCCGGCTTGACGCCGACGAACGAGCCGGGACCGGTTCAGGTGCCGGTGACCGCGGCGAGCTCGGCCGCACGCAGGCCCGAGGTTTGGGCGAACACGAGGTGGAACATCGTCTCGCGCGCCCAACGCTGGGCGGGATGCGATGTCGTCATCGCCGTCCCGCCGATGCTGGCCACCAGTGTGGAGGTGATCTCCACCCCGAGCAGCAGCAGCCGGGCCGAGAGGCTGAGGCGTTCAGTCAGGTCGTCGGCGGTGGGAGGTTGGTCGGCCAGCGTGTAAGCCCGAGCCCGTAGGTCGGCCAGCTCCGAGCCCAGCAGGGCGGCGGGCTCAGGTGCGTGGGAACGCAGGGCGTCGAGGGCGGCCAAGGCGATTCCTACCGCCGAAGGCTGCACGTTGGCCGCCCGCATGGCGTCGGCCGCGACCCACTCGGCCCGGGGCGCCATTGCCACCACCTCGGCGGGCGTCACCGCCAGGCCGTCGAGCTCGAGGGCGACGGTGCGGGTGCCAGCCATGGCCGCCAGGTCGAGCTCGGTGGTTGGCCGCATCCCCTGGCCCTCGGCCGCGGGCACCAGGGCGAACAGCACTTGGTCGTCGCCGGTGACAGCTCCCACCAGGACCACCTCGATGAGCCCCCAGCCCGTGCACCATGGTTGGAGGCCGCTCATCCTCCAACCATCGCCCTCGGCTCGGGCTGCGACGGTGGGCGCCGGGTTGCGCAGGTGGGAGAAGGCCACGCCGGCCTGAGCCCGCCCGGCGCAAAGGTCGGGAAGCCAGTGCCCGGCCAGCTCGCTGTTGGCGCTAGCCGCCAGCATGCGTACCACCGGGTGGTGCTGGAACCACACCAGCCAGGTGTTGCCGTCGGCTCCCGCCAGCAGCTCGGCAACCCTGCGGTAGACGGCACCGGGCGCGTCGCTGCCCCCGGCCCATCCCGGGCCGAGGATGCCGTAGAGACCCCCGGTGGCGAGGCGATCGAGCGTGGCCCGTTGCACCCCATGGCGCTCCACCTGGGCGGCGTTCACCGCCAGGTCCGGCGCCAGGGCCTCGGCCGTTGCCACCAGGCGGTCATGGGTGCCGGCCGCCACTGTCAATGGCCGCCGCCGAAGGCCAGGGCCGCCACCACGTCCATGGGCACCACGTCGGTGAGGGGGCGCTCGATGTGGAACGACCAGGGCGCCTCGCCCGGGCTGGTGATGGCGACCTGGGTCACCACGTCGGAACAGCGGGGGTCGGTGCCGGGCTGCTCGCCGATCACCACTGTGGCCTGGGCAGGCAGTGCCACCTCGGCGCGCACCCACTGCTCCACATCTGTTTGCGTCGCCACCCAGTCACCCTAGGACGTGCATGGCCCGAACGCAGTGGCCGTTCAAACCGGCGGCCCGTCCCTGCCCTCCCCGGTGGCGGCTGCGGCGATGCGAGCCAGCTGGCGGCCGGTCGATGCTGCCACCGCGTCCTCCATGGCCTGGCCCAGCACCGCGTCGACCGCTCGCCGGGCCGTGGGCCGGGCCCGCAGGAGGGCGGCGGTGACCTCGGCCAGCCGCTCGGCGGGCAGGCACTCGGCCACGAACGGCTCCCACACGTGGTGCTCGAACAGGGCGACGAAGCGCTCGGCTACCCGAGCCATGTCATGGCGCAGCAGGAGGTGCTCGTCGAGGACGGCGGCGAGGGGGATGCCGGCGGCCACCAGGTCGGCCCCGACCCGCAGGAGGGTGGGGCTGGGTACCCGCCATCGGTCGCCCTCGGGTTCGAGGAGGCCGGCCTCCACCGCCCTGCCCACGAGCGCGGGCTCGTCGGTCACGCCGGGGAAGAGGGCAGCCAGGCGCTCGGCGTCGATGGTGTCGGCGGTCTCGTCGATCCAGGGAGCGGTGAGCGCCTCCTCGAAGCCCAGCACGTCGGACAGGCTGCGCCCGTCCTCCCAGGCGTCGAGGAGGGTGCGGATCGACGACAGCGAGAAGCCTTGGGCCTGCAGTTGGGTGATGTAGCGCAGCCGGCCCAGATGGCCGTCGTCGTAGTAGCCCACCCGTCCCGACAGGCGGGGGTGGGGCAGCAGGCCGTCGGTCTGGTAGGCGCGGATGGTGCGGGTGGTGACCCCCGCCTCCCTGGCCAGCTCGTCGATGGTCATGGTCTCCTCCCGACGCCGAATGTTGCCGACGGTATTGACTGTTACACTAATCGACGTTAGCATAGTGCCAGACACGATCGAGGGAGGGGTCATGACTCATCTGCTGCTGGTGGTCTCCGGGGGCTGGACCTGGGACAAGTGGCTCTACCTGGTCGTCCCCCTGGGCCTGTACTCCGCCATCTCCCTAGCCTTGTTCGCCTTCGGCCGCCCCTCCGACCCCACCAACTTCGTGGGCTTCTTCTTCGGCCAGGTGGCCGACAGCCTGGAGCGGGCCACCGGGTTCCCGGGCTGGGCCATGGCCGGCGCCCTCACCGGTCTCAACTTCCTCGGGATCGCGGTGATGGGCTTCTACTGGGACGTGGCCTGGCACATCGACCTGGGCCGGGACAAAGACCTGTTCACCCCCGCTCACCTGATGATCCTCACCGGCCTGGGCGGCCTGTTCTTCGCCGCCATGGTCACCGTGCTGTTCGCGTCGGTCGCGGAGGTCGACACCCGCCTGCGCCTGGGATGGGTACGGCTGCCCCTGCCCGCCCTTCTCCTCGCCCTGTTCGGGTTCGGCGGGGTCGCCGCCTTCCCCCTCGACGCCCTCTGGCACAAGGCCTACGGCATCGACGTAACCCTCTGGAGCCCCACCCACCTCCAGCTCATGGCCGGCGGGGCCCTGGCCACCCTGGCCATCTGGCTGCTGATCGCCGAGGTCCTCCCCGGCTCCCACCCGACCGCCCTGGGCCGCGGTATCCACGCCCTCGCCGCCGGTGCATCCCTCGCCGGCCTCACAATCTTCCAGGGCGAGTTCGACTTCGGGGTGCCCCAGTTCCAGGTGGTGGCGCTACCCGTGCTCGTCGCCGCGGCCGCCGGGTTCGTGCTGGTGCTGGCCCGCCTGGCGCTGGGCCGGTGGGGAGCGGTGAAGGCGGTGGTGGCCTACCTGGTGCTACGAGGTCTGCTCGGGTTCATGGTGGGCGGCGCCCTCCATCACACCTTCCCCCGGTTCCCGCTCTACCTGCCGTCGGCCATGGCCGTGGAGGCGGTGGCGCGGTGGGTGGGCACGGGCCGCCGCTTGCCGTTCGGAGCCGTCGCTGGCGCGCTGGTCGGCACCGCCGGCCTGGCCCTGGAGATGACATGGCTCGGTGCCATCGGCTTCCGTGCCTCGCTTCCCGCCGCTACCGTCGCCGAGGCCCTCGTGCTCGGTGCCCTCGCCGGCGTGGCTGGCGCGGTGCTCGGCGCCGGTCTGGGACGGGGGTTCCCGGCCGCCGACGACGACCCCGTGGTTGCCCGCCAGGGCGTTCCGGTGATGGCCCTGGCCCTGGCAGGGGTGATGCTCCTCGGTGCCCTGGCCTGGCCCTTGCCCCGCCGGGTGGGGCACGTGGCCGGCACTGTGGCCATCGAACGCCAGGGTTCGGGGGCCGAGGCCCTCGTCGACGTCACCCTGCGCCCCGCCAGCGCCGCTGACAATGCCATCGTGTTCACCGTCACCTCCTGGCAGGGCGGCGGCACCGTGCATGCCGACCTCCAGAAGGTGGCTCCCGGGCACTACCGCACCAGCACCCCTGTCCCGATCACCGGCTCGTGGAAGTCTATGGTCACCCTCGAGCGGTCCGACCAGGTGATGGCGGCCCCCATCTACCTCCCCGCCGACCCGGGCATAGGTGCGCCCGCCATCCCCGCCCTGGCTTCTCGCGACGTCACCTTCGTGCGCAACACCACCCTGCTGCTGCGCGAGATCCACTCCGGCCCGGCGCTGCCGGCGGTGATGGCCTACTCGGGCCTGGCCATCCTCATCGCCGTATGGGTGGGGCTGTTGGCTTACAGCGCCACCCGTATCTCTGCCGGCGCCGACGCCACCCCTTCCCGTCCTCGCAGCCTTCTCGGCCCGCAGAGCCCCGAGCCCTCGCGCGCCGTTGCTGACCTCCGGGTGCCGGCGGCAACGGGCACCTCGGCCTGGTACGTGTCGCCTGGCTAGCGGCGCTTGGTCGGCTGCGGCGTGCCTACAGTCGGCCGAGATGACCGCCGCCCCCTTCGGCTCCTGGCCCTCACCGGTAACGGCGGACGTGCTCACCGAGCGCACCGTGCGCCTCGGCGACCTGCGAGCCGTAGACGGTGACCTGTTCTGGGTCGAGGGGCGACCGGCCGAAGGTGGCCGACAGGTGGTGGTGCGGGCGCCCGCCGGCGGTGCTCCCACCGACTTGCTGCCCGACGGCTTCTCGGCCCGCACGGCCGTCCACGAGTACGGCGGCGCTCCCTACGCCCCGGTCGAGCGCGGGCTGGTTTTCGCCAACTTCGCCGACCAGCGCCTGTGGCGGGTCGAAGGCGACACCTGCCGGGCTCTCACGCCCGAGCCCCCGGAGCCGTCGGCGTGGCGTTATGCCGACATGCACGAGCTCGGCGATCGCTGGGTCGTGTGCGTGCGGGAGCGCCACCACGGCCCGACCGCGCCGGAGGTCGAGAACGACCTGGTTACCGTACCCGCCGCAGGTGGCGACCCGGTCGCCCTGGTGGGAGGCTACGACTTCTTCGCCGCACCCCGCCCCAGCCCCGACGGCTCCCGACTGGCCTGGCTGGCCTGGAACCACCCCGACATGCCCTGGGACGCCACCGAGCTGTGGGTGGCCGACGTCGTCGCTGCTTCAGGATCATTGGCTCTCGCTCGGCATCGCCGGGTGGCGGGGTCCGATGAGCGGCCGGAGTCCATCTCCCAGCCCCGGTGGAGCCCCGACGGGCGCTTGCACTGGGTGTCCGACCGCAGCGGTTGGTGGAACCTCTACGCCGACGATGGTGGCGAGGGCCTACCGCTGGCACCCATGGCCGCTGAGCTCACCAAGCCCGACTGGGTCTTCGGCCAGTCGACGTACGCCTTCCTGGCCGACGGGCGGCTGGTGGCGTCGTGGACCGACCAAGGCACCGGCCATATCGGTGTGCTCGATCCCGCCACCGGCGGCCTGGCCGAGGTGGCCACGCCCTTCACCTCCTTCTCGGCCGTGGTCGCCACCGGCGACGGGGTGGCCGCCCTCGTCGCCTCGTCGACCGAAGCCACCGCGGTGGTGCGCATCGCTATCCCCCATGGCAGGCACACCGTGGTGCGCCGAAGCCGCGATGTGGGCATCGACCCCGTCTGGGTATCGCACCCGGAGGCCATCACTTTCCCCACCGCCGGTGGGGCGATCGCCCACGCCTTCTGGTACTCGCCCACCAGCCTCGAACACGTCGGGCCGCCAGGCGAGCTACCGCCGTTGGTGGTGATGAGCCACGGCGGCCCGACGTCGTCGGCCTCGCCGGCGCTCGACCTGGGCGTGCAGTTCTGGACGTCGCGGGGCCTGGGGGTGGTCGACGTGGACTACCGGGGCAGCAGCGGCTACGGCCGCGAGTACCGGCGGGCCCTGGACGGGGCCTGGGGGGTCGCCGACGTCGACGACTGCGTAGCCGCCGCCCTGTTCCTGGCCGACCACGGATTGGCTGACCCGTCACGTCTGGCCATCCGCGGCGCCAGCGCGGGCGGGTTCACGACACTGTGCGCCCTCGCCTTCCACGACGTCTTTGCCGCCGGCGCCAGCCTCTACGGCGTCGCCGACCTCGAGGCCCTGGCTGCCGACACCCACAAGTTCGAGCGGCGCTACCTCGACCGGCTCGTGGGCCCGCCGGCCCGGGCGGCGACGCCGCCCAAGAGGCAGTTGCCGGGCCCGCGGCCCGAGCAGGCTGATCGCTACCGCCAACGCTCACCCATCCACCACGCCGACCGGCTGTCGTGCCCGGTGATCGTCCTCCAGGGCTTGGACGACCGTGTGGTCCCCCCCGCTCAGGCCGAGGTGATGGTGGCCGCCCTGCGAGCCAAGGGCCTGCCGGTTGCCTACGTCACCTTCCCAGGCGAGCAGCACGGCTTCCGCCGGGCCGAGACCATCCGCGGGGCGGCAGAGGCGGAGCTGTCGTTCTACGGCCAGGTGCTCGGTTTTGCGCCCGCCGGCGACATCGAGCCGGTGGCGGTCGAGAACCTGGGCCGATAATCTTTGGCGCCGAAAGACGTCGGTTCCTGGGCACCCCAGCCCCCGGGGGCTGGCGTCTTTGGCCGTCTACGCTCAGCGGGTGAGCGAGGCGATGGCCCAGATGGCAGCTACCAGGCCGATCGCGCTCATCAGCAGGCTGCGCCCGACAGGAGCCCGCTTCAGCTCGCCTTCGCGCACCTGGGCGGGCGGCCGCACCAGGGCTAAGCCGTTGCCCAGCGCCAGCGCGCCCCCGAGGGCCAGCAGGAGCCACGCCAACAGGTCGTTGCCGAGGAAGAGCTGTTCGGCGACCATGTCACTGCCGACGGTAGCGCCCGCTCGGGCCGCCGAACCTCCGTTCCTGTCGCGCTTGTCAACCGTGGCGGTCGCAAAGCGCGACAAGTTCGGGAGGGCGTGCAACCATGGCGACGATGAACCCCGGCAACGATGCCGCCGAGCTACGGCTCAGGGTGCTGGAAGTAGTGCGGGAGCGTGGCTACGTGCGGCGGGACGAGCCCTTCCAGCTTTCGTCGGGCGCCTGGAGCCATGACTACGTCGACGCCAAGCGGGCGCTGGCGGGTGGCACCGAGCTGCGATTGGCCGCCCAGGCGGTCGTCGCCATGGCCGCCGAGCGCGGCATCTCCTTCGACGCCATCGGCGGCCTCACCATGGGCGCCGACCCCCTGGCCTACGCCGTGGCGGTCCTCTGCGGCGCGGGTTGGTTCTCGGTGCGCAAGGAGGCCAAGGGCCACGGCCGCGGGCGCCGGATCGAAGGAGCTGAGCTCGGCCCCGGAGTGAAGGTCGTCGTCGCCGAGGACGTGACGTCGACGGGCCGGGCCATGATCCAGGCCCTCGACGCCATCGAGGAGGCTGGCGCGAGGGCGGTGCTGGCCGTCACCCTGGTGGACCGGGGAGACGCGGCCGCCCCCGCCATTGCCGCCCGGGGCGTGCCCTACGCCCCTTTGGCCACCTACCGTGACCTCGGCATCGAGCCTCTGCCCAGCCCGTAGTTCGTGACCACGCAAATAGGCCAAAGGGCCAGCACGCCCACTCCGGTGGCTATCGGTCCAGGGGGATTGGCGCTACCGCAGTGGGACCTGTCTGCTCGTAGGCGGCTCGGAAGACGGGCTTGCCGGCGACGATCGTGAAGATGAAGAGGCGGCCGCCCACGCGCGACCCGTCGGGCGCGAACTTCAGCGGCCCGACGCCCGTGTCGGCGATGGCGATGCGGTGCAGGTGGTCGGACAGGTCGAGGCGCCCGGCGGCCCCGTCGGCGAACCCGGCCGCCACGGCCTGCACGCCCTCGTAGGCGAAGGCGGCGGGGTCGGGCAGGACCGACTCCTTGGTGGCGGCCGTGTACGCGCTGAGAAGAGCTTTGGCCGCAGGTGTGTTGCGCGCTGGGTCCGAGGGCGAGGTGCCCACCACCCCGTTGGCCAGGCTGCCGGCGTCGCGGAGGAACGAGTCGCGGTTGGTGACGCCGCCCGGGTCGTAGATGGGCACCTTTAGCTGGATCTGGTCGGCCTGTTTCACGATGTTGGCGTCGTCAGGGGCGAGGCCCACCATCACCAGCGAGTCGGGGCCGGCGGCCTTGATGCGACCGAGCTGGGTGGTCACGCTGGGGTCCTTGAGCTGGAACACCTCGTTGGCCACCACGCTCACGGCCTTGTCCTTGAGGCGCTGCACGAAGTAGTCGGTGATCCCATCGCCGTAGGTTCCCGGCACGTGGATGATGGCGGGCTTCTTGAAGCCTGCCTTGAGCAGCTCGTCGGCCACGGAGAACGAGTAGGCCGGGAAGGTGGGTGGCAGCACGAACACGCTCTTCAGGGCCCTGGCGGCGTCGAGGATCTTGGGCGACGACGCGTAAGCGGCCAGGTACGAGAGGCCAGCCTGGCTGGCCGCCGGAGCGGCAGCGACCGATGCGTCGGAGAGCCCGGAGCCCACGAAGGCCACGTACCTGGCGTCGTCGACGACCTTGAGGACGTTGTCGACCGCCCGCTGGGGCACGTTGCCGTCGTCGAAGCCGTCGTCGATCACGATCTTGGCGCCCTTGCGGGGGCCGCCGACTATGCCGCCCACGGCGTTCAACTGGCTGGCCGCCAGCTTGGCGCCAGCCCTGATCTGGTCGCCGGTAGGCTTGTCGTCGCCCGAGAAGGGACCGCCCACGGCAATCACCACGTCGCGGGACCCAGCCGTGGTCGTGGTGTCGCCGCCCGTGACGTTGTTGGCACTGTTGCAGGCCGACACCAGGGCCACGGCTGTCACGAGCAGTGCCAGTCGTCTCATCGGGTGCTCCTTGGATGAGGCCAGGTCATGCCTGGCGCAGGTGACGACAACAACAGCCCTTGTCGACCCGATGCTAGGCCCGGTTGAACCAACAGGAGCGGCCCCGTCGCCGTTCGTATACAGTGGCCTCGTGGTGACGACTCTGACCCGCGAGGAGGCGGAGCGGTTGTCGGCGGAGCTCAGCGTTATCGCCGAACCCCACCGACTGCTGGTGTTGCGCCATCTGCGCCGGGGCGCCCGCAGCGCCGGGTTCCTGGCCCAGGCGGTGGGCATGGAGCCTTCGCTGGCCAGCCACCATCTGTCCGTGCTGGCCAACGCCGGGCTCGTCTCGCGCCGGCGCAAGGGCCACTTCGTCTGTTACGCCGCCAACCGCGACCGGGTCAAGGAGCTCCATCAGCGCCTGGGCAGGCTGGCCGGCGCCACGGGCGCGGCCGTCGACGACCTGAGCCCCGCCGTCGACGACCCCTGCTGAGCAACCCCCACCCATCCCCCGGCCTCGACATCGTGGTGGCCATCCAACTCGTGGCGGAGCGCCGTATCACCTACCTGATGGTGGGTGCCCACATGGCCGACTACGCCGTGCCCAGGTTCGTCCGCGTGGTGGACGCCATCGCGCCGAACCGCACCGGGAAGGTGGACAAGGCTGGCCTTCGCCGGGCGTTGCTCGCCGAGCTGGGTTCGGGGAGCGACCATGGCGCCTCCTGAGCTCGACGACAGGGTCAGAGGCATCGTCGCCGCCCACCTCGACGTCGAGCCCCAGCGCCTGGCTCCGGGAGCGCGCCTGGGCGAGGACCTGTGCGTCGACTCGCTCACCGCGGTCGAGCTGCTCATGGTCCTCGAGGACGAGTTCGACATCGCCCTTCCCGAGGACCGGGTCGGGCCAATCGAGACCTACGCCGACCTCGTCAGCGCGGTGGCTGCCCAAGTGGCTCGCACCGCCTGACTGCCACCAAGAGCGAGCCCCCAGAGGGCGCTGTAACGTCCGGCCGTGGCTGAGCCCGAGGAGATCGTCGTCGACAACGGTGCCCGCAAGCTCACGCTCGACGAGCTGGGGCGTACCCAACCAGGTATGGCCCGGCTCATGCCCGAGGTCGGCGCCCGCATGTGGAAGCTCTGGTACGCGGCCCAGGCCGGCAACTGGCCTCTGGCCCGCTACCAACTGGCCGAGGGCGTCAAGCTGCTGGAGGTGGGTGCCTTCGTGCGGCCCAAGTACCGCAACACCATGGCTGCGTTCCTGGCCGACGACCTGGGGCCTCTCAGCCGTGCTGTCGAGGCTGGGGACTGGGGTTCCTTCGAGGCTGCCTTCGTCCCGATGGTCGAGTCCGCCAACCGCTACCACGACCTCTACAACAAGGGCTTCATCCGCTGGCGGCTGCCGGATACGCCGCCGGCCGACCTCGATCTCACGCCCTACCCCGGCTCCTAGCCGGTGGCTCGAGCTCTACAGGTGCTCGGCGGCGGCGGCCTGGACGGAGGCGGTGATGGCGTCCCAATCGGCACCAGGCTGGCGCGTGACGGTGATGAAGTCGTTGACACCGAACAACGAGGCGACGCCCCCTCCGGCGAACACTGCAGCCGCGAAAGGGTTGCCAGCCGCGGCCTCGCCATTGGCGAAGTTGATGGTAGCCGGTAACTTGACGTCGAGGGTGTACTTCATGGCGTTGGGGTTCGGTGTGGCGGACGGGCTCGCTGATGCCATCAGGGAATAGTAGGCGACCGGCGGTACCGTGGCCGTGTGGACAGCGACGACCCCACCGTCCGGTTCGCGGAGCTGATGTCGGGGCCCGAAGAGACTCTGGCCCTCGATGAGGCTGCTCTGCTGGTGGCCGCCCACGCCTATCCGGATCTCGACGTCGCCTTCGAGCTCGAGGTGCTCGATGGGCTGGCGGAGCGCTGCGCCGACCGCAGCCTCGGAGGCTGGCGCCGGTACCTGTTCGAAGATCTCGGCTTCACCGGCAACGTCACCGACTACTACGACCCGGACAACTCCTTTCTGCATCAGGTGGTGCGCCGGCGGGTGGGCCTGCCCATCAGCCTGTCGGTGCTGGGCATGGCTGTGGGTCGCCGCCTGGGCCTCGACCTGGCAGGCGTGGGCCTGCCCGGCCACTTCCTGCTGCGTCACGACCAGCCCGGCGACATGGCCGGACCCGTCTTCGTCGACCCCTTCGCCGGCGGGCGGGTGCTCGACCGCACCGCGTGCATCGAGCGCTTCCACGCCGTCAACGGCACCAGCGCCGCGTTCGTGGAGTCCTACCTCGACCCGATCGGGCCCCGTGCCATCCTCAGCCGCATGCTGGCCAACCTGCGGGCCATCTACGCCACCAGAGGTGACGTGGACAGCCTGGCATGGGTGTTCGCCCTGCGCTTGGCCATCCCGGGGACGCCGGCCATCGAGCGCCGGGAGCTGGCCCGCGTGCTGGGCTCCACAGGCCAGTTCGTCATAGCCGCCGAGGTGCTCGAAGGACTGGCCACCCTGGTCCCGGCCCTGGCCGACGGCCTGCTGGCCGAGGCCGCCGGCTTGCGAGCCCGTCTCAACTGACCGCGATCGTTCTTTGCGCGTTTTCTAACCTCTGCGGTTGTAGAGCGCGCAAAGAACGAGCTGGCGTCTCGGAACGCTCAGGAGACTCCCAGGAAGGGGGTAGACCATGGGTCGGTGACGACGACGGCAAAGACCCGAGTTCTGGTAGTCGACGACGAGCCAAACATCACCGACCTGGTTGGAACGGCCCTGCGTTACGAGGGCTTCGACGTGGAGGTGGCGCCTGACGGCCGATCGGCGTTGGCCAAGGGCCAGAGCTTCCGGCCCGAGCTCATGGTGCTCGACGTCATGCTCCCCGACCTGGACGGCTTCGACGTCGTGCGCCGCCTCCGCAACGAGCGCCTGCCCGTCTCGGTGGTCTTTCTCACCGCCCGCGACGGCACCGAGGACAAGGTCAACGGACTGACCCTCGGGGGTGACGACTACGTGACCAAGCCCTTCAGCATCGAGGAGCTGGTGGCCCGCATCAGGGCCGTCCTGCGCCGCACCCGGGGCACCGAGGTGGGCGGCTCCGCCCGTCTCACCTTCGCCGATCTGGAGATGGACGAGGACACCCGTGAGGTATGGCGGGGCGCGATGCGGGTCGAGCTCACGGCTACCGAGTTCAAGCTCTTGCGCTACCTGCTGCTCAACGCCCGCCGGGTGCTATCCAAGTCCCGGATCCTCGACCATGTCTGGGAGTACGACTTCGACGGTGACGCCAACGTGGTCGAGACCTACATCAGCTACCTGCGCAAGAAGATCGACCGGGTTGAGCCCAAGCTCATCCATACCGTCCGGGGCGTCGGGTACACCTTGCGGCTGCAGAACGGCTAGCCCGTGTCGCTGCGCAGCCGGCTGGTGCTCGTCGTGCTGGGCCTCGTCATCGCCGGCCTGGCTGTCACCGATGTCGTGACCTATCGGGCCCTGCGCTCGTTCCTGCTCCACCGGGTAGACCAGCAGTTGGCGGCCGCGCCGGGGCCGGCAGCCAGCCAGCTCGAACCGGGGGCCGATGCCCGTCGCCGGGACGGCTACCGGGGTGTCCCCGCCGCCATCATCCCCGCCGGCACCTGGGCGGTGCTCATCGACGCCACCGGGCACGAGGTCGTGAGCACGCCTTTCGGCTATGCCAACCAACCGGCTTTGGTCAGCCCGCCCAAACCCTCGCTGAGCGGTGTCGACCTCTCGAGATCGACGCCCTTTACGCTGGCCAGCGCCGACGGCTCGGCACAGTACCGGGCCCTGGTGAGAGCGTATCCCGATGACACGGGGTCCCGGCTGCTCGTGGCCATCCCCCTCCATGACGTCACCCAGACCTTGCATCGCCTGGTGGCCATCGAGGCGCTCGCCACCGGTCTGGTGGTCATCGTGGTGGGTGGGGCGGCGCTGATGCTGGTACGCGCCGGACTCAAGCCGTTGGAGGACTTCGGGGAGGTGGCCGGGGCCATCGCCGAGGGCGACCTGAGCCGGCGGGTGCCGCTGGCCGGGCCCCGCACTGAGGTGGGTCGGTTGGGCCGGTCGCTCAACGCCATGCTCGGCCACATCGAGTCCGCTTTCGTGGCTCGGCAGGCGTCGGAGGAACGCCTCCGCCGGTTCGTGGCCGACGCTTCCCATGAGCTGCGCACGCCCCTCACCTCCATACGCGGCTATGCCGAGTTGTTCAGGCGGGGAGCGGCCGAGCGCCCCGACGACCTGGCCAAGGCCATGCGCCGCATCGAGGAGGAGTCGACCCGAATGGGAGTGCTGGTCGACGACCTGCTCCTCCTGGCCCGGCTCGACCAGGGCCGCCCCCTGGAACGGGAACCCGTCGACCTGGTACGGGTGGCCGCCGACGCCGTCGACGACGCCCGGGCCACCCATCCCGACCGTACCGTCGCCCTCGATGCTCCCGCCCGGCTGATGGTGGCCGGCGACGACGTGCGCCTGCGCCAAGTGGCCGCCAATCTGCTGGCCAACGCCTGCCAGCACACACCGCCCGGCACGCCCGTCGACGTGCGGGTGGCAATGACCGATGACCAGGCGGTACTGGAGGTGGCCGACCATGGTCCCGGTCTGGAACCGGCCGCGGCCGCCCGGGTGTTCGAACGCTTCTACCGAGCAGACCCGTCGAGGACGCGCGCCGGCCACGGCGTTCAGGCCACGCAGGCCGGCCACGGCGTTCAGGCCACGCAGGCCGGGGGGGGTAGCGGGCTGGGGCTGTCCATCGTAGCCGCCATAGCCGAGGCCCACGGCGGGCGGGCCACGGTCGCCTCCGAGCCTGGCGCAGGAGCTCGGTTCACGGTGACCCTACCCGTCGAGCGGCCCTCTGAGCGGGCGACCGGGCCGCCATGTGCTCCAGAACCTGCCACCCCACCAGCCGCTGGGGACGGGGCCGAACCCGTCGCCATCGCACCGTGGGCGCCCACGCCAGACGAGGCCGGGCGATGAGCTCTTAGTGGCCGGTCGAAACACCGCATGGTCTGGCCGTGGACGATCTGCGCGCTCGGGCGGTTCCGTTCACCCCCCAAGCTGAGCCACTTTGAGCGTGGCTTGTAGCGTGGCCTCATGTTGCCGAGCCCCCCCAAGGGTTGGTCGCTGGCAAGTGGGGCGGCCCGCCGCAGGCGGCGACGCCGGATCCGCCTGGCCTGCACGGTGGCCGTGGTCGTCCTCATCGCTGTGATCGCTGTCTGGTTGGTCGGCCGTTCCGGGGGTGATCATCGAGCGGTCAATGCCGGAAGCCGGGGACGCACCGGGACCACCACCGGGCCCACCACCACCGTCGCCCCTCACCTCGCGGTGGAGGTCCTGGCCACCGCTTTGCCCACCGCCCTGTCGCGTTCGTCGGTCGTCACTAAGGATGGCTCGGCGTTCGTCATCGGTGGGCTCGGCCCGGGCGGGTCTACCACCCAGGTCCTTCGGTTCGATCCGTCCACCAGCGCTCTGGCGCCTGCTGGCCGCCTGGCTGCCGCCGTCCATGACGCCGCCGCCTCCGTCGTCGGCCCGAACATGGTGGTGTTCGGGGGAGGCGACGAGACCCACACCGTGGCCACCGTCCAGACGGTGGTGCCCGGCGCCACCGGCCGGCTTCTAGCCAAGTTGCCCACGGCCCGTTCCGACCTGGTGACTGGCGACGTCGGTGGGCGCACCTACGTCTTGGCCGGCTTCGACGGCACCAAGTCACCCACGGCGGTGCTGGAGACAACCGACGGCGTCACCTATAGCGAGGTCGCCCAGCTTCCCGATCCTGTGCGCTATCCGGCGGTGGCGGTCGTGGGCTCGGTGATCTACCTGTTCGGGGGCCAGGTGGGCAATACGCAGACCGCCGACGTCCAAGCTGTCGATGTCACCGCCCGGACGGCCAGGGTCGTGGCCAAGCTCCCGATGGCGCTCAGCGAAGCCACCGCATGGGTCCAGCGCGGGGCCGTCTACCTGGCCGGGGGCCGCCAGGCCACCGCCGTGTCCGACGCCATCAGGCGGGTCGACGTCGCAACTGGCCAGGTAGCGACGGTGGGAACACTGCCGGCGCCGACGGCCGATGCCCCGGTGGCCGTGGTGGATGACACCGCTTTCCTGTTCGGGGGGGAGGGCAGCGGTCGTCTGAGAAGCATCGTGAAGATCAGCCTGGGCTGATTCTCCCCGGCTTTCCCTCGGGAGGAGCTAGGGCGCTGTGGTGGTGGTCGGCGGGGGCGGGATGGACCCGGCGATGAGGTCGGCATAGGCGTTGGCGCCCGATCCCGAGCTCGTCTTGAAATGGGTCCCGTCGGCCTGGAACCAGTCAGCGTGCCGGCACTGCGGGCGTACCAGTCGACGATACGGATCGCCGGCCAGCGCTGTGCCGCCGTACGCAGGGTCGCGTTGACCTCGTCCTGCCACTTGGCGTCTACCCGCACGGTGAGGAGCACCTTCTCGGTGTCGTTGAGCTGTGCCTTGACGTTGTCGACGTCACCACCTCACACTGGCGAGTTGTTGCCCAGGTGGATCACGACCACCCTCCCGAGCCCGCCTTGAGCCCGCCGCTGCGCGGCGATGGAGGCGGCCTCGCTGAAGTTGCGGTTCTGCTTGGCATCGATATAGCCCGACGATCCCAGGCGTCCATGAATGGCGGCGGCGGCAGAGACCATGGTCGTGGACGACGATGTCGACGTCGTCGGCGACGCCTGGGCGGCCAGCACTTTCTCCCCGGTGCGCACGACCTGGGCGAGCGGGTCGGTGGTGGGGATCCTCACCAGCAAGAAGGCCACGACCAGGGCTGCGGCGCCGCCCACCGCCGCCCACCACCGTCCGCAGCACCAGCGTCGTGCGGTTGTTGGGCAGGCCACGGAGCACGGGCCGTTCGACGTAGCGCCTGGACAATCCTCCCAGCAGAACTGCAGCCGGGATGGTCACCGCGGCCGTGGCCAGCACGGGCCAGTCGGCCCGGGTGCCCGGCCGAAGCAGCGCGACCAGGGGCCAGTGCCACAGGTAGATGCCGTACGAGCGCACGCAGAGCCATCGCAGCTCGGAGCGGCCAAGCAGGGTGGCCAGCGGGCCGGGCCTGACCGCGGCGACGATGATCGCCGCGGTGGCCACCTCGGCAGCGGGGAGCGCGCTTGGGTAAGTGAGCCGCGCACGCTCTCCTACCACGAAGACCATGGCCACCAGGGCAGCGAGCCACAGGAGGCCTAGAGCCTCGGGGCCATCGTGACCGTGACCTCGACGGCGTGGGCGTGGCGCGGGCCAGCACCAGGGCGAGCAGGCAGCCGGCGAGCAGGGCATGGACCTGGTATCGGTGCCGAAGTAGGCATGTGAGGGGTTGGGGCTCCGGTAGAGGACTCCCATGAATGTCGCCGACGCGGCGATGCCGGCTACTACGACGGCAACGGCGTGCGCAGCCGGCGGCGGGCCAGCCACCCCACGATGATCGGGCACACGACGTAGAACTGAATCTCGATGGCCACCGACCAGATGTGACGGACGAACGACGGCCTTCCGGCGCGCGCGAAGTACGAGCTTCCATCGCTGATGAGGTGCCAGTTGGTGACGCCGAACAGCGTCGACAGGATGTCACCGCGAAGGCGATGGGCATCGGCTGCCGACGGTCAGTGGTACCACGACTACGAGGACAGCGATGAGAGCAAGCAGGGCCGGGGCGATGCGGCGCACCCGGCGCGGCGTGGTAAGCGACCACGGCGACGAGGGCCAACCCCCGCAGCCCGTCGAGCGACGCGATCCGCCGGTCGGGCCTCAAGACGCGGTAGTCGACCTGAGGAGGTCGGGCCCCTGCTCGCGCCTTTGGCGTTCCCGTCTTCATCGAAGCCCAGGATTACACGTGCCCCAAGTCGCGCATTGGATACTCGCCGCCTCTCAAGAGCGCCCAGGACTTGATTCAGAACAGAAGCACTGGCGTGGTCGAGCTCGATCGGCATTCCGACAACAGTGGTGCTGCTTGCTCGCATGGCTCGGTCGCCGCATCGGCGGTTGACTTCCGACTGGTTCGGGCAGGTAACCGCGGTGGTTGCGATGGGTGCGTTGACCTACGGCGCGATCGAAGCGGGCGCCGAACGGGTTCAGTGGCTCCGCGGGTGGTGACCGCCTTTGTCGTTGCCAGCGGCGATGGTCGCGTTCCTGGTCACCGAAGCCCGGGCGGCCAATCCAATGGTGCCGCTCGAGCTGCTCCGGTCGCGCAACGTGTCGGTCTTAGTCGCGGTCGGGTTCGCGTTCGTCGTGGGCCATCACGGACTGGCGGTTCGTGAGCTTCCTAGCCGCCTCCGACGTGCTCGGCACCGGTTGGTTCGGCGCGCTCGCTGCAGAAGTCGGCCCGGGGACCCCGACAGAAGTTGGCGAACCGCGACATCGAGCCCGGAAAGGTCTTCGACCTCACACTCCCCCTCGACCAGGTCGCCGAGGGCTACCGAGCCATGGACGAACGCCACGCCATCAAGACGCTGCTACAGCTCTGAACGAACGAAGGAGATCGCATGGAAGTCCAAACGAAGAGGCCGACGTCGAAGGGACCGGCCGAGTGGTTCACCGGCGATGTGTGGGTCGATCCCGTCGCACAGAACCAAGGACCATCACCGGTCTCCCTCGGGTCGGTGCACTTCACGCCGTTCGCCCACACCGCGTGGCACTGCCACACGCTCGGTCAGACCCTCTACGTCACCGAAGGCGAAGGCTTCGCGCAGGCCCGCGGTGGGCCGCTCATCCGCATCCGCTCCGGCGACGTCATCGTCACTCCGCCCGGCGAGTGGCACTGGCACGGAGCTACCCCGACCTGGTTCATGACCCACCTCGGGCTCACCGAAGGCGACACCGAATGGGGCGATCATCTCACCGACGACGAGTACCCGACCGAGTAACGATCCCATCGGGACCGGCAAGGAGCACGCCAATGGATAGAGCACCGCTCAGCGACGCGAAGTACCTCGACCTGTTCGGCGAACGAGACACCTTGCTACCGGAGGACGATCCAAGATCTACCGAATCAAGAAACGGCCCGAACGACATGCCACGGTTGTCCGGGATGTCTCGCGACACAACTCAGCACAGCGCGCTCGGAGGGATTCGAACCCCCAACCTTCTGATCCGTAGTCAGATGCTCTATCCGTTGAGCTACGAGCGCAGACTCCCGATCCCCTTGACTGTACCCGGCACTGGCGGGGGTCCGCCTGCCTGCGGAGAGGGAGGGATTTGAACCCTCGAGGAGGTTCGACACCCCCTAATCGCTTAGCAGGCGATCACCTTCGGCCGCTCGGTCACCTCTCCCGGTGGTCCACTCTAAGCTGCCGGCGCCTTGAATGCAGCCTTGAAGCCCTCGAAGACGGGCTGCAACCGGTCCCAGTCTGGCGCGGCCGTCTGGAAGTTGAGAGCGAAGCCGTGGCCCAGGGTGACGAAACCGAGGTCGGCGGCGTGCAGATCCGCGCCTCCACCCGAGTAGGTGTACTCCCAGATCGCCGCCCGGTACCCCTCGTAGGTCGTGGGCGTGATCTGGATGCGTCGGTAGTTGGCGTTGGACGAGGCGAAGCTGGGCTCGAGCTCGTACCAGGCACCTTCGGGGGACGGCCCCGGTGGTTCCCGGTGGTCGACGCGCAGATAGGCCCTCGACGAGGGATCTCGGAAGTCGGTGAGGGTGCCATTGGTGGACACCGTCCAGCCCGGTGGGTAGGCGATCGAGAAGCCCGTGCTCGGGTCGGTGTAGGGCGTCCAACCCTTGGGGACGGGCGGGACCTGAACCGTGGTCGGGCCGTGAGAGGTGGTTCGGGGGGTCGCCTGGCTGGCCGTGGAAGTCGCAGGAGGAGCCGGGGCAGGCGACGGTGACCGCGAGCTGCCCCGGTTGGTGACCAGGGCAACCGCCACGACCACGAGGGCGACCGCTCCCACTACCGCCATGAGCGGTGCGAGCAACGGCCGGGCGGGACCGAGATCGGAGCTGGGACTGGCTGGCTGTGAGACCACCGCGGGGGCTGGAGGGCCCGGGGAAGGCGATGCCGGGAGTTGCTCCGCATCAGCCTCGTCCTCCACGGCGGCCGGGGCCGGAACCGCATTGGGAGCGGGGGTCGGAACCGGGGAAGCTTCGGCGACGGGCACATCGGCCCAGTCCGCCCCCGGGTCGAGCTCGACCGTCGCCGACCCGTCCACGGCGGCATCGGCGCTGCCGCCGGCCACAATGGTCTCGAGACGGCGGCGAACCTCGGCTGATGAGGGACGGTCCTGCGGCTCCTTGGACAGGAGATCGTCGACCAGCCGGGCCATCTCGCCCCTTCGCTGCAGCGGCCGGTGCGGTTCCTGCACGACCGCGGCCAGCGTGGCGATCGCCCCTGGCTTGCGGAACGGCGGCTCCCCATCGAGGGCGAAGTACATGGTCGTTCCCAGGCCCCAGAGGTCGGTTGCCGCGCTCGGGGTCTGGTTGCGGGCCTGCTCCGGTGACATGTACGAGGGCGAGCCGGCCAGAGCCCCGCTGGTCGTCACCCTTGGGTCGTCGAGGACGGCGGCGATACCGAAGTCACCCAGTTGGACATGGCCCGAGTCGCCCACCATGACGTTGGCAGGCTTGACGTCGCGGTGGATGATGCCCTGGCCGTGGGCCACCTCCAGCGCATCGAGCACCTTCAGGCCGATCGCAGCCACCCGTTCGTCCGTCAACGGACCGCGACTGGCGACCAGGGCGGCCAGAGTGGGCGCCTTCACCAGCTCCATGACGATCAGAGGCCGCCCGTCCTCCTCGACCACGTCGAACACGGTCACCAGCCCCGGGTGGTTCAGCCGGGCGGCCGCCCGCGCCTCCCGCAGCACCCTTTTGCGAATTGCCGCCTTCTCGCTGTCGGCGAGGATGGGCGGGAACTCGATCACCTTCACCGCCACGTCGCGCTGCAGGAGTGTGTCATGGGCCCGCCAGACCACCCCGAACCCGCCTCTTCCCAATTCTTCCCGCCACTGGTAACGACCACTTACGAGCTGGTCGCGGGCAGGGTGGGCAGCCATGGCGCAGTGCCTACCCGGCGTTCGGTAAACCATGCCTTCCGCCCGGCGGAACATCCTGGCCTTCGGCCCAGCCGAACATCTTGGCGGAGGGAGTGGGATTCGAACCCACGGGGCTCGCGCCCAAGGCTGTTCAAGAGCCTCGCATTCGGCCGCTCTGCCATCCCTCCGGTCAGGGAGCGACGTTACCGGCGCACCTGGCCCCGCAACCACGAGATCCACTCGTCGGCTGCCTTCCACGCCGCCTCGGCGTCGCGGCGGATGGCGGGACCGTGCTCGCCGGCGGCCGGGTAGGAACCGAGGAACTTCACATTGGCGAGCTGGGCGTGGAGGTCGCGCAGGCAGTCGGCCACCACCTCGTCGTCGACGTGGCCTTCCAGATCGATGATGAAGCAGTAGTCGCCCAGGGAATGCTTGGTGGGCCTGGACTCTAGCTTGGTCAGGTTGATGTTTCGGGCCGTGAACTGGCCGAGGATGCCGTGCAGGCTGCCGGGGCGGTCGTCGCTCTGGAAGCAGACGACGCTCGTCTTGTCGTGGCCGGTCGGCGCGGGGATGCCCTCGCGGCTGACCACCACGAACCGGGTGGCGTTCTCGGGATGGTCGTCGATGTCGCTCGCCACCAGGTCGAGGCCGTAGAGCTTGGCGGCCAGCACCGATCCCAAGGCCACTGTGCCAGGGCTTGTCTCGGTGGCCACTTCGCGTACCGCCTCGGCCGTGGAGTTGGCGGCCACCAGCTCCACGCCGGGCAGCCGGCTGGCGAAGAAGCGCTGGCACTGGGCCAGGGCGTCGGGGAACGACACCACCCGGCGCACATCGGCCAGGCTGGTCCCTGCTGGGCCCACCAGGTGCTGGCGCACGGCGAGCTCCACCTCTCGCTGGATCAACAGGTCATGCTCGAAGATGAGACCGTCGAGGACCAGGCGCACCGTGCCCTCGAGCGAGTTCTCGAGCGCCACGAAGCCGGCGTCCACCTCGCCCGCCGACACCGCGGCGAGGATCTGGGGGAACGAGCGCATGGGCAGGAGCTCCCCGACCGCCAGGTCGGCCTGGCCCAGCAGTGCCTCCTCGCTGAAGGTGCCGGGTGGCCCGAGGAAGGCGATACGGGACGGCGCGGGCTGGGGCGTGGTCATCGGTCGAGAATAGGGCAGGGTTATCGGGGCAGAATGGCAAAATGGACGAGGCCACTCTCCGCCGGCTGCTGGACGACCTGCGCTCGGGCGCCATCGAGGCCGACGAGGCCGTCTCCCGCCTGCGCCGCCTGCCCTTCGCCGACCTCGGCTTCGCCCGCGTCGACCACCACCGCACTCTGCGCCAGGGCTTGCCCGAGGCGGTGTACGCCCCGGGGAAGACGCCCGCGCAGTGCGCGGCCATCGTGGCCGAGCTGCTGGCCGAACCCGGCGGCGGCCCGGTGCTGCTCACCAGGGCCGACGACGCCCAGGCCGCGGCGGCCGCAGAGGCCAACGCCGGGGCGGTGCGAACAGGGCCGACCCTCGCTTGGCGGCCCGCAGGCCAGAGGCCGGGCCGGATCCTGGTGCTCACCGCCGGCACCGCCGACCTGGCTGTGGCCACCGAGTGCACGGCCACCCTCACCGCCCACGGCTTTCGGCCCACGTTGGTCGCCGACGTCGGGGTGGCTGGCGTGCACCGCCTGCTCATGTCACTCGACGATCTGGCCAGCGCCGACGTGGTGGTGGTGGTGGCCGGGATGGAAGGTGCCCTGGCCAGCCTGGTCGGCGGCGTGACCCCGGCACCCGTGGTGGCCGTGCCCACCAGCGTCGGCTACGGCGCCGCCCTGGAAGGGGTGACGGCTCTGCTCGCCATGCTGTCTTCGTGTGCCGCCGGCCTCACCGTGGTGGGCATCGACAACGGCTTCGGCGCCGCCTGCACGGTAGCCCGGATGCTGCGGTGAACGTTAGCGGCGGGTCGGCCGCCTGGTTCCACTGCTTCTCCGGCATCGCCGGCGACATGGCCCTAGGCAGCCTCCTCGACGCCGGCGCCGACCTGGGCGAGGTGAGGGCGCTCCTCGACCGCCTCCCCATGACCGGCTGGGGCCTCGACGCCGAGCCCGTTCTGCGTGCCGGCATTGCCGCCACGCGGGCCGTCGTCAGCGCGCCCGACGACGGCGTGGTGCGTACCTACGCCCACATCTCCGGGCTGGTCGACGAAGCCCGTCTCCCGGATCGGGTGCGCGACCGGGCCCAGGCCGCCTTCGCCGCCCTGGCCCAGGTCGAGGGACGCCTCCACCGTCGCCCGCCCGAACAGGTGCACTTCCACGAGGTGGGGGGGATCGACGCCGTCATCGACGTGGTCGGCACCTGCGCCGCTCTCGAGGTGCTGGGCGTGGCCTCGGTGTGGGCCAGCCCTGTCGCTACCGGCATGGGTATGGTGCGCTCCGCCCACGGCATGCTCCCCAACCCCGCCCCTGCGGTGATGGACCTCCTGCGGGGTGCCCCCACTTACGGGCGAGACGTACAGCTGGAGCTCACCACGCCTACCGGTGCGGCCCTGCTGGCCGCCACGGTCGTAGGCTGGGGGCCGCTGCCCCCGGTGGAGGTGGAGGTCACCGGCTACGGTGCCGGCACTCGCGACCTGGATGGCCTCCCCAACGTCACCCAGGTGGTTCTGGGTCGCCCCCTGCCCGAGATGGAGACAGGCGAGCCGGGGCGCACCGGCGGCCAGCCTGCGGTGTTGCTGGAGGTGAACGTCGACGACGCCACCGGTGAGACTCTGGCCCACGCCGTGTCCGCCCTCCTCCAAGCCGGTGCCCACGACGCCTGGATAACGCCCGTCATCATGAAGAAGGGTCGCCCCGCCCACACCGTCAGCGCCCTGGCCGATTCTCCACTGGCCCAGGCGGTGGCCAAGGTGCTGGTGGCGGAGACGGGCTCGCTGGGCGTGCGGGGCCAGACACTCGAGCGGTGGCCGGCCGCCCGCGAGCTGCACGAGGTGGAGGTCGACGGCGTGCCGGTGCGGGTGAAGGTCTCTCCCGGGCGGTCCAAGGTGGAGTACGACGATGCCGCCCGTGCCGCCCGCCGCAGCGGCCTGCCGCTGCGGGAGGTTGTCTCCAGAGCGGAGGCGGCCTGGCGGCAGCGCCAATCCCCGTCCGACACGGGTGGCGACACCGGCTGACCAGTTCGACACCTACTCCGCCTCGAAGAGGTCCTCGCCGCGCCGCAGGCGGGCGGCGATACGCACCACCTGGGGCAGCTCCCGGCGGGTCGGAGTGTGGGCGGCCAGGAAGCGCGCCGTGCCAGCCAGCAGCAGGGCGCCCTCGTTCGACCCCTCGGGCCACGCCGAGTACTGGGCAACCGCTGCCTCCACCGTCTGGTACCAGTGGAACTGGGCGTCCTCGCCGAGCAGGCAGTGCGCCAGGATGGCAATCAGCTGGCGGGGATCACCACCGCCCTCGAGGAAGCCGTAGGCGATGGCACCGGCCCGGTCGACGCCACCCTGGGTGTCCCAGCACCCTTGGAGATCGGCCAAGTCGCCGGTACCCCCGAGTGGCAGGCGGGCGGCGGGCACGTTCAGGAAGCGGTCGAGGTACACCTTGAGGGCGCCGTGCACCACTCCCCGCACCGCCTCAGGTGACCGATGGCGGCGCAGGCACTGGTGCAGGGCGTTGGCGGCAGTGAAGCCGTGATGGACGGTGTCCCAGTCGCCGAGCTCGTTCTGGGTGTGAAACCGGGTGATACGCAGGCCCGCGGCCAGGGCCAGGGCCCGCCCCAGCTGCTCAGCCGTGGCACCTTCGTCGGCCGCCTCGCACAGCGCCTCGGCCACCGCTACCGGGTCGTCGCCCAGCAGGCGCCACCCGAGGTCGCTGACACCGGTGGGATCGTCGATGCCCGGCCCGCCCGTGGCGACGGCTGCCATCAGCCGGGCCTCGGTGCGTCGGACGAGGGCTACCAGGTCGTGGGGATGGCGCCACCGCCCTCCCTCCTCGGACCGGGTGGCCGCCGCGGTCTGGTCGACGACGGTTGGCAGCACTGCGGCAGCCAGATCCCAGCCCAGCAGTTCGAGGGCCTCGAACGCCTTGTTGGTGAAGTCGAGGGTGTGTCCGCCGTCGAGGAACACGTGATCGGTCGCCGCCGCCAGCATGGTGGCCGCGACCTCGTCCGGTGGCCGGCCCGTGGCCACCTGTGTGACGAGGACCCTCTCGGCGGCCGCCCCCGAGCGGGTCTCGATGAACCGCCGGTACCATGAGGCCAGCCGCTCGGGCGGTACCGCAACCTCGCCGTTTCCACCGAGCGGGGTGAGGGAGAACGCCGGCGGGTGGTTGCGGGTGTCGCGCGACACGAAGGCCAGCCCGTGCACGAGGGCCGGGGCCACGTCGTCGGCATCGAGCCAGGGCAGGAGGTTGGCCATGGCCACCAGCACGGTGAGTCCTGCTCCCCAACCCTCACGGCGGTTGGCAGTACCGAGCTCCAGCCCTACCCGCACGATGTCGGTCGGGTCCACGCCCGACTCCAGCAGTCCGAGCACCGACTTGGCTGTCACCAGGGTGAGACCCTGCTCGAGGCCCTCGCGGAGGCGGCGGCGCAGCAGGCCGACCTGGTCCTCGCCCGGCTCCACCACCAAGAAGACGTCGCCTGCATCGATCTCCACCGGGAAGGCCCGGCCGTCGTCGGCGAAAGGGTCGAGGGTGGCACCGGTTGCCAGGTCGAAACGGGCGTGGTGCCAATGGCAGGTCACGAGGCCTTGGTCCACCGTGCCCCGGTGGAGGGGAAAGCCCATGTGCGGGCACCGGTCGTCGAGAGCCCACGCCCGCCCGCCGTCCCAGAACACGCACACCCCATGGCCCCCGGCCTTGGCGAGCAGGTGTCCGTGTTCTTTCAGGTCGTCTAGGCTGCCAACCCTCGTCCTCATGGCCTCGATGATGCCGCGCCGCTGGGGCCGCTGGGAAGGGCTGCAGCCTCCGCCCGCCAGTTCTGCCGAGCCTCGTTGAGGGCTATCAATCCCACGATGCCTGCCGCGAGGGGGTCAGCCCACCACCACCCCGCGAGCCGATCGGCGACCAGGGCGGCGAGCACGCCCAACGCGAGGAACCCGTCGAGGCGAGTCATCGAGGCGTTGGCGACCAGCGGGCGGCTGTCCAGCGCCAGCCCGGTCCGGCGCTTGGCCCGGGCCAGGGCGAGCATCACCACGACCGTCATGGCCATGAAGACAGAGCCGAGGGTCGAGGGCTCTGAGGAGGCTCGGTCCAACAGGCTGCGCACGGTCTCGCCCAGCAGGTAGATGCCCAGCGCGGCGAAGGCGACAGCGATGAGGCGCAGGGCCCGCCTCGCCCGCGCCGGGTCGACGTCTTCGGCGTCGCCCCCGAGGTGCCAGAGGACGACGAGCGACGCCACCACCTCCACGCAGGAGTCGAGGCCGAAGGCGACAAGAGCCAGGGAGTGCGAAGCCACGCCGGTGACGATGGCCACCACGGCTTCCAGGCTGTTCCACCCCGTTGTGCAGTACTCGAGGCGTTGCCCCCGGCGCTTGAGCGCTGGCTGCCCGCAGTCGGGGGGCTCTGCCCCTCGACGACCCCCCCGATTACCTGAAGTCACTGTGATTTAGCGCTCCCTTATCCCCCGGGCGACTGAGAAGGGCCAATCTGTAGAAATGGCGCTGCCGCGACTGCTCGGCGCGGCACTGTGGCTGGTTGCCACTCTGGCGTCCACCGCCATGATCTGGACGGCGACCTCCATTGTCGCAGCCGACGTTACCGACCGTCCTCCCTCGGTGGTCGCCCACCGCGACGTGGTGAGCGAGCTGCAGTCGGGGCCGCCGGCGACCCCGGCCCCACCGACGAGCACGGCACCGAAACTGGGCAGCCCGACCGGCCCACCCGCTGACCGGGGAAAGGCGTCCGCCGGCCCGAGCTCGACGCTGCCGGCGTCTTCGCAGTCCCCACAGCCAGGCACCGCCAACCCCTCGCCAGCCCCCGTGCCCGCGGCGCCGGGACCGACCCTCAGCATCCCTGCCGGCCCCCCGGTGTCCCAACCGCCTTCACCCCCGACCGCGACCTACTCGACCAACGGTGGTGTGGTGAGCGTGGCCTGTAACGGCTTCTTCATCGAGCTCACCTCCGCCATCCCCGCCAACGGCTACTCGGTGAAGGTGGTCTCGGGGGGACCGGCCAACGTCGACGTCCACTTTCTCGCCACAGGCCAGGACATATCCGTCAAGGTCGTCTGTTTCGGCCAGCCTATCCGCTACTACGACCAGAGCCCTCCGAAGCAGGCGCCGTGACCGGGAGTCAGTAGGAGGCTGGAGGCGGCCCGAACGTGACCTCGATGCGCGCCCCACCTTCGGCCGACCGTCCAGCCGAGAGGTGGCCGCCGGAGGCCTCTGCGGTGCGTCGCACGATGTCGAGCCCGAGGCCGGTTCCCGACCCTCCGCTGGCGCCCCTCACAGGCACCGCGTTGCCGGGTAGCCCCGGGCCGGCGTCCTCGACTACCAGTGTCCAATCCCGGCTGGAGCTGGCGACGACCTGCACCGAGAAGGAGGCGCCGCCCGGGGTGTGGGCGAGCACATTGTTGACCAGGGCGTCGAGGCACACTTCGACCTCGCCCTGTGACACGCCCACGGGCTGGGTGCCACCAGGCAGCTCCGCGGTCAACTGCCGGCCTTGGCCGGTGGCCAGGATCGACCAGAACGCCAACCGATGGCGGACCACCTGGCCGAGGTCGCAGGAACCCCGACCGTCACCTGTTCCAAGGTGTCGCGAGCTGCCGCGCGACTCCTGGATCACCTGGCTGACCACCTGTTCCAGGCGGTCGACGTCGTTGGCGATGCGTACACGGTCGGCGGGAGATGCGAGGCCCTCGGCGTCGAGGCGGAGCGCGGTCAGTGGGGTCCGCAGCTGGTGGGACAGGTCAGCGGTTCTTTCCCGTTCGGCCGCGAGGAGCTCGCCGATACGGTCGGCCAGCCCGTTGACGGCCTGGCCCACTTCGGCCACCTCGGGAGGCCCGGTGGGCACGACCCGGGCGCCCAGCTCGCCCCGCTGGAGCCGGCGGGTCACCGAGAAGAGCTCCCCCATGGGGCCGACGATCGACAGGGCCAGACGGTCGGCCAGGCCGACGGCGACAACCACTACGAGGCAACCGATGGCGGCCACGATGGCCCAAGCTCGTTGGACACCGCGCCGCAGCAGAGAAGCCGCGACCCGGACCCGCACGACGGTTGCGGCCTTGGGGTCAGGGCCGACGACACCCACGAGGATGTCGCGGCCGCCCCCGGGGCCGGCGGCGGTGAACGAGCGACCCTTACGAGCCAGCTCGACCTCGGCGTCGACCGGCACCGTTGGCCCCAGAACGGTGCCGCCAGGCAGGTAGACGGTTATCGGTCGGGCGCTGCCGGCATTGGCCTGTGCCACCAACTGGGCGATGGTGGCGGACTGTCCCGGCACCGCGCTTATGGCGCCTGCCAGTGACCTGGACTCCAGCTTGGCGGCATCGAGTGCCCGGTTGGCGGCCACGATCTGGATGAGGCGACCCAGGGGTATGCAGAAGGCGAGCACGATCATGGAGGTCACGGCCGCGGCGGTGAGCGCCAGGCGGGCCCTCACGGGGCATCGGGGTCGACCAGCATGACGCCCATCCCTCGGACGCTGCGCAGGTAACGGGGTGACTTTGCCGACTCCCCCAGCTTGGAACGTAACCACGACAGGTGGACGTCGATGGTCTTCTCCGGGCCTCCGTAGGGCTGGCGCCAGACTGCGGCCAGCAGCTCACGCTTGGAGACGACCTCGCCCACGCGGGTGGCCAGGTGCCACAGGAGGTCGAACTCCTTGCGGCTCAGGTCCACGGGCTGGCCGTCGATGGTGGCAACCCGGCTGCGCGTGTCCATGGTGAGCCCGCCGAAGCGGACCGGCTCGTCGGCGTCGTCGCCCCTGGCCCG
>JBPCJQ010000077.1:0-12239 GCA_051005135.1 Acidimicrobiales bacterium
AAGGGGCCGCTCGGGCCCCGGCCGCCGACGGCTCGTGACCGCCGAGGGCGGCACAGCGCCGGCCATGCACGTGGTGGCCACGGCCGGCCACGTCGACCACGGCAAGTCGACGCTCGTGCTCGCCCTCCCAGGCACCGACCCAGACCGCTTCGCCGAGGAGAAGGCCCGGGGCCTCACCATCGACCTGGGCTTCGCCTGGACCACCCTGGCCTCGGGACGGGAGCTGGCTTTCGTCGACGTGCCCGGCCATGTGCGCTTCATCAAGAACATGTTGGCCGGGGTGGGAGCGGTGGCCGCCTGCCTGTTCGTGGCGGCGGCCACCGAGGGATGGAAGCCCCAGTCCGAGGAGCACCTCCGCATCCTCGAGCTGCTGGGCATCGACCGGGGGATGATCGCCCTCACCAAGGTGGGTCTTGTCGACGACGAGACCCGGGAGCTGGCCCGCCTCGACTTGGCCGACCACTTGGACGGTACATTCCTGGTCGGCGCCGAGGTGGCCGAGGTCGACGTGCCCGCCGGCATCGGCCTCGACGATCTCAGGACCGGGCTCGACTCGCTGCTGTCGACCACGCCTGCCGCCCCCGACCTCGGCCGACCCCGGCTGTGGGTCGACCGGGTCTTCGCGGCTCGAGGCTCGGGCACGGTGGTCACCGGCACGCTCACCGGGGGCGGCCTGAACGTCGACGACGAGCTGGTGGTGCTGCCTGGTGACACCCGTGTCCGGGTGCGTGGGTTGCAGAGCCTGAAGCAGAGCCACCAGCGGGTGCCACCGGGCAGCCGGGTGGCTGTGAACCTCTCGGGCATCTCCCGCGGCCAACTGGCCCGGGGCAGCGTCTTGGTGCGTCCCCGCCAGTGGCACGCCACTCGCACCTTCGACGCCTCGCTGCGCGTGCTCGCCAACCTCGACCACGAGGTTGGCCGCAAGGGTGCCTATCAAGCCTACGTGGGCTCCGGTGAGCACCCCGTGACGGTACGGGTGCTGGGAGGCGCGGCGGCGATCCTGCCCGGCGACGAGGGGCTGGTGCGCTTACGGTTGCCCGAGACCCTGCCGCTCCTACCCGGTGACCGCTACGTACTGCGTGAGAGCGGGCGCGACGAGACGGTCGGTGGGGGAGAGGTGCTCGACGTGTCGCCCGTGCTGGCCGCCACGCGGGCCCGGCCCTCCCGCTCGGTCGACCGGGTAGTCAGCGAGCGGGGATGGGTCGACGCCGACACCTTGGAGCGGCTCACCGGTGAACGCCGCCAACCCACCGTCGGGCGCTGGGTGGTGGCCGACGAGGCGCTGACCGCTGATCGGGCTCGGCTGGCCCAGGGGGTGGACGCCGCCGGCCCTCTGGGCCTCGACGCCGCGACTCTCGACGAGCGTCAGCGGGCCCTGCTGGGCGGCGTCGAAGGGGTGGTCGTGGTGGAGGGCCGGGTGCGGCGGGCCGAGGCCGCCGACCCCCTGGCCGGGCATCCCTTCGTGGCCGCCCTGGAGGCGGCGCCATTCGCTCCCCCCGAGCCGTCTGGTGTGGACCGCGCCGAGCTGCGGGAGCTCGTCCGTCGGGGCATAGTGGTGGAGCGCGACGGCCTGTACTTCGCCCCCTCGGCGGTGGACGCTGCGGCCCGGGCCATGGCCGTCCTCCTTGGCGCCGACCCCGAGGGCTTCACCGTGGCCCAGGCCCGCGACGCCCTGGGCGTCACCCGCAAGCACGTCCTGCCCTTGCTCGCCATCCTTGACTCCACCGGCGTCACCCGCCGCCGGGGCGACCTTCGGGTGGGTGGGCCCCGGCTGCCGCCGCCAGGCGATCGGCCCTAGCCGGCCCGGGAGGCGATGACGGCCTTGCGCTCGAGCTCGTTGAGACCCCCCCAGATGCCGTGGGGCTCACGGATCTCCAAGGCGTAGTCGAGGCAGGGACGACGAACCGGGCAAGAGGCGCAGATGGCCTTGGCGTGCATCTCCCGGTCGTCGCGCTCGTCCTTGCGCTCGAGGCGCGATGGCGGGAAGAACACCCTGGCTTGAGGACCCCTGCAGGCCGCCTTGTCCTGCCACAGCCCCTCGACGCGCTGACTGCTCACTGAGCGCCCCCTCCCTGGCTGAGGCAGAACCTACCGCCGCTACGCGCCCCTGACAAGGGTCTATTCGGCGCGTACCAGCAGGTAGGACCAGGCGCGAGGCTGTCCCGTCGTCAACGGCGGCCCCCTGCATGGCTGAACGCAATGAGCCGTCCGAAGGAACCGGGTGCCCGCCGCCAGCGACTCAGTGCCCGGCGTCTTTGGCGCCGCCGGTCTCGGGCTCCACCTCGAGGAGCAGGCCGTCGATGGCGACCACCCTGACTGAGCCACCGGAGGAGATCGGGGTGGCCCGGTTGGTCCGGGCTCGCCACAGTGCCCCCCCCAGGCGCACCGTGCCCTCGGGGTCGAGCCCAGTGGTCGCCTCTCCCATGCGCCCCACCATCGACTCCCGCCCGATGGTGGGCGTGGAGAAGCGGGCCCGCAGCATGGAGGCCATGCCCGCCACCATGGCCAGCACCGCCCCCCCTACCACCACCACGATCGTCAGCCAGGACAGAGCCAGGCCGCCGGGGAAGAGGCGCCACGAGCCGCCCAGCAGGGCAAGGGTGCCGATGACCGTCCACGAGCGGGGGGCGCCGGCCTGCACGTCGACGGCCAGGCCCCCCACTCCCACCGCCACCAGGGCCAGCCCTAGGAGGCTGGTGGGCAGCACGGCCAAGCCGTAGGCCGACAGCACCAGGGCGCCCGCCCCCACCGCGCCGGCCAGGCCCACCCCGGCGGTGAAGAACTCGAAGACCACCAGGAGTAGCCCCACCATGAGCATCAGATAGGCGACCGCGGGGCTGGCGGCACCGTGCAAGACCCGCTCGAGGATGCCGAGCTTGGCGAAGCGCACGGTGCCGATGGGCTCGCGACCGCGGGGCCCGGTGCGGGCGGTGGACAGCACCCGGCCGCCGACATGGGTGTCGTCCAGGCCGACGACGAACTCGCCGAGGGTGGGGGCCACCACGTTCACCGCGCCCCGGGCCTTGGCCTCGCCGGCGCTCAACGACCGCGAGACCGACAGGGGGCGGCCGGTAGGCCCGCGAGGGTCCCTGCCGACGTGAGTGCCCTGGGCCATGCCGACCACTGCGGCCGCTTCGAGCAGCCGGGTCGCCCCTCCGTAGGCCCGCGACCCGCTGGGTCCCACCCAAACAGCTACCGGCACCCGGGACCGGGCCATGCGAGCGGTGAGGGTGTCGAGGTTGGCCTGGTCGACGAGGGCCCCGCCGCTGTCCAGCTGGACGACGAGCACCTCGTCGTCGCTGCGGGCCGCGGCCGCCATCGAACGCTTCAGGAAGTCGGCCTGGATGGGGTCGATGCGACCGCTCAGCTCGATCACGTCGACGGCCCGGTTGGTGCCCGCCGCCTGGGCGCCCGCCCGCAACGGCAGGGCGGCGACGGCCAGGCTGCCAGCGAGCACCAGGGCGATGGCTAATCTGCGGATCGAGGCCTCCGAGGGACGTCGGGTCCCGCTAGGGAGATGGTTCCGAGGGGGACGGTTGGATCCTCATGAGCTCTGTCGCCAGTCCCGGGTCGCCATCGTGGCCGGCAAGGGCGGCGTCGGCAAGACGACGGTCACCGCCACCCTTGCCCGCATGGCGTCACGGCTGGGGATGTCGGTGCTGGTGGTGGAGGTGGAGGGCAAGAGCGGGTTGGCCACCATCTTCGGGGGCGACGACCTCGTCTACGACGAGGTGGTGCTGGCACCGGCCACTCCGGAGGGCCGGGGCGAGGTGCGAGCCCGCACCCTGACGCCCGACCTGGCCCTGCTCGAGTACTTGGACGAGCACGGCATGAAGCGGGTGTCGCGCCGCCTCAGCCGCTCCGGTGCCGTGGAGGTGGTGGCCACGGCCACGCCCGGCATCAAGGACATCTTGGTGCTCGGCAAGGTCAAGCAGCTCGAGCGGGCCGGGGCGGCCGACCTCATCGTGCTCGACGCCCCTGCCGCCGGCCACGCGGTGCGGTTCCTCATGAGCCCCCGAGCCCTGCTCGACACGGTCACGGCCGGGCCCATCCAGTCCCAGGCGGCCGAGGTTCTCGAGCTGGTGACCGACCCCGCCCGTTGCCAGGTGGTGCTCGTCACCCTGGCCGAGGAGACGCCGGTGAACGAGGTGGTGGAGACGGCCTACGCCCTGGAGGAAGAGGTGGGCACCAATCTGGGGCCGGTGGTGGTGAACGGCCTCTACCCGCGGCGGGAGGGCCTCGACGTCGATCCCGAGGTCGCGGCCGCCGAAGCGTCGGTGACCCTGCGGCCGGGTGAGGCCGACGCCCTCCGGGCCGCCGCCGCCTTCCGTGCCCGCCGCCAGGCCCTGCAGGCCAGCCAGGTGGCTCGCCTCGGCGACGACTTGGCCCTGCCCCAGCTGCACCTGCCCGCCCTGTTCGACGTGCGCATGGGTCTTCCCCAAATAGACCACCTGGCCGACGCACTGGAGGTTGCCGTCGAAGCCATGGAGGCGTCGTGACTTCCCCGCTCGTCGACGTCATCGGGGAGCGGTCGGTCGTCATCTGCTGCGGCCCCGGAGGCGTGGGCAAGACCACCACTGCCGCGGCGGTTGCGGTGGAGGGCGCTCGCCGCGGGCGGCGGGCCGTCGTGGTCACCATCGACCCCGCCCGGCGCTTGGCCGACGCCCTGGGCCTGGAGTCGCTGTCCGACACGCCGACGCGGGTGGAGGGACACGACGTCGCCGGCGAGCTGTGGGCGCTGATGCTCGACACCAAGAGCACCTTCGACTCGTTGGTGGCCAAGTACGCCCCCGGGCCGGCCCAGGCCGAGGCCATCCTCTCCAACCGCTTCTACCGCAACATCTCGGGGGCCCTGTCGGGAACCCAGGAGTACATGGCCATGGAGAAGCTGTACGAGCTGCACGAAGACGGGCGCTTCGACCTGGTCGTCGTCGACACACCACCCACCCGCAACGCCCTCGACTTTGTCGACGCCCCCCGCCGCCTCACCCGCCTCCTCGACAACCGCATCTTCCGCCTGCTCATGTTGCCCACCCGGGCGTCGATGAAAGCGGTCAGTATGGCCACCCAGGCGTTGCTGCGCACCATCGGGCGGGTGGTGGGGTCCGACGTAGTGTCCGACGCGGTGCGCTTCTTCCAGGCGTTCGAGGGCATGGAGGACGGCTTCCGGCGGCGGGCAGCGCGGGTCAACGAGCTCTTGTCCGATCCTGGCACCGCCTTCCTGCTCGTAGCCGCGCCGCGCCCCGACGTGGTGGCGGAGGCGGAGTTCTTCGCCGACAAGCTGGGCGAGGCCGGCATCGAAGTGACGGCACTCGTGGTCAACCGCATGCACCCCCGCTACGGGGACGAGTGGTCGGAGGTCGATCGCGAGCGGGCCCGGACCCTCGCCGGCACCTCTCTGGGTGCTCTGTACGACAACCTGGCCGACCTCCATCAGCTGGCCGACGGCGAAGAGGCTCACGTCGCTCGCCTGGTGGCCAGGGTTGCACCGGCTCCGGCGGTGCGGGTGCCTTTGCTGGCCTCCGACGTGCACGACGTAGCTGGCCTGTTACAGGTCGCCGAGCACCTCTTCGCCGCCGACGACCCGCTGCTTGCCTGAGTCTTCCGCTCAGAGAGCCGCTCGGGCTCAGGGCCGCTGGCTCAGGTGGTGGCTGGCGTGGGGCCGTCGGTGCCCGGGTCGACCAGGGAGCGGGCCGCCTCGTCGAGGGTCTCGGTGACAGTGACGATTCGGTCGAACCCGGTGGTGTGCAGGAGGCGCACCAGGGTGGGCCGGTTGCAGTAGACGGCGACGTCGCCGCCCACCTCACGGGCCCGGCGGATGCCCCCGATCAGGGCGCCCAGACCGGCAGAGTCAACGAAGGGCACCTCTGACATGTCGATGAGCAGCTTGGGCTTGTTGGCGAGCTCGCCCAGCGCCTCGCGAAACTGGCCCACGGTGTAGGCGTCGAGCTCTCCGACAGGCCGGCAGACCGTGTAGTCGTGGTGCTCGTCGAGTTGGATGTTGAGCACGCAGCCTCCAGTGGTGAGCCCCGCCCGCGGTCCAGGCATGCTACCCAAGGAGAGGGGCGGCTACCCTCTGCGCCTGTGCCCGACGTGCTGGTGGTGAGCGACTCCGATGCCGTTCGCCGGGACGTGAGGTCGGCCATCGAGGGGCCCGGCACCACTGTGCGGGAGCTGAACCGGGGGGCCGAGGTGTTGCCTGCCGTGCGCGAGAAGACCCCCGATCTGGCCATCCTGGACCTGCAGATCGGCAAGATGGGCGGCATGGCCGCCTGCATGGAGCTGCGCCTGGAGGAGGGCGCCGGCCGGCTGCCCCACGTCCCCGTGCTCATGCTCCTCGACCGGCGGGCTGACGTGTTCCTGGCCCGGCGCTCGGCCGCCCAGGGATGGGTCATCAAGCCCCTCGATGCCCTCCGGCTAGCTCGGGCGGTGAGGCAGGTGCTGGCCGGGGCTACCTTCGAGGACGACGCCTACAAGCCCGTGACGGTAAACCCGGGGAGCCAGGGCGGAGGCCTGCAGTAGCATCGCGCCCACCGGGAAGTGGCGCAGCTTGGTTAGCGCGCAGCGTTCGGGACGCTGAGGCCGCGGGTTCGAATCCCGCCTTCCCGACGGACGGACGGACGCTCGCTATGAAGTGGCTGGCTCCATCGCGCGTCCGTCGCGCCAGCTGGCTGTGCCAGGGGCTTTGACCCGACTTTGACAGGGTGATCGGGAAAGTGCTGGTCAACGAGACGCGCCAAGAGGTGTTTGTCACTACGCGGGTCGGTTGACCTGCGGTTACGCGATTCGGGCTCGGGACCACTCCGTGGTGTCGACGCCGAAGGCGGCCAGGACCTTGGTCTGCAGCGACGTGCGGCGGGTGACGAGCTCGATGCGCTTGTCGCCGGCGTCGAGGCCCACGGCCCGGATCCGGGCGAGCTCTCGCAGCGCCCGGGCAGGGCTGAGGTGCTGATCGTCGAGGTCGGGGTCGCGAATGTCGGCGGTCGACAGGTCGGCGGCCATGAGGGCCTCGATCACGCCGGCATAGACGCAGATGGCGACGTGGCCGCGCACCCGGTCCTCGGTCCAATGGAACACCGGTCGCAGGTGCAAGAAGTCCTTGAGCACTCGGAAGCGGTGCTCGACCTCCAGCAGCCGGCGGTAGGCCATCACGACGTGGGCGGTGGAGGCGGCGGCGGGGCTCAGGCTCGTCACCAGCACGTAGCGTCCGGCCAGGGTCTTCTCGTAGTCCAACGCCGCGTCGCGGTAGTGCCACACGAACAGCCCCCTCGACATCTCCACCTCGAAGAGCCGTCCCACCCCCGATTCACCGAGGATGCGCTGTGCCGCCCGGCCGATCTTGGCGGCGTCGGCGAGAGACCCTGCGCGCACTCGGGCCTCCAGGGCTCGCAGCTTGTCGGAGGTGGCCGCAACCAACTCAGCGGTGCGTGTCGAGTCGCGCACCCAGCGCTCGAAGCTGGCGACCACCACGGCCCGTTTCCCGTCCAGGGTGACCTCACAGGCGGCCGAGGCGGCCTCGGGCACCGGCACCCAGCGCGCATCAGGGCGTGCCGACGCCTCGAGGGCGGCGGCGCAGGTGGGATCGCGGTGCAGGCGGGTGGCCAGGACATGGTCGAAGCCTTTGTCCGTAAGGGTTTGCACGTTGTCGGCGGAGATGAGCCCACGGTCGGCGACCACGGGGATACTGCCTACTGCGAAGCGCCTCGACAGGTCGGCGAGCACCCCTGGCAGGGTGGACACATCGGCGGTGTTGCCGGCGAACACGTGGTGGGCGATGGGGATGCCGTCGCCGGTAGTCAACAAGCCGATGACGATCTGGGGACGGTCACCTCGGTGGTCCCGGGAGTAGCCGAAGGCCCGGGAGGCGAAGCGCTCAGAGTGGCGCACCTCGCCCTCGAAGTAGGTGGAGGTCAAGTCGTAGCAGACCAGGCGCAGGTCGAGATTGGCCAGGTCGGTGAGGCGGGCGTAGAGGTGGGACTCGGTGGCCTCTTTGGTCTGGGCCACGACGTCGACGGCTCGGTAGTAGCGATGCAGGGGCGGGTGGGCGAAGCCGTCGGGAGCGGCCACGTCGTCGGCGAACCACTCGGGCACCCGGCGCTTGGAGCACGGGTCGCACAGCCGGTTGGCCACCATGGCGAACACTGCGTCGGCCTCGACACCGCCACCGAAGTGCGGCCCCAGCCCCAGGCGCCCCCAGTAGGCGGCCACCGCTGCCACCGCCCCCACGGATCGGGCGTCGGTCGCCTCCATGTCGTCGGTGTGCACCCACTCGCCGGCCACGTGGCGCTGGAGGGCGGCGATGATGCGCTCGAGCTGGCCGGTGTCTCGCAGCACGCTGGCCTCGCCCAGGCGCAACACCGTGTGGTGACGGGTGCGGGCGCCGTCGCGCACGGCCTCCACCAGGCTCAGGTACTCGTAGACCTTGTTGTCCCTGCGCACGGTCGACGTCTTGACGAACACTGCGCCTATTCTCCGACATAACAGACCGAGAAGCAAGCACCATGTTGTCACTACATATTGGCCCGGCGCCCCTCCCTCAGGAGCTAAACATGCAGGTCACAGCGTTGCGACCTCTTCGGAAGGGCCAAATCTTGTCAAAGTCGGGTTTGACGGGCGCCACCGGGTGACGAACGGCGGCCGCAACCACGGCATCGACGCCTTCGGCGACAGCTCGATCTCGCTCGCTAGCCCGAGCCGAAGAGTGCCTCGGTGCGACACCAGCTCCTCGGTGCTCGCCCCCGTCCAGGCGAAGGCAAGGTGCGGCAGCGAACGATTGGTCGACGGATCAGCCTCTGCTCATCCCTCCGGGGCTCGTGCCAGGGTCCGCAGGCGCATGATCCTCGGGTACATGGTCGGCCGCGCAGAGCGATGAGTTGGTCCTCGATGTAGTCGAGGTCGAGCCGCCGATGTGATCGGGCGATGGCACGCAGGTCAACCTGGCCGGCGGAGAGGAGGTGGCGATGAACGTCGACCACCAGATCGACGAGGCTCACCGGCGGGACGCGTCCGCGGCATCGAGAAGCGAGGTGATGACCCGGACCCGCTCTTCCATCGAAGTGGTGGATGCCAGGCCGGAGGGCTCGTCGGGAGGGTCTTGGGGTAACCGAGCGGGGAGGTCCTCGTCGGGGAACCAATCTCCCCGTGGGAGCGGGCAGTAGACCCTCCGATTCCCGGCGGTTGCGGTGATCTCGAAGCCGCAGGCTACGAGCAGCCGGTTGAGCGTGTCGGCCGAGGGTACCCGGCGGCCGCTTTCGATAGCCGAGATGTTCGACTGGCGGACACCCGAGATATCCGCCAGCTCTTTCTGGGTGAGAGCCCGGGCCTCACGGACGGCACGGACGAAGGTACCGTACACACCGCCTAGTATATCGAGGTCGATAAGCCACGGCTGCGCCTTACCCTCGTGACCGGAGGCGGTTCTGTGACCGGCCAAGACCGGCCATTCGCCGGGGCTCAGTTGTCCCCGTGCGGTTGACCAGCTTGTCCTCGAGGTGGTCCGGGTCGAGCGATAACGCGACGCCGGTGGCCGGATCGCGGGGCGACCGATCGGGCGAAGACAGCGTCGGTGGCTCATCTCGGGAGTTGACGGCCGGTGGCGAGGGTTCCGGCGCCGAGCGCGATCGCGACTGCAGCGTCGATGCAGGCGGGTCGGGCTCGACGGCGGTCGACCAGGGCGCACACGACGTCGGTGGCGGCGTGGAGCCCGTCGACGGCGGCGCCGAGGCGGCGTGCCGTCCGGCTGCGGTAGCGGGCCGATAGGAGCGCCTGGGCGATGTGACGGAGGCCCAGCAGTCGCACGCCGACGGCGAACCTCGAGTCTCCCGGCCGACCGTGTGCGGTTCCGAGAAGAACGCTGGGACGGAGGGCGAGGACGGTCCCGTAGGCCAACCGGACGACGCCGATGGGCCTCACCGGCGTCGGCGCGATCGCCATCCCAGCGCGGCGGCAGCGACCCCGGTGGCCCCGGCCAGGAGCTGGCGTCGGTGAGCCGTCGCCCACCACTGGGGGCTGGCTGAGTGAGAGCGGTCGTCGAAGATCCCATGGGCGCCGTAGTCGTCAGCGCCATCGACCGGTTCCCACAGGTTGGCGGGCCGGTCATCGGCGACGGGCTGGCTGGTCTGCTGGCTGTCGAAGCCGGTGCGGGCCAGGTACCAGTCGAGCACCCCGGGTGCGACCGCGTTGGCCAGCAGCGTGGCCGCCGTACTGGCCCCCACCCACCACTCGCGGCGGTCGTGCTCGGCCGCCCACAGCACGGCGCGGGCGGCCACCTCGGGCTGGTAGATGGGCGGCACGGGTTGGGGATGGCGAGGCAGGCGGGACAGCACCCAGGAGAACTGGGGCGTGTTTAACGCCGGCATCTGCACCATCGTGATGCGCACCCGGCTGCGCTCGTGCAAAAGCTCGCACCGCACCGACTCGGTGAAGCCCTGGATGGCGTGCTTGGCCCCGCAGTAGGCCGACTGCAGGGGGATGCCACGATAGGCGAGCGCGGAGCCGACCTGCACGATGACGCCTCGGTCGCGCTGGCGCATGTGGCGGAGGGCGGCCTGGGTGCCGTAGACGTAGCCGAGGTAGCTGACCTCGGTTACCCGCCGGTACTCGTCGGCGGTGATCTCGGTGAACGGCGCGAAGACCGACGTGAAGGCGTCGTTGACCCACACGTCGATCGGCCCAACCTCGCGCTCCACCCGGTCGGCCACATCTTGCACCTGCTCGGCGACCGATGTGTCGGCCCTCATCACCACCGCATGCCCGCCGGCGGCGTCGATCTCGGCGGCCGCCGCCTCCAGGCCAGCCTGGCCGCGGGCGACGACGGCCACTGTGTCGCCCGCCTCCCCGAAGCGACGGGCGACGGCACGGCCCACGCCTCCTGACGCGCCGGTCACGACGACTACCCGATGTGACATCCCAGCTCCTTCATGCGCTTCGGTACCTCTCGGCATCGGCTGCCTTCAGCTCGAGCCCGATACCAGCTCGAGTCCGGTCGGGGCACAACACCCGCCGTTGGGATCGAGGACTCTGTCGAACAGCAGCCGGTCGAGGCGCGCGTGGTCGTGGAAGTACTCGAGGTGGCGGATGTTGGCGACGGCGCAGGCCGGATGGGCGTGCAGCGACTGGGCGCAGTGGCCGGAAACCTGGAGACCGTGGGCCGCGGCGACTGCGGCGACGCGCATCCACTCGGTGATCCCGGCGCAGCGCGACACGTCGGCTTGGAGCACGTCGACCGCACCGGCTTCGCACATGTGCTCGAAGTAGACGAGGTCAGAGCCGTACTCGCCGGCGGCCACGTTCATGTCGGTCATGGCGCGGATCTCGTTCAGCCCGTGAAGATCGTCGGAGGACACGGGTTCCTCGAACCAGGTGGCGCCCTGTTCACTCAGGTGGCGGGCCAGGCGGACGGCCTGCTTGCGCGTGTAGCCGCCGTTGGCGTCGACGAAGAGCTCGGCCTGGTCACCGATGGCAGCGCGCACCTTGGTGATCCGCTCCAGGTCTCGGCCCGGCCGGCTACCCCACGCAATGGCGATCTTCATCTTCACCCGGGGGATCCCGATCGCCGTGAACCCACCGCTGCCGTAAACGGGCACCTCGTCGCGGGCACGACCGAGCAGGTCGACCAATGCCATCTCGTGCAGCTTGGCCTTCAAGTCCCATAAGGGCAATGTCGACGGCGGCGATCGCCGCTAATGCTACACCGGGGCGGCCGATGTTGCGGACCGGCGTCTGAATACGGACCTGACCCCTCGCCGCTCGCCGCGGCAGCTCAGCGCGGTTCCGTCAGACCACCGTGAACGTGCCGTTCATGTAGTTGTGGATCGTACAGAGATATGGGTATGTGCCCTTCTTCGAGGGGGCGGTGAAGGTCTTGGTCTGACCGGCGCTGATGTTGCCCATATCAAACGTTCCCCTGGCGCTACCGGTCGCCGTGAAGGTGTGGGCGGTACCATCCTCGTTCTTGACCGTGACCGTTACACCTGGCTTTACGGTGTCGGTCGAGGGCATGAAGCTGAAGTTCTTGATGACGATGGTGTCGGTCGATGTTCCCGAGCCCGCGCCAGCGTTGGTCTTTGTTCCGCTGCCGCCACATGCGGCGAGCACCGACGTCAACAGGAGTGACACCACCAGCATCCTGATCCAGTGTCGAATCGGCGATCCATGGCATGAACCGGTTCGCAGGCGCATGGGCCACTCCTCCACGGTTGTGGTTGGTGCCAATGTGAACTGGAATCCTCCTGTCCTGC